>CABHPB010000072.1 GCA_902168115.1 uncultured Methylopila sp. | reverse complement strand
CCAGCGGAAGTCGAACCGCGCGCGGCTGAGGGCGTCGTCGCGCACCTTGGCGGCGGGGTGGCCCTTGGCGAGGTCGGCGGCGTGGGCGGCGATCCGGTAGGTGATGACGCCGGTCTTGACGTCGTCGCGGTTCGGCAGGCCCAGGTGCTCCTTCGGCGTCACGTAGCAGAGCATCGCGGTGCCGAACCAGCCGATCATCGCCGCGCCGATGCCGGACGTGATGTGGTCGTAGCCCGGCGCGATGTCGGTCGTGAGCGGCCCGAGCGTGTAGAACGGGGCCTCGCCGCATTCGCGCAGCTGCTTGTCCATGTTCTCCTTGATCTTGTGCATCGGCACATGGCCGGGGCCCTCGATCATCACCTGGCAGCCCTTGTCCCAGGCGATCTTCGTCAGCTCGCCGAGCGTCTCGAGCTCGGCGAACTGCGCGGCGTCGTTGGCGTCGGCGATCGAGCCGGGGCGCAGGCCGTCGCCGAGCGAGAACGACACGTCATAGGCGCGGCAGATGTCGCAGATCTCGTCAAAGCGCTCGTAGAGGAAGCTCTCGCGATGCCCCGCGAGGCACCAGCGCGCCATGATCGAGCCGCCGCGCGACACGATGCCGGTGACGCGGTCCGCGGTCAGCGGCACGTGGCGCAGGCGCACGCCCGCGTGGATCGTGAAGTAGTCCACCCCCTGCTCGGCCTGCTCGATGAGGGTGTCCTTGAACACCTCCCAGTCGAGCTTGAGCGGGTCGCCGTCGACCTTTTCGAGCGCCTGATAGATCGGGACGGTCCCGATTGGCACCGGCGAGTTGCGGATGATCCAGGAGCGGATGTTGTGGATGTTCCGGCCGGTCGAGAGGTCCATCACCGTGTCCGCGCCCCAGCGGATCGACCAGACCAGCTTCTCCACCTCTTCCGCCGCTCCGGAGGTCACGGCCGAGTTGCCGATGTTGGCGTTGACCTTGACCAGGAAGTTGCGGCCGATCGCCATCGGCTCGAGTTCCGGGTGGTTGACGTTGGCGGGGATGATCGCCCTGCCCCGCGCCACCTCGTCCCGCACGAACTCCGGCGTCACGAATTCCGGAATGGCGGCGCCGAAGCTGTCGCCGTCGGCGTGGCGCTCCCTTGCGCCCTCCAGCGCCGCCTCGCGGGCGAGGTTCTCGCGGAAGGCGACGTACGCCATCTCCTCGGTGACGATCCCCGCCTTCGCGAATTCGTACTGCGTGATCGGCGTCCCCGCAGGCGCGCGGAACACGGAGCGCTCGGCGGGACAGGCGGCGACCAGCTTGTCGGCGGAGACGTTGCCGTTGTCCTCGGGCTTCACCGCGCGCGGGGTGATGGTTTCCAGACCGCGCTTGCCCAGCCACTGGCTGCGCACCTGCGGCAGGCCGCGGGCGAGGTCGATCGGGGCGTCGGTCTCGGTGAAGGGGCCGGACGGATCGTAGACGCGGACCGGCGGCTCCTTCGGGTCGGTCAGGCGGATCTCGCGGAACGGGACGCGAAGCCCCGGATGCGATTTCGGCTCGGCGTAGACTTTTCTCGAACCCTGGATGGGCCCGGTGGTCACGCTGTTCGGCGCGGCTTTCGTGTCCTTCGGCGGCACATAGACGTTCATAAGGGATCTCCTCCTCGAAGCGTTTCGTTTCGGAGATCCGGGGGAGTTCGACGACGTCTGGGGCGAATGGGTCTCGAATCCTGTTCGAGCCGCTCGCAGGTTCCCGTCCCTTCGCCGGCATGACCCGGATCAGGTTCTAAGGGATCGGCGTATCGCCATCTCAGCCCCGCATCGCAGCGGGACGCCCCTCGGACCGGCGCGGAGGTTAGAAGCGATCGAGACGGGTGTCGAGGCGAAAAGCTGACTACGCTACCGGCCGCGAAGGCGCCACGAGCACTCGGCCGCCATCCGGGGACGCCATCCGGATCGAGCAAGTCGACAGCCATGATAGTCTTCGGCGGCGACGGCTTGAGGACCTTCCGGGCCTGCTCGCGGCGCTTTCGAGCGGAAGCGACGTCGTCCAGGAGAGCTACGAATTCATCAGCTAGAGGTTGTCATCTGGCGACCGGCGACGACTGCATCCTGTGACCGCAAGGGGCAAGACGCAGATCGCGCCGCGCCGTCATCGCCCTCCTGCCATGGCCCACCGAAGCGGCGCAGGCAGTTCCTCCGCGGCATAGTCGACATGCAGGACGCGCCTGCGGGCGTCGGAGCGGGACTTCGCCG
Source organism: uncultured Methylopila sp. (assembly GCA_902168115.1). GTDB lineage: Bacteria > Pseudomonadota > Alphaproteobacteria > Rhizobiales > Methylopilaceae > Methylopila. The sequence goes on along the minus strand of CABHPB010000072.1, from coordinate 217,492 downwards.
AGGCGTGGATCGCTAGCAGCCGCATGGCGAGGACGTCGCCCGGCTCCCCCGTCGCGACAAGCTTCGGGCAGGATCGCGCGAGCGCGGCCGCGGAGCCGGCCGGGACGCGGCTCGACCGATGCGAGCCGAGCGCCACCTCGACCGGCCCCTGGTCGTCTCCGCATGCGTCGATGAACAGGCGCAGCGTCAGCATCGTCTCCAGCAACGCGACCGGCGGCTCGACATGCGCCACGCCGTTCTTGACGCTCCAGGGTCCAAACCCCTCGACCTCATGCCGTTCAGCGACCGCGATGGTGCGGTCCTGATGCCAGGGGACCATCCAGTTGGTCGCGGCGGTCTTGTCGAAGCGCACGACGCGCACGGGACGCATCGCGGCTCCTCCGAGCGAGACCGCGAGCTGTCCCAAGGGCCCCTCCGGCGCGATCAACGCGTCGGTCGCCGAACCGGTGGCCGCCCCGCGCTCCCCCGCGACGCCGGACGCGAACTCCGCCGCAAGCTCCACCACGACAGGCGCCGCCAGGAACTTGCGGACGATGGACGCGCCGTCCGAGGCGAGGGTTTCGGAAAGGCTCATCGGTCTTCTTCGCTCGCAGGCCGGCGCCGAACTCCACGCCGTCCCGGCCACGTTACGACGCCGCATCTGCCCGCTCATGCACATCACGCGCTCGTGAACTGAGATCTGGATTTTGATCCGCCCGCAAGCCTTGCGGCGGTGCTCGCCCATTTTAAATGATGATCATCATATGCAATCGGTTTTGATTGCGGTGAGACCGAACGTCTAACGCAACATCGATCCCGGCCCTCGCCGGACATGGAGACCATCATGACCATCCGCATCTCAGCCGCCGTCGCGGCCCTGTTCCTCGCCACCGCCGCCTCCGCGGCGGAACGCCCATTCGGCCAGCCGAGCGAGCCGACCGTCTATGGCCACGCGGTCGCGCAGCCGTCCGCGCCGCTCCTCGCCGAGATCGACCTTCGCCGGGAAGCGCCCGTCGCCGCAGAAGTCCGCGGCGGCTTCACGCCGAGCGAGCCGACCGTTTGGGGCCATCGCCCGGACTCGGTGCGCTGAAGTCTTCCAGCCTCCTCCCAGGACCCGGCGGACCGCTGACGCGGCCGCCGGTTTTGTTTGAGCGCCGTCGCGAAGGCGAACCGCCAGTCGATCTCGCCCTGGAGCACTGCCGGCGAGGCGGCGACATTGACAACCAGGCGCCCGCGACCAAGAATTCTGAATTCCGAATTCAAAACGTAGTTGTCTCGTGACGCCCCTCGCCGCCGCTCCAAACCTGATCCAGCAGGTCTACGACCGCATTCTCGCGGCGATCGTGGACCAGTCGCTCGCGCCGGGGCTGCGCATCCGCCAGCACGAGCTCGCGGACACGCTCGGGGTCTCGCGCCAGCCAGTAAGCCACGCGCTGCATCTGCTGCATCGTCAGGGCCTCGTCATCGAGAGCGGCCGAAAAGGTTTTGCGGTCGCGCCGCTCGACGGCGCCCGAATGAGCCAGCTCTACGAGGTTCGCGCCGCGCTTGACGGACTGGCGGCGCGGCTCGCCGCCGGGCGCGCAGCGATCGATCCGACCGGCCTGAAAGCGCTGCGCGCGCGCCTCGACGCGGGCCGCGCGATCGGCGCCGCTGCGCCGTTGTCGAGGCTCATCAAACTCGACCTCGCCTTCCATCAGGCGATCTACCGGCTGTCCGGCAACCCGGCGATCGGTGAGACGGCCACGCCACAATGGCCGCATCTGCGCCGATCCATGGGCGCCGTGCTGATGGACGAGCCCTACCGCGCCCTTGTCTGGGCGGAGCACGAAGTCATCGCGCGGCGCATCGAGGCCGGTGACGCCGACGGCGCGGAAGCCGCCGCCCGCGACCATGCGCTAAGGGCGGGCGGCTCGATCGCGGCGCGGCTCGAAGAGATGTCCAAGGCGGCCTGAAGACCGCACCCGATGCTCAAGGAGGAGACCTCATGCAGCTCAGCCAGGAACAGCTCGACCAGTTCGCGACAGAAGGCTGGATACTCTTGCCGGAACTGTTCACCCCGGAGGAGGTCGACCTGCTCCGCCGCGAGGCGGTCGCGATCTATGAGGAGGAGCGCGAGGAGGTCTGGCGCGAGAAAGACGGCTCGCCCCGTACCGCCTTCGCCGCCCACAAATACAACGAGGCCTTCCGCCTGCTGTGGCGCCACCCGCGCATGATCCGGCCGGTCGAGCAGGTGTTCGGCGAAAGCGTGTACCTGCACCAATACAAGATCAACGCCAAGTCCGCTTTCACCGGCGCGGTCTGGCAGTGGCACCAGGACTACGGCACCTGGAAGCGCGACGACGGCATGCCGGAGCCGCGCGCGATGAACATCTCGATCTTCCTCGACGAGGTGATGCCCATCAACGGACCGCTGATGCTGGTGCCGAAGAGCCAGGAGGCCGGCGACCTCGAGGCGAGTCACGACCTTGAGACGACGAGCTATCCGCTCTGGACGCTCGACGAGGCTACCGTGACGAAGCTGGTCGACAAGGGTGGCATCGTCGCGCCGACCGGAAAGCCCGGCTCGATGCTGATGTTCCACGGCAATCTCGTGCATGGCTCGGCCGGCAACATCACGCCCTACCCGCGCAAGATCGTGTACCTCACCCTCAACGCCTGCTCGAACTACATCCGCACCCCGACGCGGCCGGAGTTCATCGCGCACCGGGACTTCTCGCCGATCGAATGCGTGCCGGACGACGCGCTGGCGAAGCTCGCGCGGAGCCAGACGAGGCAGGCGGCCTAAAGTCAGCTCGGGAAGCAGCGGCCGAACGCGGCGAGCAGTTTCGGCGAACCTCTGAACCGCAGCCTGCGGGTCAGCAGCGCGCGCAGGAGCGAGGTCTCCTTCGCGAGGAAGCTGAGCCACGTCTTCGAGTCGGCCGTGACGACGATGTCCGGCTTGCCGCTCAGCCCCGTCTCGACCGCGAGCCTGCCGTCGCGGATGGTCACCGTCGCCTCAGCGGGCTCGGCGCCCGTGAAACGGAAATGATAGACGGCGTTCAGGTCTCCGGCCCGGCCGGGCTGAAAGCTGAGCCTGATGCCGGAGAGAAAGACGGCGATCGTCGTCGCCCGCACGCCGGGCCGGACCACGCGTAGCCGCTTGTGCGGAAAGCGCTTGGCCACATGGTCCGCGGCGTCGGTCCCGCGCGTGACATAGACCGGCTCGGTGCGCTGCTGGAGCGGGCGCACGATCGTGTCGCGATGGCCCTTCTTGTCGGCGAGGTAGGGGCCGATGACGTTCTCCCCCGCCGGGCAGACCGCGATGCAGTAGGCGGCGTTGTAGCTCGGCCCGAAGGCGAGGCTCTGCCAGCGCGAGACCGTCTCGGGGTAGCTGACCTTGTCGCGATACTCCTGGGCCGAACCCGCGTCCGCGATCGTGTCGATCCAGTTCGAGAAGCCGCCCATGAACTGGTGGTAGTTGTGGGTGAGGCAGGCGGAGAAATCGAAATAGCCGTCGGGCTTCAGCGCGCCGACCGGACAGGCCGCGACGCAGAGCTTACAGCCGAGGCAAGGGTTGAAGTCGAGCTGCCGGTCGTCGAGTCCCTCGACCTCGACGCCGACGATCACCGTCCCGAGCAGCACGAAGCTGCCATGGACCGGATGGATCAAGCTGCGGTGGATGCCCATCTTGCCGAGCCCGGCCGCCTCGGCGACCAGCTTGTGCGAGACGATCCAGCCGCGCTCCGGGAAGTTGTCGAGCTCCATCGGAAACGCCATCGCCGGATTAAGCGCCGGCACGCCCATGTCCTCGAGCCGCCGCACGATCTTGCGCGCGACCTCGTCGACCTCGTGGCCCGACTGATGGAATTCGTGGTTGGAGACGGAGCGCGCGGGCGAACGGACAGGCTCGCGATGCATCCGGCCGATGATGGAGAGCAGCGCGCGGGCGCCCGGCAGGGCCTTCGTCACATACGGTCTATCGACCGCGATGTGCGGATCGTCGACGGCGACGAGCCCGCAATCGTCCGCGCCGCAGTCCCGCGCGAGCGCCTTCAGCTCAGACGCCGTCAGGCGCAGCGGCGCCCCTCCCCTCGGCGGAAGGTCGACCTGGTCCGGTCCGGTCTCGATCAGCGACATCGTCGGTCCTCCGAAGCTGATCCGGCGTTCAGGCCGCTTTCGGCGCGGCGGCGCCCTGATGGCCGGTCATGCCGGCCATGACGCGCGACAGGATGAGCACCCGCAGCCATCGCGGCGCGGTCGCGAGCGCAGCCGCGAACAACTTGCTGACCGGGCCCGGTCGCACCGTCCCCCGCCGGCCGAGCGCCGCGAGAATGTCTCGGGCGACGGCGCCGGGCGTATCGGCGAGCGACATGCGAAGGTCCGCGCGCTCGGCGAAGCCGGTGCGCACGGGACCTGGCGCCGCCGACAGCACCTCCACGCCGAAAGGCTTCAGCTCGCCCCGGAGCCCTTCCGCGAAGGTCTGGACGAAGGCCTTGGTCGCCGAATAGGTCGCCGCGCCCGCGACGCCTTGGAAGGCGAGCAGCGAACTCATCAGCACGATCCCGCCCCGGCCGCGGGCCGAGAGCCGGCGCCCGTAAAGCGCGGCGAGCTCCGTCAGAGCGCGGCAGTTGACGTCGATCATCTCGAGCTCGCGCTCGACGGGCAGGCCCAGCATCGGACCGGAGGTGCCGAAGCCGGCGGCCGCGACCAGCAGCCCGACGTCGAGATCGGTCGTCGCGCTCTCGAGCGCCGCCGCCGCTCCCGGCTGCGACAGGTCGCTGGCCATGACCCGGACGGCCGCCCCGGTCTCGGCGGCGAGGCTCCCCGCAAGCTGCTCGAGCGCCGCGCGGCGTCTCGCCACGATCACGACGTTGACGCCGGCATGCGCGAGCTCGGTCGCGATGGCCCGCCCGATCCCATCCGACGCGCCGGTCACGACGGCCCAGGGGCCGAACCGGCGCTTCTGATCGTCGCTCCAAACCGGCATGTCGGCCTCCTGACCTTTCCCGATCCATAATATGACGTATATCATATAAAAGGATCTGGCAAGAGCCATCGCGCTCCGGCAGCGCTGGATCAGAAGCTGATCGGGGGTCTAGGCCTCGCGGCGCGGCGCTCCGAAGTCGCGCTTCAGCCTGTCCCGCGCAGCGCTCAGCACTGCGTCGGAAAGGTCGGCGTCGGCGCGGCAGGCGCGGCTGACGACGATCGCGCCGACCATGGCGGAGACAAGCGCCATGACGTCCTCGTCCGAGAGTCCCGGAGCGCCGTCCGCCATCGGGCCTTTCAGCCGCTCCAGCATCCCGCGCGCGCTGGCGGCCATCGCGGCCGCGCCCTCTTCCGAGCTCCGCGCGGCTTCCGGGCCGACGGCCGCGACGGCGCAGCCCATCTCGGGGTGATCGCGATGCGCCTCGCTGACATAGGCGTCGATGACGGCCCCGACCGGATCGTCGCCCGACTCGGCGAGTTCCGCGAAACGGTCGGTCGTGTCCTCGAGCGCGGCGGAGACCGCTTCCGCGACCAGCGCGTCCTTCGATTTGAAGTGCGCGTAGAAGCCGCCATGGGTGAGGCCGGCCTCGCGCATCAGCCCGGGCACGCTCATCCCGCTCACGCCGTCGCGACGGACGAGCGCGGCGGCCCGTTCAAGGATTCTCGCCCGTGTCTTCGCCGCGTGGTCCTTCGAAAAGCGCATGATCCTGTTCCTGCCGACGACGCGGCCGGCCGCCGTGGTATGATCACTATCATATAGGATCGACGGCCGGTTCGTCATCGCCCTGACAAGAAAAAGGCCGGACCTTGCGGTCCGGCCTTTTGTTGATCGGCGCAAGGCCGGGTCTTGAAGCGACCCTTCAGGCGATGTGCGGCAGCAGCTTGTCGAGCGAGGCCTTGGCGTCGCCGTAGAACATCCGCGTGTTCTCCTTGTAGAACAGCGGGTTCTCGATGCCCGAATAGCCGGTTCCCTGGCCGCGCTTCGACACGAACACCTGCTTGGCCTTCCAGACCTCGAGCACCGGCATGCCGGCGATCGGCGAGTTCGGGTCTTCCTGCGCGGCGGGATTTACGATGTCGTTCGAACCGATGACGATGACGACGTCCGTCGACGGGAAGTCCTCGTTGATCTCGTCCATCTCCAGAACGATGTCGTACGGCACCTTGGCCTCGGCCAGCAGCACGTTCATGTGGCCCGGCAGGCGCCCGGCGACCGGGTGGATCGCGAACCGCACCTCCTTGCCGGCGGCGCGGAGCTTCTTGGTCAGCTCGGCCACCGCCTGCTGCGCCTGCGCCACCGCCATGCCGTAGCCCGGCACGATGATCACGCTGTCGGCCTCGTTAAGCGAGGCAGCGACGCCGTCGGTGTCGATCGCGATCTGCTCGCCCTCGATCTCCTGCGCCGGGCCGGTCGTATTGCCGAAGCCGCCGAGAATGACCGAGATGAAGGACCGGTTCATCGCCTTGCACATGATGTAGGACAGGATCGCGCCCGAGGAGCCGACCAGCGCCCCGGTCACGATCAGCAGGTCGTTGCCGAGCGTGAAGCCGATCGCCGAGGCCGCCCAGCCCGAATAGCTGTTCAGCATCGAGACGACGACGGGCATGTCCGCGCCGCCGATGCCCATGATCAGGTGGTAGCCGATGAAGAAGGCGAGCAGCGTCATCACGATGAGCGCCCACATCCCCCCGCCTGCGAGGTAGATGAGCAGCAGGCCGAAGGAGATCGCCGCGGCGGCGGCGTTCAGCATGTGGCCGCCGGGCAGCTTCGTCGCCTTGCCGTCGACCTTACCGGCGAGCTTGCCGAAGGCGATGATCGAGCCGGTGAAGGTGACCGCGCCGATGAAGACGCCGAGGAAGATCTCGACCTTCAGGATCGCGACCTCGGCGCCGGTCTTGTGCGCGAGCACTCCCGCAAAACCGGTCAGCGCGGCGCGCGAGGCCTCGTCCATCGCCTGCACGGCGACGAGTTCGAGATGGGCGTTGAAGCCGATGAACACCGCCGCGATGCCGACGAAGGAGTGCAGCGCCGCGACGAGCTGCGGCATCTCCGTCATCTGGACGCGCGTCGCGACCTGCCAGCCGATGGCGGCGGCGGCGATGAACATCAGAAGGACGAGCCAGAGCTTGCCGCTGCCCGGCCCGAGGACCGTGGCGGCCACGGCCAGAGCCATGCCGACGATGCCGTACCAGACCGCGCGCTTGGCGCTCTCCTGGTTCGACAGGCCGCCGAGCGAGAGGATGAACAGGATGGCGGCGGAGATGTAGGCCGCGGAAACGATGCCGACGCTCACAGCGGCCTCCTCACGACTTCTGGAACATGGCGAGCATCCGGCGCGTAACCAGGAATCCGCCCACGATGTTGATGGAGGCCACGAGGATCGACACGGCCGACAGCAGCGGCACCATGAAGCCGGAGGCTCCGACCTGCAGCAGCGCGCCCAGCACGATGATGCCGGAGATGGCGTTGGTGAGCGCCATCAGCGGCGTATGCAGCGAGTGGCTGACGCCCCAGATCACCTGGAAGCCGACGAAGCAGGCCAGCGCGAAGACGATGAAGTGGCTCATGAAGCTCGCCGGCGCGACCAGCCCGACGAGCAGCATCACCACCGTGCCCGCGGCGAGCAGCGTGACCTGGAATTTCGTCTGCTCCTTGAAGGCGGCGAGCTCGCTGGCGCGACGCTCTTCGGGCGTCAGCGCCTTTTCCTTTTCCTTCGGCTTCTGCGCCGCGATCGCCTTCACGGTCGGCGGCGGCGGCGGGAAGGTGATCGCGCCCTCATGGGCGACGGTCGCGCCGCGGATGACGTCGTCGGACATGTTGTGGACGACCTTGCCGTCCTTGGCCGGCGTCAGGTCCGTCATCATGTGGCGGATGTTGGTGGCGTAGAGCGAGGAGGACTGCGACGCCATCCGGCTCGGGAAGTCGGTGTAGCCGACGATCACGACGCCGTTGTCCGAGACGACGCGCTGGTCGGTCTTGGTCAGCTCGCAGTTGCCGCCGCGCTCGGCGGCGAGGTCGACGATGACAGAGCCGGGCTTCATCGCCTCGACCATGTCCTTGGTCCACAGCACCGGCGCGTCGCGGCCGGGGATCAGCGCCGTCGTGATGACGATGTCCATGTCTGGCGCGAGTTCGCGGAACTTCTTGAGCTGGGCCTCCCGGAACTCGGGGCTCGAGACCGAGGCGTAGCCGCCGGTTGCGGCGCCGTCCTGCTGCTGCTCCTCGAAGTCGAGATAGACGAAGTTCGCGCCCATCGACTCGATCTGTTCGGCGACTTCCGGCCGCACATCGAAGGCGTAGGTGATCGCACCGAGGGCGGTCGACGTGCCGATGGCCGCGAGCCCCGCGACGCCCGCGCCGATCACCAGCACCTTGGCCGGCGGCACCTTGCCGGCGGCAGTGATCTGGCCGGTGAAGAAGCGGCCGAAATTGGCGCCCGCCTCGACCACCGCGCGATAGCCGGCGATGTTCGCCATCGACGACAGCGCGTCCATCTTCTGCGCGCGGCTGATGCGCGGCACCATGTCCATCGCGATGACGGAGGCGCCCGTCTTCGAGCTCTGCTCGAGAAGCTCCTTGCTCTGGGCCGGGTAGAAAAACGAGATCAGCGTCTTGGCCGGCGTCAGTCGCTCGACTTCCGAAGGCTCCGGCGGCCGGACCTTGGCGATGACGTCGGCGCGCTCCCAGAGCGCCGCGGCGCTGTCCACCACCTCGACGCCGGCGGCGCGATAGGCGTCGTCCGTGAAGCCGGCCGCGAGGCCCGCCCCGGTTTCGACCAGGCAGTCGTAGCCGAGCTTCTTCAGCTGCGTCGCGCTATCGGGCGTCATCGCGACGCGCGACTCGCCCGCGAACGTCTCTTTCGGGGAACCGATCTTCGTTGCGTCCGTCATTGCGGATCCTCACGATGATGTCGTCGGCGTTCGGGACGCTGGATCGTCGGATAAAACGGCCTCTGGAGAAAGCGCAGTCCTGGCGGGCGAGCGACGGATCCCGAATACTGTCGCTCGTTGAACTCGCGGGGCGCCCGTGGTCGCAAGACGTCGCGCTTGCCTCGCAGGGCTCCCGCCTATCGGTCGAAATCGCGGGGACCTTCGAGGCCCCCGTTGGTCGTTTAGCGGAAGAGGAAGTAGAGGCCGACCACCACGACGCCGGCGACGACGATCGGGGCGAGGTTGCCCTTCTCGCTCATGCCGGAAACGGCGCCGGTGACAAGCGCGAGCACGATGCCGAGGCCCGCAAGGCCCCACGCGCCGGAAACGCCGCCGATCGCCAGCGAAATCACGATCAGGATGATCGCAGCCGTCGCGACCTTCGACAGCTTCATCACCATCGAATAGGTGGCTTCGTGCTCGGCGTAGTCGTTGCCGGTGGCGGTCGCGTATTCCGGGGCGGCGTGCTCGGCCATGCGGCTTTTCCTCGGCTTAATGAAGGCTTTTACCGGCATGTAGCCGAAACGATTGCGCCCGGCAATCAGCCAAAGGACTGGTATGCCAGATACCAGTAGATATCGATTTCCTGAGATGTCAATGACTTAGGGACGCCTCCGCGTGCATAAAATCCGCCGTCAGCCAAACTTGCCCGAAAGTCCGACGCTGCGGCGCACACCATGCGACGTTAGGTCCGCGGCTCAGAGCGCCGGCTCGAGCCCTACGGCCTTGCAAGCCGACTGCTGGCGCCGGGCGACCGCCTCGACCGAGAAGTCCGCCATCGCGTCGCGGAACAGCTGCGAGAAGTTGAGCTCCGCCGCCAGATGCAGGAACACGCCGCCGAGCCCGATCGCGGCGCGGTCCATGAAGACGAACTCGCGCGGCACCGTCACTGGCCCCTTCGTCTTCAGCTCCTGCGCGACGCGAAAGGCTTCCTTGCGCCCGTATTCTCCGGGCGAGACGCCGTCGGCGATCGAGCGAACGCGGTCGTCGAGCAGCGGGCCGTAGATGAAGCGCGCCCAGATGTTGAGCACGTCGATCAGCTCGCGCTTCAGCCCCTTGAAGCCCCAGACCTCGTAGGCGTGGACGACGCGCGCCTCGTCGCCGTCGCGCAGGCCTTCGTAGAGATCGACCACCCCGCCGACGAAGCTCGGTGGGAAGATCCGGATGCAGCCGTAGTCCAGCAGGTTGATACCCTGAGGCTCGCCGTTTTCGGAGAATGCAGCGTAATTGCCGAGATGCGGGTCGCCATGGATGACGCCATGGCTCGAGAACGGCCCCCACCAGGCCTTGAACATAGCGACCGCGATCCGGTTGCGGACCTCCAGCGGCGCCTGCTTGAACTCGAGCAGCTTTCGGCCGTCGAGCCAGTCCAGCGTCAGCAGCCGCCGCGTCGAGAGCCCGGGATGGACGCCGGGAACGCGCACCTCGGGCGTGTCGCCCAGCATCAGGGCGTAGAGACCGGCGTGGCGCGCCTCGCGGGTGTAGTCGAGCTCCTCGCGGATGCGGGCGCCGATCTCCTGGACGATCTGGCTGGTGTCGATCGAGGGGTCGAACCGCCGGCGGATGTCGAACAGCAGGCGCAGCTGGCCGAGATCGGCCTCCACCGCCGAGGCCATGTCGGGATATTGCAGCTTCACCGCGACCGGCTCGCCGTCGAGCGTCGTCGCGCGATGGACCTGGCCGAGCGAGGCCGCCGCCGCCGGCTCCTTTTCGAACGAGCCGAATTTTTCGAGCCAGTCCGGCCCGAGCTCCGCCGCCATGCGGCGCCGGACGAAGCCGTAGCCCATCGGCGGCGCGTCGGACTGCAGCTGGGCGAGCTCGGTCGCGTATTCCGGCGGCAGCGCGTCGGGAATGGTCGCGAGCAGCTGCGCGACCTTCATCAGCGGACCCTTCAGCCCGCCGAGCGCCGCGGCGAGGTCGGCGGCGCGCTGGTCGCGCCCGGCCGCCCTGCCCCTGAGCTGCGCGGTCGCGATCCGCGCCGCGACGCCCCCGACGTTTGCGCCGACGCGGGCGTAACGCCCCACGCGGGCTGAGAGGCGGTTGCGTTCGTCGTCGCGATCGGAAGCCATGGCGCGCGTTAAATCGTGCGCAGGGCGGGACTTGACCAGAGGACGCGACGTTCCGCCCCGACGGATGGTCGAGCCAGCGTACGTATATCTACTTATACTTCTGCAGCCTCGCCAATACCGTCGCAATAGTTGACGAAAACTTTAGGCGTGGCGTAAATCGACGCTCCCGCCCAAGGTGAGAGCCCGCCGATGTTCGCACTCGTCGCAGCCGCGGCCGTCACGCTGGTGGTGACCACCACCGAAGACGTGATCGACACGAGGGACGGCAAGCTCAGCCTGCGCGAGGCGGTCGCCGAGGCGAACGACAGCTCCAAGCCCGTCAGGATCACCTTCGCCGGCGCCGGCGTCGGCTTCCACGGCATGAAGTCGGTTCTCGACATCCACCCGAAGGCGCCGCTCGTGATCACCGGCGACATCGACGACGACGGGATCGCCAACGTGTATCTCAGCAACGGCTTCGACACGAAGGCGGTGATCGGCGCCGGCTCGGACGTCACCGTGATCGGGATCGACTTCTACTCGGGCAGCGGCTCGGGCGAAAACGGCGTGGGCGGCGTCACCGGCGCAGACGGCATGCAGGGTCTCGCCGGCAAGGACGGCGTCAACAGCGGCACGGGGGTGACGAAGCCCACCAATGGCGGCCCCGGCGGAGACGGCAAGCCCGGCACGAACGCCACCAGCGGCGAGAACGCCGCGGGTATGATCCGGAACTACGGCAAGCTCACCCTCGTGCGCGTCGGCTTCGGCGGCGGCTACGCCATCGCCGGCACAGGCGGCTTCGGCGGCCCGGGCGGCTGGGGCGGCTACGGCGGCAAGGGCGGCAAGGGCGTCGGCGCGTCGCCCGGCGACGTCATCTCGGACAACCCGATCATCCAGGACGGCGCCAACGGCGCGCCCGGCGGCGACGGCGCGGCGGGCGGCGACGGCGGCGACGGCGGCCATGCGGCGGGAATGATCCTCAACGAGGCCTCGGGCGAACTCCACCTCGTCGACGTGACCTTCGGCGGCCGGCTCGCGGGCTACCTCATCGGCCGCGGCGCCACGGCGATCGCCGGGCGCGGCGGACAGCGCGGCCCCGGCGGCGACGGGCGGCCCGGAGGGCTCGGCGGCCCGGGAGGCTCCGCGCTCTACACCACCGCGATCGTGACCAGCTTCTACTGGCGGCCGAGACCGAACGCCTCGGTTCTCGGTCACTGGATCCGCTACACGCCGACCCGGGTCGGAATCGGCGGCGCCGGGGCGGACGGCGGCGATCGCGGGCCGGACGGCAGGATGGGGGCCGGCGGAAGCGCCGCCACCGCGCTGCTCAACCTCGGCGCGGCGGAAGGAACGGCCGCCGTCGGCGCCGCGGGCAAGGCCACGCCCGCCTCCGCCACGACCGCGGGCTCGACTCCCTTCGTCAACGGCGAGGGCGGACAGGGCGGCCTCTACGGCGACAGCCGCGTAAAGGCCTTCTCCTATTGCCCCGGCATCAAGGAGTGGAACGACCCGTCCTATACGGCCGAGGCGGTGAAGCATAAGCCGGCCGACGGGGTGATCGACTTCCCGGCCAACTACGGCCGCGTCCCCGCGACCCAGAGGGGCGCTTCCGGCCGGGACGGCGTCGACGCCGCCCGCACCACCTCAGGGCCGGCGGGCGTCGGCAAGGACGGCGTGCTGAACGTCGCCGATGGCGGCGGAACGGTCGACGTCGCCGGCTCGCTCGTCTTCGTGCACCCGCTCGGCGTCGTCAGGGGCAAGTCCAGGAAGGACGACGACACGCTCGACTTCCACGTCATCCGCTTCGGCAAGGGCGACGGGCCGGTGACCGTGAAGTGGAAGATCGAGGAGGCCAGGAAGGGCTCGTCGGTCGACGGCAAGGTGTTCGGCAAGGCGAAGCTGCCGTCCGGGCAGGTCAAGTTCGCCAGGATCCCGATCGACGCGCAGTTCGACAACGACAACTCGATCAAGCGCGTCTCGATCCCGGTGAACCTCTCGCAGGTCGGCAAGAAGCCCGAGGGCTACCGCGTGGTCATCTCGGCGAAGTCCGGCGCGGACGTCGTCCTCGGCACCTCCGAGGTCGCGGGCAAGATCGCGCGCGACTGACCGCATCCCTGAAACGGAAAGCGGGCGAGGCATTCCTGCCCCGCCCGCATGTTTCCGATCGCGATCGAGTCCTACGGCGACGGGATCTTGCCTTCCTCGACGACCTGCTTCCAGCGGGCGATCTCCTTGGCCTGAAAAGCCTCGGAGTCGGCCTCGGAGCTGGCGACGACGTCGAAGCCGGTCTTGGCGAAGGCCTTGACCACGGTCTCGGTCTTGAGCGCCTTGATCAGCGCCTCCTCGATCTTGGCCTTGATCGCCGGGTCGACGCCCTTCGGCGCGCCGATGGCCTGCCAGGAATAGACCTCGAGGCCGTCATAGCCGAGCTCCTTCAGCGTCGGCACATCCGGCAGCATCGGGTGCCGCTCGGCGCTGGTGACCGCGAGCGCGTTCACCTTGCCCGTCGAGATGAAGGGATAGATGTTGCCGAGATTCTGGAACGAGACGTCCGTCTGGCCGCCGACGAGATCGGTGATGGCCGGTCCGCCGCCCTTGTAGGGAATGTGGTTCCCGGTCGTGCCGGTCTTCTGCCAGAACAGCTCGGCGGTCAGGTGGTCGGACGAGCCGGAGCCCGAGCTTGGGAAGGTCACCTTGTCCGGGTTGGCCTTCAGGTACTCGATCAGCGACTTGACGTCCTTGGCCGGAAAGTCCTTGCGGGTGACCAGCACGTTCGGCGTGCGGACCGCGACGGTGAGGAGGTCGAAGTCCTTCGCGGCGTCGTAGTTGAGGCCCTTGAACAGCGCCGGGTTGATCGACCAGACCGAGAGCGCCGCGCAGAGCAGCGTGTAGCCGTCCGGCGTGGAGCGGGCCACGGCGCCGGCGCCGGTGTTGCCGGTCGCGCCGGGACGGTTCTCGATGACGACGTTGCCGCCGAGGTTCTTCTCGAACTCCGCCTGCACGACGCGGGCGGCCTGGTCCGAGGCGCCGCCGGGCGGGAACGGGACCACGACCGTGATCGGCCGCTCGGGATAGCCGGCCGCCAGGACCGGGGCGACCGGGAGCGCCGACGCGACGATGGCGACGGCGGTCGTCAAAGCATGAATGATGCGCATCGCGGCGCGTCCTCCTCTCAAAGCATCTCCTTCACGGGCGCTTCTTGGGGGCGCCTCGTTTGTGACGGTCACGCTAGTCGCGCGAGCGATGCCGGTCTAAACCAGAGACGGCATCGTTTGATGCGGTTAGTGGATCGAACCTGCGGACGCGGCGATGTTCGAGTTCAACCATCTGCGCTGCTTCGTGGCCGTCGCCGAGGAGCTGCATTTCGGGCGGGCGGCGAAGCGGCTGAACATGACCCAGCCGCCGCTCAGCCGGCAGATCCAGCTGCTCGAACATCTGCTCGACGCGCGGCTGTTCGACCGTTCGAACCGTCGCGTGGCGCTAACCCCCTCCGGGCGCGCCTTCCTGCCCGAGGCGCGGCGGCTGCTGCAGCTCGCCGAAGGCGCCGCCATGTCGATCCGGCGCATCGGTTCCGGCGACGCCGGCGCGGTGACGATCGGCTTCACCGCCGCGTCCGGCTACGAATTCCTGCCGCGCATCGTGCGCACGCTGCGCGAGCGCCTTCCCAACGTCGATCTGGTGCTGCGGGAGGCCGTGACGTCGGCGCAGCTCGACGCTCTCGCCTCGGGCCGGCTCGACATCGCGCTGGTGCGCCCGCCGGTGCGCCGCGCGACCTTCCGCTCGCGCATCGTGCTCAAGGAGCCGATGGTCGTCGCGCTCGCCGAGGACCACCGGCTGACCGCGCGGGACTCGATCGAGCTGACCGAACTCGGCGGCGAGCCGGTCATCAGCTACTCGCCCTTCGAGGCCCGGTATTTCCACGACCTCGTGCTCGGCCAGTTCGGCGCGGCGGGGATCCAGCCGGCGATCACCCAGCATGTCAGCCAGATCCATTCGGTGCTCGCGCTGGTGCGGATCGGGCTCGGCCTCGCTCTGGTCCCGGAGGCGGCGCGGCAGCTGAGGTTCGAGGGCGTCGCCTACCGGCCGATCAAGGGACCGGGCGAAGGCCTCGCCCAGCTCTCGGCGGTGTGGCGGACGGACGACGAGAACCCGGCGGCGGAGCGGGCGCTTGCGGTGCTGCTGGAGCACGCGCCGCCGGCGTGAGCGAGCGGCGCGTCCTGAACCGGCGCCACGCCACGCTCGTAGATCGAGGGACAGGCA
This sequence comes from uncultured Methylopila sp., assembly GCA_902168115.1. Lineage (GTDB taxonomy): Bacteria > Pseudomonadota > Alphaproteobacteria > Rhizobiales > Methylopilaceae > Methylopila. Next base: position 202,310 of record CABHPB010000072.1, on the reverse strand, counting down.
AGCGGTCGACGCCATTGCGACGCCTTCTCAAATTCCTCCACACCATGGGGGCGATCGGACTGATGGGCTCGATGGCGGCGCTCATCGTGCTTCTCAGGCTCGCGCCGCCGCCGACCTCGCTGGCCGAATACGCGCTGATGCGCGGCGCGATGGGCCAGATCGCGACCTGGATCTTCTTCCCCTCGCTCGCGCTGACGCTGATCGCTGGCCTCGCCGCGATCGCCGTGACGCGCGCCTTCCACAACGCCGGCTGGGCCTGGGCGAAGGCGGCGACCGGAATCCTGATCTTCGAGGGCGGCTTCGCGCGCGTGCTCGGACCGATGCAGCAGGAGGCCGCGCAGAGCGCCAGGGCGCTCGCCGGACAGGCCGACGCTTCGACGCTCGGCCTCTCGCTCGCGGCCGAGCAGGGCACGCTCTGGGTGCTGCTCGCGGTCGCGACCGCCAACGTCGTGCTGGGCGTCTGGCGGCCGCGGCTCAGCCGCCGGCGCGCCTGACGCCTGCGCAAAACTTGCGTCCGCGTCCGGAGTTCGACGGATGCCGGGCCGCGCGGGCTTTGCTATCGTCGGCGTCCCCGACCGGACGATGCGCATACCTGACGTGACACCGCGAGACGAGGAGCGCGGCGATGGGGCGTGAATGCTGGACGTCGGCCGCCTGCGCGGTCGTACTCGGCGCGATTGTCTCAGCGCCGGCTCGGGCCGCCGACAGCGGCACGTTCAACGACTGCCTGGCGCGGCTGAACGCCGACAGCAAACCGCCCTTCGACGTCGTCACCCGCAACTGCCTTGCGCTGCTGATCGGGACGCCGTTCGCCCCGAAGCAGGAGAACGACGCCCGAGCGGGAACCGCCGCCGACGTCTCGCCGCGTACGGCGACCTACATCCTCAGCAACCTCGGCGCCGACACGCGCGCGAACGAGCCGAGCTTTGGCGGGCGGATGCAGAAGACCGTCTGGGGACATTTCGACCCGGTGAAGCCGGCCCGCGTCACCTTCCACACCTTCGGCGCCGACATCGACACGGTGCTCGCCGTCTACGGCGTCGACGTGAAGAAGAGCGGCAAGGTCTCCTACGATTTCCTGCGCGGGAACGACGACGCGCCCGTGCCGGGGATCGGCCGCCGCTGGAGCCTCGTCACGGTCGATCTCGAGAAGAACCGTCACTACCAGGTCCAGATCGGCGGACAGGACGGCGCCGAGACCGACCGCATCGCCCTGACTGCGACCGCATTCGGGCCCGACGGCGGCGTCTCCGCCTTCCTGCTGTCGACCACGGCCGGCGCGACGATGCAGAACCGCGACTATGTCTGCGAGCAGCGACCCTGCCCGAGCGCGACCTTCATCCTGCACAACAGCGCGAAGACGGCGGTGAAGGTCACGCCCTCGACCACGTTGCCGCGCTTCTTCGCCAACCCTCTGCCGGTGACGATCGCGCCGGGCGCGCTCGCCGTCGTCACCTTCCCGGGCCGCGATTTCACCAACACGGCGGGCGTCATGGAAACCGGCGCCTTCGCCTTCGCCTCCGTCGCGGGCGGCAAGGCCATCGACAGCATCGAGAAGCGCGCGAGCGTGTTCCTCGGCGATCCCAACGGGGCGCCGGAGGGACTGGCGATGTCGGCGGCGGACAGGTTCCGGGCTGGCGACCTGAACGAGCCGCTGAGCTTCAAGGTGAAGGTCCGCAACATGGGGAGCGAGGAGGCGCGCGGCTGCGGCTTCCGGACGTTCCAGTCGAACTTCCGCAACGTCCTGACGCGCTTCCGAAAGGTCGACGCCAAGTCCGGGAAGCCGGCGGGCGAATGGGGCGAGGCGGCGGACATTCCCGCCGGCGCCTCCCAGGGCCTCGAGGTCGAGGTCGCGAGCATGGCGCCGCGGCTCGGCGACCCTGCTTTCGGCCTCGGCGACGAACTCGAGATGCGCTGCGTCAACCGGCAGCCGCCCGAGCGCGACCTGCTGAACACGCTCGACGTCAATGTCGACGGCTCCGGCGTCTATACCGAGATCGACGCCCGGATCGACGGCGCCGGCAAGCTCGCCGTGCCGAATGGCGGACAGGCCAGCTTCGACGTCGCGGCGGTCAACACGCTGAGGGCGGCGGAGGTCAGCGCGCGGCCGGTCTACGTCTATCCCTTCGACGCCTCAGACCCGGACCAGCGATACGGGATGTCGGTCTGCAGGCTCGACAAGCGCGACAAGTGCGCGGGCCCGAAGGACTTCGCCGCGCCCTGGACCGCGAAGAAGGGCGCAAAGGCCCGGTTCCGCGTGTTCGTGACGGCGCCGAAGGAAAAGCCGCCCTCGGACCCCGGCCAGTTCCGCGTCTATCTGCGCTTCGAGGGCGTGGACCGGCGCTGGCCGTTCCTGTTCGGCGCGGAGAGCGTGGCGGTCAGCGTGAAGTGAGCCTTGTCCCGGCTCAAGGCCGGGACAAAGCCACGCAGCTTATGGCCGCTTGCCGGCCTCGTGGCTGTCGACCGTCCAGGCGCGCGCCTGCTCGGAGATGGTGAAACCGAGGCCGGGGCGGTTCGGCACGATCATCCGGCCGTTCTTCAACTCCAGCCGCTCGTCGAACAGCGGCTCCAGCCAGTCGAAGTGCTCGACCCACGGCTCGCGCGGATAGGCGGCGCAGAGGTGGAGATGGATCTCCATCGCGAAGTGCGGCGCCATCTTCAGTCCCTTGAAGTCGGCCATGGCGGTGATCTTCAGGAACTGGGTGATGCCGCCGACGCGCCCCGCGTCCGGCTGGATGAAGTCGACGCTGTCGTTGCGGATCAGCTCGTAGTGCTCGGCGACGCTGGTCAGCATCTCGCCGGTCGCGACCGGCGTGTCGAGCGCCGCCGCGAGCCTGGCGTGGCCCTCGGCGTCATAGGCGTCGAGCGGCTCCTCGATCCAGAACAGGTTCATCGGCTCGAGCGCGCGGCCGACGCGCATGGCGGTCGGGCGGTCCCACTGCTGGTTGGCGTCGACCGCGACCGGGAAGGCGTCGCCGAGCAGCTTGCGCACCGCCTCGACGCGCTTCAAATCGACCATCGGGTCGGGCTGGCCGACCTTGATCTTCACGCCGCCGATGCCCTTCTCTTTCAGCGCCGCGCAGCTCTCCAGCACCTCCTCGATCGGCGAGGACAGGAAGCCGCCCGAGGTGTTGTAGGCCTGAACGCTGTCGCGATGGGCGCCGAGGAGCTTCGCCAGCGGCAGGTTCGCGCGCTTGGCCTTCATGTCCCAGAGCGCGATGTCCATGGCGGCGATCGCCTGCGTCGCGAGCCCCGAGCGGCCGACCGAGGCGCCGGCCCAGACCAGCTTTTCCCAAATGCGCGCGATGTCGTTCGGATCCTCGCCGATCAGCTCGCCCGAAATTTCCTTGGCGTGGGCGAACATGCCGGGGCCGCCGGCGCGCTTGGAATAGGAGAAGCCGTGCCCCTTCGCGCCGTTCTGGCTCTCGATCTCGCAGAACAGGATGGCGACTTCGGTCAGCGGCTTCTGCCGGCCGGTCAGCACCTTGGCGTCGCTGATCGGGCGCTTGAGCGGCAGGAAGGCGAGCGAGAGCTTGACCCAGGCGATCCGGTCGGTGGTCGCCTCGCCGGCCTCCAGCCCGCCTTGCATGGCCATGGCCTGGATGGTGCGCGGCGCGTCGGTGACGGACATTTCGGGCCCCCTGTCGCTGCGGCCTTCGAGGGCCGGTCTGGTTTCGATGGGACAAGGAGATGCCACTCGCATTCGTGCGCGTCCAAGGCTAAGTTCGTATTTGTTTGATACCGCTCAGGCATCAATGTTCGAACTCGCCCAGCTCCGCGCCTTCGTCGTCGTCGCGACCGAACTCAACTTCGGGCGCGCGGCGCGGCGGCTGAACATCACCCAGCCGCCGCTGAGCCGCCAGATCCAGGCGCTGGAGCGCGAGCTCGACGTGAAACTGCTGACGCGCACCACGCGCAGCGTCGCGCTCACGCCCGGTGGCCACGCCTTCCTCGCCGAGGCGCAGGCGATCCTTCGCCGGAGCGAGGCCGCGACGGTCGCGGCGCGACGGGCGGCGCAGGCGACGACCGGCGCCCTGTCGGTCGGCTTCGTCGGCGCGACCACCTACGGCTTCCTGCCGCGCCTTGCCGCCCTCGCCGCCGCCGAGCAGCCGGGCCTTCAGCTGACGCTGCACGAGATGGACTCCGCTGCGCAGGTCGAGGCAGTCGAACTCGGCCGGCTCGACGTCGGCTTCGTCCGGCCGGTGTCCGAGATCGCGCGGGTCCGCTCCGCGCTCGCGGAAGCCGAACCGCTCGCGCTCGCGCTGCCGGCCTCGCATCCGCTCGCCTCCCGCCGCCGGCCCGAGCCCTCGCAGCTGAGCGGCGCGCCGATGATCCTCTATTCGCCAGAGGCTCGGCACCTCCATTCGGTCATCGAGCCGGCGCTCGCCGCGCGCTCGATCCGGCCGCTCGTCGTCCAGCGCCTGATGCACGCGCAGGCGATCCTGTCGCTGGTCGGCGCGGGCCTCGGCCTCGCCATCGTCCCGGCCTCGGCCCGCAACGCCTGCTTCGACAACGTCACCTTCCGCCCAATCGACCTCGGCCCCGCGCGCGCAGAACTTCACGCCATCTGGAGCGAGGACAACCCCAACCCGGCGCTCGCCGGCTTCCGTGAGCTCGCGGCGCGGGTCGGCGCCGCCGAGATCGACGCCGCGCGCGCGTGAGCCAGAGTCTGCTATGGCTGCGCGCGATGTTCGGACCCCGCTTATGACGCCCCTTCCCCGCCGCCGCGCCGACCTGCTGCTGGTCGAGCGCGGCTTCTTCGAGAGCCGCGCCAAGGCGCAGGCCGCGATCTCGGCCGGCTTCGTCACCGCCGACGGGGCCGTCGTGCGCCGCGCCTCAGACACGCTGCCGCCGGACGCCGCAATCGAGGCGCAGGCCGCCCATCCTTACGTCTCCCGCGGCGGGGTGAAGCTCGCCTTCGCGCTGGATCACTTCGGGATCGCCGTCGCCGGCCTACCGGCGCTCGACGTCGGCGCCTCGACCGGCGGCTTCACTGAAGTGCTGCTGGCGCGCGGCGCGTCCCATGTGACGGCCGTCGACGTCGGCCGCGGCCAGCTGCACGCGAAGATCGCCGCGGATCCGCGCGTAAAGAGCCTTGAGGGAACCGACATCCGCGATCTCTCGCCTGACGCCCTGCCGGCCCGCCCGCGCATCGTCACGATCGACGTCAGCTTCGCCCCCCTGCGCGTCGCGCTTCCTGCGGCCGTCGCGCTGGCGGCGTGGAGTTTTTCGCTGGTCGCGCTGGTGAAGCCGCAGTTCGAGGTCGGCAAGCGTGAGATCGGCAAGGGCGGCGTGGTGAAGGACGAGGCCGCCCGCCTCGCCGCGGTCGAGGGCGCGAAGACGCTCGCGGCGGAGCTCGGGCTCGACGTCGTCGGCGTCATAGAATCCCCTATCCACGGCGGCGACGGCAATGTCGAATATCTGTTGGCGGCCCGCCGTGACGGTTGAGCGGCTCCGCATCGAACGCCTCGGCGCGCGCGGCGACGGGATCGCCGCCGCCACGGGCGGCCAGGTCTTCGTCGCGCGCGCGCTGCCGGGCGAACTGGTGCTCGCCGACCGCGATGGCGACCGGGCCGAACTGCTCGACGTCATCGAGCCTTCGCCCGACCGCGTCGACGCCTACTGCCCTGAAGTCGGCCGCTGCGGCGGCTGCGCGACGCAGGAGTTTGCGCAAGCTCCCGCGCTCAACTGGAAGCGCGAGCTCTTGATCGAAGCCTTTGCGCGCGAGCGGCTTTCGGTCACTGAGGTGACCGCGCCCGCCATCGACGCCCATGGCGCGGGGCGCCGCCGCGCGACCTTCCACGCCCGCATCGCGCCGGACGGCCGCGTCGTCACCGGCTTCTCCGAGGCGCGCAGCCATTCCATCGTCGCGCTCGCCGACTGCCCATTGCTCGCCCCACAGATGGCCGGCGCGCTGCCCGCCGCACGTGCGGTCGCCAAGACGCTGGCGGCCAAGCGCAAGCCGCTCGACCTGCTCGTCACCGCGACTGAGTCCGGCCTCGACCTCGACGCGCGCGGGTCCGGCCCGGTCTCCGAGGATTTGCGGCTCCGGCTCGTGCGACTTGCCGAGGACCTCGACCTCGCGCGCCTCTCGATCCATGGCGACGTGGTCGTCGCGCGCCGAAAACCGCTGCTGCAGGTCGGCCGGGCGCGGCTGACGCCGCCGCCGGGCGGCTTCCTGCAGGCCACCGCCGAGGGCGAGGCGATCCTCGGCGCGCTGGCGGTCGAGGGGGTGGGAAAGGCGAAGCGCGTCGCCGACCTGTTCTGCGGCTCAGGCGCCTTCGCCTTGCGGCTCGCGGAGAAGGCCGAGGTGTTCGCGGCGGATTCGGAAAAGGCTTCGATCGCCGCGCTCGACGCCGCCTTCCGAACGGCGCAAGGCCTCAAGCGCGTGACGGCGGAGGCGCGCGACCTGTTCCGCCGGCCCTTGACCGCGAAGGAGCTCGATCGCTTCGACGCCGTCGTCTTCGACCCGCCCCGCGCCGGCGCCGAAGCCCAGTCCCGCGCGCTGGCGGCGTCGAAGGTGAAGACGGTCGTCGCAGTCAGTTGCAACGCGACGACGTTCGCCCGCGACGCCCGGATTCTGGTCAACGGCGGCTACACACTGAAGGCGCTGACGCCGGTCGACCAGTTCCGCCACTCGGCGCATGTCGAGGCGGTCGGGATTTTCGGACGTTAGGCTTAGGCCCACCGCAGCGGCGTCTCGCTTCCCCGCTCCTCATGCTGAGGAGCAATTAAAGAGTTTGAACTCGGGCGATCGTAGGCCCTCAGACCGCCAGCGCGGCTTCCACGTCTTCGCCCGCCAGCGACCCGGCGCCTTCCGTGACGCTGAGCTCCAGACCCGCGGCCGCCGTCAGCAGGTTCTCGGCGAAGAACCGCGCGACCGCCGCCTTCGACCTTGCGGCCTGCGCGTCGTTGGTCTTCGCCGCCGCCAGCGCCTCGTCGACGAGGCACGCCCCGCCCGCCGCCAGCGCGAACAGCCTCAGATACGGCGTCGCTCCGGCGAGCGCCTCGGCGGGCGAGCGCTCGGACGCGGCGAGCCAGGCGGTCGCGCTTTCGAGGGCGTCGACGGCCTCGTCGAGCCTCCGCGCCGAGTGGCCGAGGCCGTGCGGATGCGCCTCGGCGGCCCGGCTCGCGCTCCCGCGCAGGGACGCGATGACCCCGCGAGCGGTCTCGCCGCCCGACTGCGGAAGCTTGCGCGTCACGAGGTCGATCGCCTGGACGCCATTGGTGCCCTCGTAGATCGGCGTGATGCGCGCGTCGCGCAGGAACTGGGCGGCGCCGGTCTCCTCGACATAGCCCATGCCGCCGAAGACCTGTACGCCGAGCGAGGCGACCTCGCAGCCGATGTCGGTGCCGAACGCCTTGGCGATCGGGATCAGCAGGCTCGCCCGCTCCTGCGCCGCCTTCGCCTCCGCCTCGTCCTCCGAAAACCGCGCCCGGTCGAGCTCGACCGCCGCCCGATAGCAGACGCCGCGCGCAGCCGCCGTCATGGCGCGCATGGTCAGAAGCATGCGCCTGACGTCCGGATGGGCGACGATCGGCGCTGCGCCGGCGGCGCCTTCAGCCCTGCCCTGCCTGCGCTCATGGGCGAAGGCGAGCGCGTGCTGGGTCGCCCGCTCGGCGAGCGCGACGCCCTGCAGACCGACGGCGAGGCGCGCGTTGTTCATCATCGTGAACATGCAGGCGAGGCCGCGATGCTCCTCGCCGACGAGCCAGCCGGTCGCGCCGCCCTTGTCGCCATAGACCATGGTGCAGGTCGGCGAGCCGTGGATGCCGAGCTTCTCCTCGATGCCGGCGCAGACCACGTCGTTGCGCGTCGCAGGCGTCCCGCTCTCGTCGAGCAGCAGCTTCGGGACCAGGAACAGCGAGATGCCGCGCGTGCCTTCCGGCGCGTCGGGCAGGCGCGCCAGCACCAGATGGACGATGTCGTCCGCCATCTCGTGCTCGCCATAGGTGATGAAGATTTTTTGGCCGAAGATTTTGTAGGTCCCGTCGCCGGCGCGCTCGGCGCGCGCCTTTAGGAGCGCGAGGTCCGAGCCCGCCTGCGGCTCGGTGAGGTTCATGGTGGCGGTCCACTCGCCCGAGACGAGTTTTGTAAGCCACGTGGCCTTAAGCTCGTCCGAGGCGTGATGCTCCAGCGCCTCGACCGCGCCCTGCGTCAGCAGCGGGCAGAGCCCGAAGGCGACCGAACCCTGGCTCCAGAGCTCGCTCGCGAGCGCCCAGACCGCCGTCGGCATCCCCTGCCCGCCATGCGCCTCGTCGGCAAGGATCGTGTTCCAGCCGGCCGCCGCCCATTCCCGGTAGGTCTCGGCCCAGCCGTCAGGCGTCGAGACGCGGCCCTCGGCGAGGCGGCAGCCCTGCCGGTCGCCGACGGCGTTGAGCGGCGCGATCTTCTCGGTCGCAAAGCTCCCGGCTTCCTCGAGGATCGCCGACAGCGTGTCGCCGTCGAGCTCGGCGTAAAGACCCTCGCCCCGCGCCGCGGCGAGGCCGGCCGCGTGCTCCAGCGTGAACAGCATGTCGGCGACCGGCGCGCGATAGGTCATTTAAGGCTCCGAGGGCGTTCGCATTCGGCCGCGGCTTGACGACCGGCGGCCCGCCCGATCTATGCCCCCAAAACCCTTTCGGCCACCGGACAGAAGGACGAACGCGACCCGTGCCGGGCGACGGTTTCAACAAGGCGACGCGCCGCCTCGCCGCCGAGGACGCGGCGGAGGCCGGGCGCCTGCTCGCGCAGGGCGGCCTCGTCGCGTTTCCGACGGAGACCGTCTACGGCCTCGGCGCCGACGCGACCGACGGCGAGGCCGTGGCGCGGCTCTACGCGGCCAAGGGGCGGCCGTCCTTCAATCCGCTGATCTCGCATGTCGCCTCGCTTACGGCGGCGGAGGCGATCGGGCGCTTCGACGAGACCGCCCGGAAACTCGCGGAAGCCTTCTGGCCCGGCCCGCTGACGCTGGTCGTGCCGGTCGCGCCGGACTGCCCGGTCTCCGACATCGTCCGCGCAGGCCTCGACACCGTGGCGCTGCGGGTGCCCGACCATCCGGTCGCGCGCGCGCTGATCGAGGCCGCCGGCCGGCCGATCGCGGCCCCCTCCGCAAATCGCTCGGGTCGCATCAGCCCGACGATTGCCGATCACGTGCTGGCGGACCTGACCGGTCGAATCGACGCCGTCGTCGACGGCGGCCCGACCCGCGTCGGGCTGGAGAGCACGATCGTGGCGCTGACGGACGGGACCCCGCGCCTGCTGCGCCCAGGCGGCCTCGCCCGTGCGGCGATCGAGGCGGTGACCGGCCGCCCGCTCGCCGAGGCGATCGTCGACGAGCACGCCCCCCTCGCCCCCGGCCGCCTCGCCTCGCACTACGCCCCCGCCGCGAAGGTCCGGCTCGACGTGGAGGAGGTTTTCGAGGGCGAGGCCTATCTCGGCTTCGGTCCCGACGGGGAGGGTCTGCGCGGCAGGGCCGTCGCGCACGAGACGCTGAGCGCCTCGGGCGACCTCGTGGAGGCCGCCGCCCGCCTGTTCTCCTGCCTGCGCGCCCTCGACGCCACCGGCGCGGCGACGATCGCCGTCGCGCCGATCCCCGCGCACGGCCTCGGCGAGGCCATCCGCGACCGGCTGGCGCGTGCAGCCGCGCCACGCTCTTCGTCGGACTGATCTGGAACGGGCCGGCGTTCTCCTGTATATGACCATCTAGATGGTCAGGAGCGTGGGCATGGACGCGGTCAAGCTGGCGGACGCCAAGGCGCATCTCAGCGAGTTGGTGGATCGCGTCGAGGCGGGCGACTCGATCAGCATCACGAGGAGGGGCAGGCCTGTCGCGCGGCTTGTAAGCGCGGAAAAAGCCCGCAAGGGCGTCGATCTCGAGGCGCTCCGCGCGCTGACCGCCTCGATGCCTCCCCAGTCCCAGACGGCGGAAGAGCTGATCCGTTCGATGCGGGACGACGATCGCTACTGATGCTCTACGTCGACACGTCGCTGCTGGTCGCCGCTCTCTCGAACGAGGCCTCCACGGTCATCGCCCAGGACTGGCTGGCGGCTCAGGCGCCGGGCGAACTCTCCATCAGCGATTGGACAATCGTCGAAATGTCTTCGGCGCTGTCGATCAAGCTCCGCACCGGCCAGATTTCGCTCGACCAGCGCGCCGCCGCCCTTTCGACGTTCAAGAGAATGTCAGCGGAAAGCTTTGTCGTGCTGCCGCTGACCAGCCCCCACTTCCGAAAGGCCGCGAGCTTCGCCGATCAGCATTCGATCGGCCTTAAGGGCGGCGACGCGCTCCATCTCGCCGTCGCATCAGAGCATGGCGCGACGGTCTGGACGTTCGACCGGAGGATCTTGGCGGCGGGACCGCTTCTCGGCGTGTCCGTCCGGTCGCCGGAGCATGGCGACGCAAACTGAGCGACAGCTCGGCCTCGCACGCCTAAAATGCCCGCATGAGCCCGCCCCCCGACGCCGCCGCTTCTCCCTTCCGTCCGCTGCCGCAGGAGACGATCGATCGGTTCGCCGCGCTCGTCGGCCCCCGCGACGTGCTGGAGGCGGACGCCGCCGCGCCGCTGCTGGTCGAGCCGCGCGGCCTCTATCAGGGCAAGGCCGGGCTCGTCGTGACGCCGCGGTCGGTGGAACAGGTGGCCAGCGTGGTACGGCTTGCCAACGAATTGTCCATCCCCGTGGTCACCCAGGGCGGCAACACCGGGCTCGTCGGCGGCCAGACGCCGGATGCGTCCGGCGGCATGATCCTGCTCTCGACCAAAAAACTCGACCGCATCCGCGACGTCGACCCGGACGAGAACCTGATGGTCGTCGAGGCGGGCGTCACCCTGCAGCGGGTGCAGGAGGCGGCCGAGCAGGCCGACCGCCTTTTTCCCCTGAGCCTCGGCTCGGAAGGCACCTGCACCATCGGCGGCAACATCGCCTCCAACGCCGGCGGCACCGGCGTCCTCGCCTACGGCAACACCCGCGACCTCGTGCTCGGAATCGAGGCGGTGCTTCCGGACGGACGGATCTGGAACGGGCTGAGACGGCTGAGGAAAGACAACACCGGCTACGACCTGAAGCACCTCTTCATCGGCTCCGAAGGGACCCTCGGCGTGGTGACGGCGGCCGTGATAAAGCTGTTCCCGGCCCCGCGCGAGGTCGCGACCGCCTTCGTCGCCGTGCCGGACGTCCATGCGGCGCTGAAACTGTTCCGGCTCGCGCGCGAACGCGCCGGCCAGTCGCTCACCGGCTGCGAACTGATGCCGCGCTTCGGGCTCAAGCTCGTCGTCGACAACATGGCCGACAGCCGCGACCCGCTTTCGGAGCCGCATCCCTGGTACGTGCTGCTGGAGCTCTCCTCGCCGCTTTCGGTCGGCCTCGACCAGACGCTCGAGGCCATCCTCGAGACCGCGTTCGAGCAGGAGATCGTGACGGACGCCGCCATCGCCGCCTCCGGCGACCAGACGGCGGCGTTCTGGCGGCTGCGGCTGGGACTGTCGGAGGCGCAGGGACACGCCGGCGGATCGATCAAGCACGACGTCTCGATCCCGCTGTCGCGCGTCGCCGACTTCATCGTCGAGGCGACGGCGGCCGTCGAAAAGCATCTCGACGGCGCGCGCGTCGTCGCCTTCGGCCATCTCGGCGACGGCAACATCCACTTCAACGTCACCCAGCCGCTCGGCGCCGACAAGACTGAGTACCTGAAGGGCTGGGAGGCGATGAACGAGGTCGTCCACGACATCGTCGCGGCCTATGGCGGCTCGATCGCGGCCGAGCACGGCGTCGGACGGCTGAAGCGCGGCCTGCTGCCGGGCGTGAAGTCGGAGGTCGAGCTCGACCTGTTCGGCGAGGTGAAGCGCGCCCTCGATCCCAAGGGCCTGTTCAATCCGGGCGTGCTGCTGGCGGAAACGCGCGCTTAACGCGCGTCTGCGACGCTGCTCCGAAGAGTTGCGTATCGTGGAGCCGCATCATGACGCGCGTCGCCGGCCCGATCCTCGCCGCGCTGGGCCTCGCCCTCGCGGCCACGACCGCCATCGCCGCCGACTACAACGGCCGCGGCGCCCGAAGCTCCGGTGGCGTCGCCGCCGTCGGCGTGAAGTGCCGCGGCCCGGTCGTCGAGACCGCGCGCTTCAAGGAGCAGGTCTGCCACAAGGGCGTCGCGGGCTACGCCTATTGCCGCTGGATCGAGCGCGAGCATGACGTCGCGACGCCCGAGCACTGCACGCCGGCCTACACGCGCGAGAACGCCTATCCGGCCGACCGCGGCGCCTTCCCGCCCTACCCACGCGGCTGACGCGAGGGATTTCGGGCGGCCGGCCGTGCTATAGCGCGAGCCGTCGCTAAGCCTGTTTCCAGCCCGAGGCCTTCCGCCGCCGTGCTTTTCGCGTCCAGCCGATGACGAAACCTTCTCCGCAGCCGCGCCTCGCCGCCAGCCTCGCCTGTTTCCGCGACGGCGCAGTCCTCATCGCGCGCCGCGGCAAGGCGCCGAACAAGGGTCTCTGGTCGCTGCCCGGCGGCGGCGTCGAGTTCGGCGAGTCGGCGGCGGAGGCCGCGGTCCGCGAGTTTGAGGAGGAGACCGGCGCGAAGGCCGAGGCGATCGGCCTCGCCGACGTGGTCGAGGTCGTGGCCCGCGACGAGGACGGACGCCCGCTGCGCCATGCGGTGATCCTCGCCTATGCAGGCCGCCTGGTCTCCGGCGAGCCGACGACGACCGAGGAGGCCGACGCCGTCGCCTGGGTCGCGCCGGCCGACATCGACGACTACGCCACGACGCCCGGCCTCGCCGCCGTGGTGGCGAAGGCGGCGGAGATCGCTGCGTGAGTCGTCGCCCGCTGGTCGCGCTGCTGTGCCTTGCGCTGGCCTCGCCGGCGCTCGCGCAGCCGACCGACCGCAAGGCGCCCCCGAAGCCCACGCCGCAGCCGCAGGCGGCCCCGCCCGGGCCCGTCGCGCCGCCGCAGCCCGATCCGAACGCGCCGCCGCCTTACGAGCCGCAGATGATCCGCCTCGCGGAACTGCTCGGCGCGCTGCATCACCTCAGAACCGTCTGCAAGGAGAAGGACGCCGACCTCTGGCGCGACCGGCTCGCCGCGCTGATCGAGGCCGACGCCCCGACGCAGGAGCGCCGGGACCGGCTCGCCGGCGCCTTCAATTCGAGCTTCCGCACATGGGCGCGGAGCTATCGCAGCTGCACGCCCGCCGCGCGGACCGCGAGCCGCATGTTCCTGACGGAAACCGCGAAAATCGCCGGCGATGTGCGCGCCCGCTTCGGACCGTAAACGCGATCCCTCGGGTTTTCCGCAGTCCGTTAACCCTTTGTTCGAGAATCGCCTTCCGCCCGCCCGGAAACCCGATAGGGTTCGAGGGAGTGGGAGCATGGCGTCAGCATGAGCGACGAAGAGAACGTTAACGCGGAACCCGCCGTGGTCGACGGCCGTCGCGCGGCTTTGGCTTATCTCGACGAGGCCTGGGAAGAGGCGCTGCTGGACGGCATCGCACCCGACTGCGTGGCCCACGCCGCCCTGTTCGCGGCACTGAAGGAGCTGGTGCTGGCCTTCGGCGAAGAGGCGACCGCCCGCTTCGCCGAGAAGCTGCCCGAGCGCATCCGCGAGGGCGGCTACACGCTCCCGAACCTGCCGCACTGAGAGCGGACGCGCGCGCTTAGAGGCGACAATGACCGCGCTTCGACAGCGCGCGGACTTTGGTCTTGAGGACAGGCCGCTTGACGAGCCTTCCTCAATCTCCAGTTCGGGACGATGGAATACCCGGCGCTTTCGCACGAGTTGCGCGAAATTCTGAGGCGATTGGCGGTCCGTGTACGCGAACGGGGTTATGCAACAGTTTCCGAGCTCAATCTTGCCTTAGGCCCTCGTGTCGTTACCACGGAGGTTCTTGAGGACGCCCTCGGCTATCTCAGTGTCGAGCACGGCGTCACCATTGAGGACGACGGCGGTATTTTCGTCCCCAAGAAGTAAGTGGATTAGCGCTCCTTCCCCTTGCTGACGCGAGGGTGTCGGACAAGACCGGCGCTCAATAGCCCAGCGCCACCCCGATCAGCACGACGAAGCCGAACACCAAAAGGCCGCCGCCCGACAGGGTGTTGATGCGGCCAAGCCATTTTTCGGCGATCCGTTCGCGCAGGCGACTGGCGCCGGTCGAGAGCGCCGCCCACCAGGCCGCGCTGCCGATCGCGACCCCGAGCGTCAGCTGCGCCGCCGTTTCGAAATCGCCGGGCTTGTCGCCGATGCCCGCAAGGCCGCCGAAGATCGCCGCGAAGCCCAGCAGCACCGCCGGATTGGTGACGGTGAGGGCAAAAGACGTCAGGCCGGCCCGAAACAGCGACAGCGCGGTGTCGTTCGCCGGCGCGTCATGGGTCGATGACGGCGCGAGCAGCAGCTTCATCCCGAAGGCGATCATGACGGCGCCGCCCACCACCTTGATGACGGCCAGGTGCCCCTCGACGAAGTTCGAGATCGCCGTGACGCCGAACGCGGCGGCCGCCGCGAACACCACGTCGGCGACCCAGGCGCCGATGCCTGCCGCCATCGCCGAAGTCGGGCCGTTCTTGATCGCCCGGTGGATGCACATGACGTTGACGGGTCCGACCGGCGCGTTGACGCCGACGCCGACGGCCATTCCGGTCGCGATCAGCGCCAGGTCCAGCACAGGGGGCGTCTCCTTCGGCGGCTCGGGGAGGCAAGGATCAAGCGGGCGTCAGTCGGCAAGTGGCGTGGCGGGCGGGACCGACAAGGCGTGACAGGCAAGCGCGGCGCCGCATGAGATCCGGCGCCGAGGGTGTCCCAGAAGCGAACCGGCTCTCCGGTGGAGGGCGTCGCGATCTCACCGTCCCACATCACGCGTCGTCCCCTGATCACCGTTCCGACCGGCCAGCCCGTGACCGTGACCCCGTCATAGGGCGTCCAGCGGCTTTTCGAGCCGATCCACGCATTGGTGATCGTCTCGCGCCGCTTCAGATCGACCACCGTGACGTCCGCGTCATAGCCGACAGCGATTCGGCCCTTGCGCGCGATGCCGAAAATGCGCGCGGGCCCGTGGCTCGACAGATCCACGAAGCGCGCGAGGCTGAGGCGGCCGGCCGCGACATGGTCGAGCATGATCGGGACAAGCGTCTGGACGCCGGTCATGCCAGAGGGGCTGTCCGGATAGGGCTTGGCCTTTTCGTCGAGCTGGTGCGGCGCGTGGTCGGAGCCAAGCACGTCGACGATCCCCTGATTGAGCCCCCACCAGATGCCGTCGCGATGGGCGTCGTCGCGCACCGGCGGGTTCATCTGCGCCTTCGTGCCGAGACGCTGATAGGCGTCCGAGCCGAGCGTCAGGTGGTGCGGGGTGCATTCGACGGTGGCGACATCCTTGTAGTCGGCGAGGTAATGCATCTCCTCGGCCGTCGAAATGTGCAGCACGTGGATCTTTGCGCCGTGGCGGCGCGCGATCGTCGTGAGGCGCCGGGTGCATTTCAGCGCGGCCTCGACGTCGCGCCAGACCGGATGGCTCGACGGATCGCCGGGGATGCGCTCGCCCTTGCGCTCGGTCAGGCGCGGCTCGTCCTCGGAATGGAACGACACCCGCCGGCGCGTGCGGGAGAGGATTTCGGAGACGCCGTCATCGTCCTGCACCAGCAGCGAGCCGGTGGACGAGCCCATGAAGATCTTGATGCCCGCCGCGCCCGGCAGGCGCTCGAGTTCGGCGACGTCTTTGGCGTTGTCGTGAGTGCCCCCGACGAAGAAGGCGTGGTCGCAATGCATGCGGCCCTTCGCCCGGGCGAGCTTGTCGGCGAGCGCCTCCGGCGTGACGGTGAGCGGATTGGTGTTCGGCATCTCGAACACCGCCGTCACGCCGCCGAGCACGGCGGCGCGCGATCCGGATTCAAGGTCTTCCTTGTGCTCGGCGCCCGGCTCGCGGAAATGGACCTGCGTGTCGATGACGCCCGGCAGCAGGTGAAGCCCGGAACAGTCGATCCTTTCTCCCGCAGAGGCCTGCGACAGGTCGCCGATCCGCGCGATCCGGCCGTCGCGCACGCCGATGTCGGCGCGGTGCTCGCCGTCCTGATTGACGACGGTCCCGCCCGTCATCACGAGGTCGAAGGTCTCGGGCACGTGAAATCACCTCATCGAAGGATCGGCTTGAGGGGCGGCTCCGGCGTGGCTACCTTCGCGCAGGGGCGATGGCAATACGGACGGAGAAGCCGGCTATGCGCGGAGCTTTCCTCGATCAGCGCGGGGCGTTGACGGTGACCGGCCCCGACGCCGGCCGTTTCCTCGACAACCTCCTGACCAACGACGTCGGCAAGCTGGCGCCCGGCCGCGCCGCCTACGCCGCGCTGCTGACGCCGCAGGGCAAGATCATCGTCGACATGCTGGCTTCGAAGACGGCGGACGGCTTCCTGCTCGACGTTCCCCTCTCCCACGTCGCCGACCTCGTGCGCCGCCTGACGCTCTACCGGCTGCGCTCCAAGGTGGAGGTCGCCGACGTCAGCGAGACGACGCGCGTGCTGGTCGTGTGGGGCGACGGCCTGCTGCCGCGCGAGCCGCAGCTGGTGATCGATCCGCGCATTCCGGGCCTCGGCGCCCGCGCCTATCTCGCGCCCGGCGCGCCCATGCCGGACGGCGTGCACGAGGCCGGGCTCGAGGCCTATCGCGAGCACCGCATCGCGCTCGGCGCGCCGATGGGCGGGCTCGACTTCGTCTATGGCGACGCCTTCCCGCACGAGGCCTGCCTCGACCAGCTGAACGGCATCGACTTCAAGAAGGGATGCTATGTCGGCCAGGAGGTCGTGAGCCGGATGGAGCATCGCGGCACGGCGCGCACGCGCGTGACGCCGGTCGTCATCGACGGGCTGCCTCCCGAGATCGGCGCGGCGGTCATGGCGGGCGACAAGACCGTCGGCCGCATGGGCTCGTCGGTCGACGGCCACGGCCTTGCGCTGATCCGTCTCGACAGGGCCGCGGAGGCGCGCGAGGCGGGACAGCCGCTGATCGCGGGCTCGGCGATGCTGACCGTCGAGAAGGCCGCCTGGGCGCGTTTCGCCATCCCCGGCGAGAGCGCCGCTTGAGCGGATTAGGCGTCAAGGAAGAGAGAGCCGGCGTCCTCGACCACGCCGACGGCAAGTGCCGCTGCCGCTGGTGCGGGACCGATCCGCTCTACGTCGCCTATCACGACACTGACTGGGGCGTGCCCGAGCGTGACCCGCGCGCGCTCTACGAGAAGCTTGTTCTCGACGGCTTTCAGGCCGGGCTCGCCTGGATCACGATCCTGAGGAAGCGCGACGCCTTCCGCGCGGCCTTCGAGGGGTTTCGGCCGGAGATCGTCGCGGCCTATGGCGAGGGGGACGTCGCGCGGCTGATGGGCGATCCAGGCATCGTGCGCGCCCGCGCCAAGATCGAGGGCGCGATCAAGGGCGCCCGCGCCTATCTCGCCATGGCCGAGAGGGGCGAGGATTTTTCGGACTACCTCTGGGGCTTCGTCGACGGCCGCCCGGTCGTCAACCACCCACGCTCGATGGGCGACGTGCCGACCGCGACGCCGGTATCGGAAGCGCTGTCGAAGGACCTCAAGAAGCGCGGCTTCACCTTTTGCGGCCCGGTGATCGTCTATGCCTTCATGCAGGCCGTCGGCATGGTCAACGACCACATGGTCGACTGCTGGCGGCACGAGGCGGTGGGAAGCGGCGGGAAATAGACCTTCCCGCCGCCCCAGTTCACGCCTTCGCTGTCGCGACGATCTCGTCGGGGTTCGAACCGCCTCCGGAATTGAGTTCGGCGTGCAGCTTCTCCTCGTCGAGCGCGCCCTCCCACTTCGCGACCACGAGGGTCGCGACGCCGTTGCCGACGAGGTTGGTCAGCGCGCGGGCTTCCGACATGAAGCGGTCGATGCCGAGGATGAGCGCGATCGCCGTGACCGGGATGTGCTCGACCGACTGCAGCGTGGCCGCCAGCACGATGAAGCCCGAGCCGGTGACGCCCGCCGCGCCCTTCGAGGTCAGCAGCAGGATCGCCAGGATCACGATCTGCTGCCACAGCGTCTGGTCAGTGTTGGTGGCCTGCGCGAGGAAGATCGCGGCCATCGTCAGGTAGATGCAGGTCCCGTCGAGGTTGAAGGAGTAGCCGGCCGGGATGACGAGGCCGACCACGCTCTCCTCCGCGCCCGCGCGCTTCATCTTGTCGAGCATGCGCGGCAGCACGGACTCTGACGACGAGGTGCCGAGCACGATCAGCAGCTCTTCCTTGATGTAGCGGACGAACTTGAAGATCGAGAAGCCCGTCAGCCACGCCACGATCCCCAGCACGCCGAAAATGAAGATCAGGCAGGTGAGGTAGAACGCGCCCATCAGGTAGCCGAGCGAGGCGAGCGCCCCGAGGCCCTGGCTGCCGATCGTGTAGGCCATCGCGCCGAAGGCGCCGATCGGCGCCGCCCGCATCACGATCGAGACGATCCGGAAGAAGATCTCCATCGTCGCGTCGACGAGGTTCATGACCGGCTTGCCGCGGTCGCCGAGCATGTGCAGGGCGAAGGCGAACAGCACGGCGAAAAACAGGACCTGGATGATCTCGCCCTGCGCGAAGGCGCCGACCACCTGGTCCGGGATGATGTGCAGGAAGAAGTCGGTGACCGACTGGCCTTCGGCCGCCTTCTGGTATTTGGCGATCGACCCGGCGTCGAGCTTTGTCGGGTCGACGTTCATGCCGACGCCGGGCTTCAGCACGTTCACCACGACGAGCCCGACGACCAGCGCGATCGTGGTCAGGACCTCGAAGTAGACCAGCGCCTTCAGGCCGACCCGGCCGACCTTCTTCATGTCGCTCATCGACGCGATGCCGTGGACGACCGTGAGGAAGATGATCGGCGCGATCAACATCTTGACGAGCTTGATGAAAGCCTCGCCGAGCGGCTTCATCGCCTTGCCGAGATCCGGGTAGAAGTAACCGAGCAGGATGCCGAGCGCGACCGCGATCAGCACCTGAACATAGAGGATCTTGTACCAGGGCCGCGGCGCAGCCGCCCCTGGTCCCGAAGCCGTCGCCGCCGTCATGGAACGCCCTCCGTCCGCCGTGTGCCTCACGACTTGTTGAGGGTCATTCTAGCTCGCGCGCGCGTGATGAGAAGGCGAGCGTCCGCTCTATAGGCGCGCGGAGCCGGACGAAGCCTGCGGACGCCGGCTCAGGTGTCGCCCGCCGCGACCTTTGCGCCGTACTGGTCAAAACTCAGTTCGCCGGCCTCCGCGACCGGCCTTCGGTCCTGCGCGGGCAGATGCGGCTGGACGAGGTCGATGCGCTTCCACTCGGCGATCGGCTGGTCGCCCCACGCGTCCGGAACATGACGGGAGGTCTGCGCCCTCGTCATCTTGTGGATGTAGCGACCGCAGTTGACGAAGGCGTCGGTGATCGCGACCCGGACGGCGTAGGCCGCGCCCGGAAAGCTCTCGACCAGCTCTCCGCTCCGCACCAGCTCCGCTTCGCCCTGAACGCGCAGCCTGTGCGGCGTCTCGAAGTCGATGAACAGCAGGCCGATGGAGGGATTTTCGGCGATGTTGCCGGCCGACAGGAACATGCCGTTGCCGTCATAGCCGGGGAAAGCGATCGTCGAGGGATCGAGCACGCGCACGAAGCCGGCGCCGCCGCCCTTGTAGGACACGGTCGGCTTGCCCTCGGCGTCGACGGTCGACAGGAAGAAGAAGTCGCGGCTTGCGATGAAGGCCTGCTCGTCTTCGGCGAGCGCGCCATGGATCAGCATCTCCTGCCAGAGGTCGGCGAGGCGGCGCGAATCGTGCTCATCCTGCAGGGCGCGATGTTCGGGTCCGTAGAGCACGGCCATGGTCGGGTCTCCTCCGGCGTCGCGTTCTTGTCGGGGGCGGCGCTCGGGGCGCATCCTTCGGAAAGCCGCTCAGAGCTGTCAAAGGGAATATGCCCGATCCTGCTTCCTCCACCCGCAGGCGCCGCGCGCCCGGCGCCCGCCCCCGCGCATGGCAGAGGATGCTGTCCGGGCGGCGGCTCGACCTGCTCGACCCGTCCCCGCTGGATGTCGAGATCGAGGACATCGCGCACGGTCTCGCCCGCGTCGCGCGCTGGAACGGCCAGACCCTCGGCCCGAACGCCTTCTCCGTCGCCCAGCACTCGCTACTGGTGGAGGAGATCGTCGGCCGCATCGCGCCGGACGCGAGCGTCGCGGTCCGCCTGTCCGCGCTCCTGCACGACGCCGCGGAATATGTGATCGGCGACATGATCAGCCCGTTCAAGGCGGTGCTCGGCGGCGAGTATGGCGGGGTGGAGCAGCGCCTGGAGCGCGCCATCCGCCTGCGCTTCGGGCTGCCGCCTGAACCGACCGCAGCGGTCGTCAAGCTGGTGAAGCGCGCCGACCGGGCCGCCGCCTTCCTCGAGGCGACGCGACTCGCCGGCTTCTCGATAAGCGAGGCCATGGAGATCTTCGGCGCGCCGGAAGCCGTCCCGATCCAGACGCCGCTCGACCCATGGCCGGCCGACGTCGCGACGCGCCGCTTCGCCGCGCGCTTCGACGCGCTGCAGACATGACGCGGAGCCGACCTCCCTTCGTCCGATGCCGCGGGCGGGGTTGGACGCTATCCTGTCGCGCATGATCCATGTCTGCCCCCTCGCCCACATCTCCAGCACCGTCTCGGCGCATGGCCTTCGACGTGTCCTGTCGCTCGTGGCGGTGGGCACCGAGATCGAGCGACCGGCCGGCGTCGCGCCTTCGAATCACCTCACGCTTTACTTCCACGACATCGTCGAACCGCTGGAGGGCTATACGCTTCCGGCCGCCGACCATGTCGCCGAAGCGCTCGATTTCGCTGCGCGAGACAAGGGTGCGATCCTCGTCCACTGCTATGCCGGCGTGAGCCGGTCGACCGCGATGGCCTACGCCATCGCCTGCGCCCGCGAGCCGGATCGGGACGAGGC
Source organism: uncultured Methylopila sp. (assembly GCA_902168115.1). Classification (GTDB taxonomy): domain Bacteria; phylum Pseudomonadota; class Alphaproteobacteria; order Rhizobiales; family Methylopilaceae; genus Methylopila. The sequence continues at coordinate 181,418 of CABHPB010000072.1, read as the reverse complement.
CGAGCTCGCCGAAACGCTCCGTCGGCTCAGCGCGACCGCGACGCCGAACGGGCTGATCGTGCGCCTTGCGGACGAGGCGCTCGGGCGCGACGGCCGCATGGTCCGGGCGATCGAGGCGATCGGGCGCGGCGCGGATTGCTACGAGGGCGCGCCGTTTGCGCTCGGTCCCGCGCGATGAGCGAAGGCGGCGTCGGCATCGGACTGTCTGCTGCCGTCGTCGCGGTCGAGCGCGACGCGCCGGAGATTCTTGTCGCGCGCGCCGGCGACGGGCTCGCGGGCCTGCCGTCCGGCGCCTTCGAGCCGGCGCGGGACCGGACGATCGAGATCGCGCTGAGAACATCGATCGCCGACCAGACCGCCCTCGACGTCGGCTATGTCGAGCAGCTCTACACCTTCGGAGATCGCGGCCGGGCGATCGCGCCGGACGCGCCGCACATGATCTCGATCGGCTATCTCGCGCTCACCCGACGCCCCCGCGACGCCTCGCTGCTGAAGGAGGCGGGCGCCGCCTTCCGGCCCTGGTACGGCTATTTTCCGTGGGAGGACTGGCGGCGAAAGCGCCCCGACCTGCTCGACCAGGAGATCCTCCCGGCGATCGACCGCTGGGCGGCGGAGGCGCCGGAGGCGGACACCGGGCGCGACCTGCCGCGGCTCGCCCGGGCGCGGCTCTGCTTCGGCATGGACGGCAGCCCCTGGGACGAGGAGAAGGTGCTCGACCGCTACGAGCTCCTCTACGAGGCCGGCCTCGTCGAGGAGGCGCGGCGCGACGGCCGGCCGGCGGCGCTGGCGCGCAAAGCGCAGCCGAGGCTCGGCGAGGCCATGCGGGACGATCACCGCCGCATCCTCGCGACCGCGATGGGCCGGCTGCGCGGAAAGCTGAAGTACCGGCCGGTGGTGTTCGAGCTGATGCCGCCGCGCTTCACACTGACCGCCCTGCAGCAGACGGTCGAGGCCGTGGCGGGCCGGCGCCTGCACAAGCAGAACTTCCGCCGCCTCGTCGAGAGCGCCGCGCTGGTCGAGCCGACGGGCCAGACCGAGGCCGCCACCGGCGGGCGCCCGGCGCAGCTCTACCGGTTCCGGCGCGAGGTGATCGAGGAGCGCCCTGCCCCCGGCCTGAGGTTCGGGCGCGGCTGACTGCTCGACGCGACGGCGCCTCCTCGCTATGCATGGGGCGCGTGACCTCCCTGACAGATGGATGACGAAGCGCCCCATGGCCGCGCCCCTCTTTCGCATCGGCACCCGCGGCTCGCCGCTCGCGCTCTGGCAGGCCAACGCGGTCCGCGACGGCTTGCTGGCCGCTCTCGGCGTCGAGCCGGACGCGGTCGAGATCGTCACGATCCGGACCACCGGCGACGCGATCCAGGACCGGCCGCTGAGCGAGGCGGGCGGCAAGGGTCTGTTCGTCAAGGAGATCGACGAGGCGCTGCTCGACGGGCGCGTCGATCTCGCCGTCCATTCCGCCAAGGACCTTCCGACCGACCTCGCGCCAGGCACGGCCTTGGCCGCGACGCTGCGGCGCGCCGACGTGCGCGACGTGCTGATCGGCGGAGCGGCCGCGACGATCGACGCCCTGCCGCAGGGCGCGGTGATCGGCACGGCCTCGCTCCGTCGCGGCGCCCTAGCGCGGCGCCGACGCCCCGACCTCAAGGTCGTCTCCTTCCGCGGCAACGTGCAGACGCGCCTCGAAAAGCTGCGACGCGGCGAGGTCGACGCGACCCTGCTCGCGCTCGCCGGACTGACGCGTCTCGGACTGAAGGCGCACGCCACCGAGATCCTCGACGAGGAGGCGTTCCCGCCGGCGCTCGGCCAGGGCGCGGTCGCCGTCACCGCGCGGATCGGCGACGCGCGGACGCTCGAGGCGCTGGCCAAGCTCGACTGCGCCGACACGGCCGCGGCGCTCCTATGCGAGCGCGCCTTCCTGAAAGTGCTGGACGGCTCCTGCCGCACGCCGATCGCCGGGCTGGCGCGCGTCAGCGACGGCGCGCTGCGGTTCAAGGGACTGGTGCTTTCCGAGGACGGCGCGCGCGAGGTCTCCGGCGCCGCATCCGGGTCGGCGTCCGACGCCGAGGCGCTCGGCGCCGAGGCCGGGCGCGACGTCAAGGCGCGCACCCCGCCGGACCTGCTCGCGGCCTTCGGGTGAACGCATGAGGGTGCTCGTGCTGAGGCCGGAACGCGCCGCCCGCAAGACCGAGGAGGCGCTTCGCGGGCTCGGCCACACGCCGGCGCTGGCGCCGGTTCTCGCCATCACGGACTTGCCCGCCCGCATTCCCGACGGAAACTTCGACGCGGTGCTCGCGACCAGCGCGAACGGCCTCAGGAAGCTCGCCGTCCGCGCGGAAATGGCGAGGCTGCGGTCGACGCCGCTGATCGCGGTCGGCGACCGGACGGCGCAGGCCGGCCGGGAGGCGGGCTTTGCGACAGTTCACGTCGCGGAGGGCGACGGCCGCTCGCTCGTCGCCGAGGCGCGCCGGCTGTTTCCATCGCCCGCCCGCTTCCTGCATGCGGCGGGCGCCGACCGCGCCTTCGACCTCGCCGGCGCGCTCGCCTCGCACGGTCACCGGGTGGATCTCGTCGAGCTCTACAAGGCGGAGGCGGCGACGGCGCTGCCGCCGGCGATCGCGGACGCGCTCGCCGAGCCGGACGGGCTCGTCGTGCTGCATCATTCCGGCCGGATCGCGCAGACGTTTCTTTCCCTCGTCGACGCCGCGGGCCTCGGCGAGGCGGCGCGCGCCGTTCCGCATGCGGCTCTGGCCGAGCGGATCGCCCGCACGCTCCGTGAGGCCGGCTGCGGCCGCGTCGAGACGGCGGAGCGACCGGATGAGCAAGCCCTTCTAAAGACGCTCGATCGGCTGGCCGGGAACGGCTCGCCATCGGGCGTTGGGCGGACTAAGTAGAACCCCACGGGCCGCTTCGCGGCGGTCCGCCCTAGACGCTGCATGAGGTCAGGAATGGCGGACCCGAAGGGACCGGAGACCGGACAGGACGCGAAGGGCGCCGCGAGCGCCCGGCCCCGCTCCCCGACGCTCGACCTCTCGGCGACCGACGTGACCCCGAAGGCGGCCAAGCCCGAATCGAAGCCGACGGACGCCAAGCCTTCGGACGCCAAACTCTCGGACGACCAGCCCTCGGCAAAGGCGCCGGAGCCGGCGAAGCCGACATCCCCGAGCGCGTCCGCCGCGCCGGCCCCCGCCGGCGACCCGGCCAAGGCGGGCGCACCTAAACCGGACGCGGCGAAGCCGGATCAGGCAAAGCCCGAGCCCGCCAAGCCTGAACCAGCGAAGCCTCAAGCGGCTACGCCCGGAGCGCCCAAGCCCGAAGCCGTCAGGCCCGGTCCGTCCGCATCGTCCTCCCCCGCGGCCGGCTCGCCCGCGGACGCCAGGGCCCGCGCCACCGCGGCCGCGGCCTCGGCGCCGGTCCAGCCGGTGCGCGAAGGCGTCGGCGTGCTCGGCATGTTCGGCGCGGCGCTCGGCGGCGCGGCGCTCGCGCTGATCGGCGTCGCCCTGTTCGGCAAGGAGCTGATCGGCGTCGCACAGCCCGATTCCTCCCGCGTCCAGGCGGTCGAGGCCAAGCTCAACGCCGTCGGCGGCGACGTCGCGGCGCTGCGGTCCGACATCGCCAGGATCAAGCCGGCCGACACCTCGCAGATCGAGACGAAGCTTGGCGCCCTGTCGCAGTCGGCGGAGGCGACCGCCGGGCGCGTCGCTGGCGTCGAGGGCGGGGTCAAGGCGCTCGCCGAACAGGTCGCGAAGACGCCTCCGCAGGACCCTGCGATCGCCGTGCTGGCCGGCCGCATCGACGGCCTCGAGCTGCGCTTCCAGAACACGCCCTCTCCTCAGGAGCTCGCCATCCTCGGCGGCCGGATGGCTGGCTTCGAGGCGCGTCTCAAGGAACTGCCCAGCAAGGACCAGCTCGCCGACCTGACGGTCCGCATCGAGGACCTCGGCCAGACGGTCGACGGCATCGGCCAAAAGGTCGCCGCCGCCACCGCGCCGATCGCCGCCCGCGTCGACCAGGTCGCCGCCGCGCTCAAGGAGCGCCCGAAGGGCGATCCCGACGCGCGGGTCGTCGTCGCGCTCGGCGCGCTCGACCAGGCGCTGACAGAGGGTCGGCCCTTTGCGCCGGAGATCAACGCGGTGAAGGCCGCAAGCGGCGAGACCGCCGAACTCGCGGCGCTCGATTCCCACGCCGCGAAGGGTCTCGAGACCCGAGAGGCGCTCGGCGCCGAGCTCGCGGCGGAGATCGCGGGCCTTGCGCCGGTCAAGTCGGAGCAGACCGGAACGATCCTCGACCGTTTCGTCGCCAGCGCCGGGAGCGTCGTGAAGATCACGCCGAAGGACGCGGCAGCCGGTTCCGATCCGGCAGCAGTGCGGGCGCGCGTCGCGGCGCTCGGCTCGGCCGGGGACCTCGAAGGGGCGCTCGCCGCCCGCGGGTCACTCGACGAGCAGGCCCGCGCCGCGACCGAGGACTGGGCCGGGCGCGCCAGCGCCCGCGTCTCGGCCGAGAAAGCCATCGGGTCCGCGCGCGCCGCCGCGCTGGCTCGCCTGACCTCGAACGACTGAGGACGCCCGGCATGGTGCGCGTGCTGCTTTATCTTGCGCTCGTCGGCGTCTTCGCCTTCGCGGCGGTCTGGCTCGCCGACAGGCCGGGCCAGCTCGTCGTCGACTGGCAGGGCTACAAGATCGAGACCTCGGTCCTGACGGCCGCCGCCTTCGTCGGGGCGGTCGCGTGCCTGACCGTCGTGATCTGGAACGTGATGCGCTGGATCCTCGCGGGCCCCGAGGCCTTCGCGCTGTTCCGGCGCAACCGGCGCCGCGCTAAGGGCTATGACGCGATCGCCCGCGGCGTCGTCGCGGTCGGCACCGGCGACTCCCGGCTGGCAAGCCGCGAGGCCGGCGAGGCGCGCAAGCTGCTCGGCAAGGAGCCGCTGACGCTGGTTCTTGCGGCGCAGGCCGCGCAGCTGTCGGGCGATGGTCCTGGCGCCGAGGCCGCGTTCCGCGCCATGACCGAGCGCCCCGAGACGCGGGCGCTGGGCCTGCGCGGCCTGTTCGTCGAGGCCGAGCGCCGCGGCGACCGTCCCGCCGCCCGCGCGCTCGCCGAGGAGGCGATGCGCCAGACGCCGGAGACGCCGTGGGCCGGACAGGCGCTGTTCGACTACCAGTGCGCCGACCACGACTGGACCGGGGCGCTTTCGACGCTCGAGCGGCTCGGCGCGAACCGCCTGATCGACAAGGCCGACGCCCGTCGCAGGCGCGCGGTGCTGCTCACGGCGCAGGCCATGGAGGGCGAGGCCGACGCCGCGCTCGCCGTGAAGCGCGCCCGCGAGGCCCATTCGCTCGCCCCCGATTTCACGCCCGCCGCTGCGCTTGCGGCGCGCCTGCTTGCAGAGCAGGGCGACGTCAAGAAGGCGATGAAGATCGTCGAGGCGACCTGGGCGCGCTCGACCCACCCCGACCTCGCGGAAGTCTATGTCCATGTGCGTCCCGGCGATTCGGCGCGCGACAAGCTCAAGCGCGCCCGCGCGCTGTCCGAGAAGTCCGGCGACGATCCGGAAGGGCTGATCGCCGTCGCCCGCGCGGCGATGGCGGCGCGCGAGCTCGGCGACGCCCGCGTCGCGCTCGCCAAGCTGATGGGCGTCCGGCCGACCGCCCGCGGCTGCCTGCTGATGGCCGAGCTCTCCGAGATCGAGCATGACGACGCTGGCCGCGCCCGCGAGTGGCTCGGCCGCGCCGCCCGCGCGCCGCGCGATCCGGCCTGGGTCGCCGACGGCGTTTCGAGCGACAAATGGGCGCCGACCTCGCCCGTCACCGGCCGGCTGGACGCGTTCGTCTGGAAGATCCCGGTCGAGGAGAGCCGGCCGAAGCTCGCTTCCGAGGCCTGGCTGGACCAGGCGCCGGTCGAGTCGCGCGCGATCGCGGCAGCCGCCCCGGCCGCCCCGCCGCCCGCCGCCGCAAAACCGGTCGCGGTCGCCGCTCCGGAGCCGCCAGCGGCAGCCGCCCATGCGGAGAACGAAAACCTTCCGCGCGCCATGCCGACGCTCGTCGACGACGAGGCGCCCGCGAAGTCGGCGACCGAGGCCAAGCTCTCTGCGCCTAAGCCCACCGAGCCAAAGCCTTCCGAGCCAGCGAAGATCGAGCCGAAAAAGGCGGAGCTGAAGCCGGCCAAGCCGACGGCGGCGGTGTTTCCGCTCTCGCGGCCGCCGGACGATCCGGGACCAAACGGCGGCGGCCCTGACACGGTGACCGGCGCGCAGAGCTATCCTTCGTCCCGGCCGACCTACTGAAACGCGTCGCGACGGGCGATCCGTCAAATCCCCTCTCCCCTTGAGGGAGAGGGTCGGGCTCAAGGATATCTGGCCCCGGCGCCCTGTTTCGCGCAACGAGAAGGTGGGAGCCGCCGCCATCCGTCTTGCATCCGCCCTGCCCTTTGGCTAGAGGGAGCGCGCGGCGCCGCAATAGCTCAGCTGGTAGAGCACGTCATTCGTAATGACGGGGTCGGGGGTTCGAGTCCCTCTTGCGGCACCATCGGTCCTTGATTCGCGACAGGCGACGACCGATCAAACGGCGCCCAAGGCACGTCACCAGATATTTCAGTTTGTTACACTCGTGATCGTGCGCTAGACACTGCGCCTACTCGCGACCGCGCGTCGGTCGCGATCTGCGCAGGAGCGGTCGAGTGACGCCAACGAAAGCCGCCGCGGCTTCGCAAGCGCTGCTGTCTTCGCCCAAGCGCCTCTTTCTCAGCGGGTTTGTAGTCATCGTCGCCGTCTGGGCCATTCAGTCCTCGAGCGACATCCCGGCCGAAAAGGCGTTCTCCCCCGTCGAGCTCAGCAGCAACGTCGTCGCGAGCATGGGCCTGGTATGGGCGCTGCTGCAGTTGGGGACGAACCGACGCGTCGCGGACTTCCGTCGGGCCTGGGCGGCGATGGCGACGGGCATGCTGCTGCTGACCGTCGAGGGCTATGTCGGCAAGGTCCTCATGCTGAGGACGCACGACCCCGACGAGATGGGTCTTTCCATCGCCATCTGGACCATCGCGGCCATTCTTATCCTGCGCGGAGGTCGCCTCTTTCGCCCGCGCCGGTCTGTGACCACGGTGCTGTCCATCGGGCTCATGATCCAGCTGGCGGCGCAGTATGTCGGCTGGCTCGGCGCGCTGGAGCAGTCCGACGCGAGCGCCGCCGAGGCGCTCCAGTACGTCAACGACATGGGCGAACTTACCGCAGTGCTGGCTTACGTGTCCGGCATGCTGCTGGCGGTGTTCGCGCCGATGAAGCTCTATCAGTTTCCACCCGCTTCCATCGGGCGCAAGGGCCGCGAGATCGTGCGCGACTTCGGCCTGCTGGACGTAAACAGGTATCCGACACGAAATCGCTGGCTTCGCGGCTGGCCCATGCGCTGGGTGGTCATGGCCGCCATCGTCGTCTGGTACGTGGCGCGCGTGGCGCCGCAAGTCAGGCGAGGCGGCGGCCCTCGCGTCACGATGCAGGCGTTCGATCTGCTCCTGAACGCCCTCCGCGGCGTCAATCCGCACAGCTACTACCTGTTGGAGCTGTTCCGGCGGGAAAACAGGGTCTTGGCCGACGCCTACGTCACACGCGTCGAAACGAAGAACGGTCTCACAAAACGTCTTCAGGCCCATGTGCGACGGCCTGCCGCCCAGTCGGAACTGAACGACAAGCTGCTCTTCACGCAGATCTGTCTCAAGGAGCAAATTCCTGTCGCGCCCATCCTCGCCTATGTCGAGGGCGGCCAGGCGGCTGTCTACGCCAGTCACGCCGAACTGGACCGGGACCTTCTCGTCAAAGCCCGCAAGGGACGGGGCGGTAGGGGTCACGCTGACGTTTCGCCGGACAGAACCGTTCGTCTACCGCGACCACGGCGGCGACCTGCTCGGGCTTGACGATCTCTTTCTCAAGCTCGCCGTCCTCCGTTCGGAGAAGCGCCTGATCGTCCAGCCGAAACTGTCAAACGACGCGGCAATCGCTTTCCTGGCCGACGATGCGCTGCTGGTGTTCCGGGTCGTCACCTGTCTGGACCGCGGCGGCGTCCCCCACGTGACGCATGGCCTGCTTCGGATCATGAGGCGCTTCGAGCCGCGCTGGCCGAAATTCCCCGAGAAGGAATGGGGCGCGGCGATCGACCTTGAGACCGGCGAACTCGGTTCGTTGGCCGGCGACGCGCCCGCGACATGCATGTCTCGCTACCCCGACCACCCGGTCACCGGCCGGTCCGTCGAGGGTTTCGTGATCCAGCGCTGGCGCGAGATCGCGGACGTCGCGCTGCGCGCCCACCGGGTCTTCGCCGGACGCGCGATCGTCGGATGGGACATCGCGCTGACGCCGGACGGCGTTCGCGTGCTGGAGGGCAACTCCAACATGGATTTCAATTTCATCCAGCGCTGCTACCGCACGCCCGTCGGTCGTTCACCGCTCGCCGATCTGATGGCGCCATGTCTCGACGCCGCTCTGGCCGCGGAACTGAGGCGTTTTTCGGCCGACTAGGCCTGCCTTCGCCTCGGCGGATATTGTGCTTGCGTGCGAACGAAGTTGGCGGCGCGCGCGTTCAGCGACGCGGCGGCGATGCGCCGCGTGAATCCGAGACTGGCGGGATCCAATGCTCGACGCTCTTCGCAAGTTCCTCACCGAGTTCGCCGGCTCGTCGGAGCACGACAGCTTCGCCGTGGACGACCACCGGGTGGCCGCCGCGGCGCTTCTCGTCAACCTGATCGGCGTCGACGGCGTGGTCGGGTCCGCGGAGAAGACCGCGCTCCACGATGTCCTCAAGGCGCATTTCGACCTCGACGAAGCGGAGACAGCGAGCCTGATCGACGCCGCCCGCAGGCGCGAGGCCGACTCGGTCGATCTCTACGCCTTCACCAGCGTGCTCAAACGCTCGCTCGACGCGGCCGGGCGCGCCGAGGTGATCGAGATGATGTGGGAGATCGTGTTCGCCGACGGCGAGGCGCACGAGATCGAGGACAACATCGTCTGGCGCGCGGCGGATTTGCTCGGCGTGGCCGATCGCGAGCGGATCGAGCTCAAGCGCCGGATCGCCGCCCGCGCGCCGCGCCACGACGCCCGCCCGGACGCTTCCGTCTGATCGGCGCCAGTTCGGGACGACGCCGCGTCGCAAGCTGCGAGCGGTTTCGCAAAATGCGACGCCCTTTGCGAAGGCGCTCACCGACCTCCTCTACATTGTGAGTCGCAACCGTCGCCTGACCCAACATGTTGTGGCGCTAGCGCTTCATTAGGGTTGGCAAGCCGTTTGCGACGTCCCGGTCAGCCGGATCTGGTTCATGCGTACCGGCATCCGTTCGTACGGGAGGGGGGCGTTTCCGACCCCAGCGACCCCCCTCCCGGATCGAACGCCCTCGACACGTCAGGTCGTCATGCGCGGACAGGTCCGCGCATTTTTTTTGCGCCAAGTCAGGCCGCAAGTCAGGCCTTGGGGCGCGTTCCGAAGATCGCGCTGCCGACCCGCACATGCGTCGCGCCGAACGGAACCGCCTCGGCGAAGTCCGCGCTCATGCCCATCGACAGCCCCGTCAGTCCATTGCGCTTCGCGAACTTCTGCAGCAGCGCGAAATGCGGCGCCGGCGGCTCGTCGAAGGGCGGGATGCACATCAGCCCCTCGATCGCGAGGCCATACTGCTCGCGGCAGGCCTTCACGAAGGCGTCGACGTCCTGCGGAGCGACGCCGGCCTTCTGCTCCTCCTCGCCGGTGTTGACCTGGACGAACAGTTTTGGCGCGCGCCCCTGCGCCTCGATTTCCTTGGCGATCGCGCCGGCGATCTTGGGGCGGTCGATGGTGTGGATGACGTCGAACAGAGCGACCGCGTCGGCCGCCTTGTTGGACTGCAGCGGGCCGATGAGGTGGAGCTCGACGCCCTCATAGGCCTCGCGCAGCGCGGGCCACTTGCCCTGCGCCTCCTGCACCCGATTCTCGCCGAACACGCGATGCCCGGCGTCCAGCACCGGCTGGATGTCCTCGGCGTCAAAAGTCTTCGAGACGGCGATCAGCGTGACGGGCTCCGCCTCGCGATGGGCCGCGCGCTCGGCGCGGCGGATGGCGTGGAGGACGACGTCGAGATTGGCGCGGGCGTCTGCGGACAAGGGATGCGGGTCCATTCAGGCTATGGCGATGTCGGTCCTGGCGAAGTCGTCGCCCTTGAAGAGCAGGGCGGAACCGGTCTTCTTCGCGCAGGCGTAAGCGAAGCAGTCTCCCATGTTGAGGTTTGCAGGGTGTCCGACCGTCTTGCCGAAGCGGCCTGCAGTTTCGATCGCAAATTCGGCGACTTCAGTCACGATCGGCACCTCGTCGGCTCGCAATGTCTCGACGAATGCGCGAACTGTCGCGAAGGTCGCAGCGATCGCCTCCGCCGTCGGCTTCTTCCCGGGCGTGGCGTTCCGGCGGACCAGCCCCATCGTCGCCTCGTAGAGCACAAGCGGCGACACAAGAACGTCGGATCGGGAGCTCAGGCGCGCTGCAAAATCCAGCCCGTCCGGCTCACGGCCGAGCACCGCCACGATCACGGAGGCGTCAAGAAAGACGCTCATTCTTCCCAGAGTTCCTCACGGAACTTCCTGAAGTCGAAGTTCGGATCGCCAGGGCCAAGTGCGTCCGCCATCGCCATGACCCTGGCCATGCGCTGCTCGAAGGACGATTCCTTCTTCGCCTCAGCCAGCGCCTTCTCCAGCGCGACCCTCACAGCCTCGGTGACGGTCTTGGCGCCGGTCGCCTCCTTGGTGCGGCGGGCGAGCTCGGCCACTTCGTCGTCGCGGATATAGAGCGGCATCTGAATATCCCTCTCGGGAAAAATGTATATCCCGAAGCGGTTCCGCGGTCCATCGCGGCTTCGGCGTCATTGACCCCCTGACGCGTTCGCGCCAAGGTCCGCGCGCCTTGCGCCTCTTCGCTTCGCGCAAGGATCAAGCATCACCTCAGACGACTGGCGTATCGATGACGACGGAGCGCTACAACGCGCGCGAGGCCGAGCCGAAATGGCAGGTCGCATGGAATGAGAAGAAGCTGTTCGAGACCGGGCCCGAGGACGGCCGGCCGACCTATTACGTCCTCGAGATGTTCCCCTATCCGTCGGGGCGCATCCATATGGGCCACGTCCGCAACTACGCGATGGGCGACGTGGTCGCGCGCTACAAGCGCGCAAAGGGTTTTTCGGTGCTGCATCCCATGGGCTGGGACGCGTTCGGACTGCCGGCGGAAAACGCGGCGATGGAGAAGAAGGTCCACCCGAAGGAATGGACCTACGCCAACATCGCGGCGATGCGCGACCAGCTGAAGTCGATCGGCCTGTCGCTCGACTGGAGCCGCGAGATCGCGACCTGCGACCCGGAATACTACGCCCAGCAGCAGCGCCTGTTCCTCGACTTCCTGAAGGCCGGCCTCGTCGATCGCCGCAAGTCCAAGGTCAACTGGGACCCGGTCGACAACACCGTGCTCGCCAACGAGCAGGTCATCGACGGCCGGGGCTGGCGCTCGGGCGCGCTGGTGGAGCAGCGCGAGCTGACCCAGTGGTTCCTCAAGATCACCGACTTCTCCGACAGCCTGCTGGCGTCGTTGGACGAGCTGCCGCGCTGGCCCGAAAAAGTCCGGCTGATGCAGAAGAACTGGATCGGCCGCTCGGAAGGTCTGCTGGTCCGCTGGGCGATCGCCGATGCGCATGGCGAGGACGCCGCGACCGAGATCGAAGTCTACACCACGCGGCCCGACACGCTGTTCGGCGCGAGCTTCGTCGCGCTGTCGGCCGACCACCCGCTCGCGGCCGCCTGCGCCAAGTGCGATCCGAAGCTGCAGGACTTCATCGAGGAGTGCCGCCGCCAGGGCACCAGCGTCGCCGCGCTCGAGACCGCCGAAAAGAAGGGTTTTGATACCGGCCTCAAGGTCCGGCATCCCCTCGACCCGGACTGGCTGCTGCCGGTCTATGTCGCGAACTTCGTGCTGATGGACTACGGCACGGGCGCGATCTTCGCCTGCCCCGCGCACGACCAGCGCGACTGGGATTTTGCGTCCAAATACGGCCTGCCGATCCTGCCCGTGGTCGCGCCCGAAGGCGCGGACGCGGCGGCGCTCGTCGCCAGGGGCGCCTATGACGGCGACGGCCGGCTTGTGAACTCCCGCTTCCTCGACGGCAAGTCGGTCGACGACGCCAAGGAAGAGGTCGCCAAGCGCCTCGAGAGCGAGACGCTGGACGGCAGGCCCGTCGGCCAGCGCAAGGTCAACTGGCGCCTGCGCGACTGGGGCATCTCGCGGCAGCGCTACTGGGGCTGCCCGATCCCGATCATCCATTGCGAGGCCTGCGGGCCTCAAGCCGTGCCGGACGACCAGCTGCCGGTCCGCCTGCCGGAGGACGTCAGCTTCGACCAGCCGGGCAACCCGCTCGACCGTAACGCGGTCTGGCGCGACGTCTCCTGCCCGGCCTGCGGCGCGCCGGCCCGGCGCGAGACCGACACCATGGACACCTTCGTCGACTCGTCCTGGTACTTCGCGCGCTTCACCGCGCCGCATTCGGGCCGGCCGACCGAGCCCGGCGCCGCGAACCGCTGGCTGCCCGTCGACCAGTATATCGGCGGCGTCGAGCACGCGATCCTGCACCTGCTCTATTCGCGCTTCTTCACCCGCGCCATGAAGGCGACCGGCCATGTCGGCATGGACGAGCCCTTCGCCGGCCTCTTCACGCAAGGCATGGTGGTCCACGAGACCTACAAGGACGCTTCCGGCGCCTGGGTCGCGCCGGCCGACGTCACGATCATCGGCGGTGACGACGGCCGCGCGGCGGTCAGCGCCTCGACCGGCGAGCCGATCGAGATCGGCCCGATCGAGAAGATGTCGAAGTCGAAGAAGAACGTCGTCGATCCCAACGACATTCTCGACAGCTACGGCGCCGACACCGCCCGCTGGTTCATGTTGTCGGACTCCCCGCCCGAGCGCGACGTCGTCTGGTCGGAGGCCGGCGTCGAGGGCGCGAGCCGGCGTGTTCAGCGCGTCTGGCGCCTCGCCAACGAGGCCGCCGCGAAAGGAGCGCTTCCGGGTGCCGCGGCGCCGTCCGAACCCGGCGAGGCCGCGACCGCGTTGCGCCGCGCTGCGCACGGCGCGCTGGCGCGCGTCTCGGACGGCATCGAAAAATTCCATTTCAACATCTGCGTCGCCGCAACCAACGAACTCACAAACGCGCTGAGCCAGGCGCTGCAAAGCGGTTCTATGTACAGCGGCTCCCTAGAGGCGGGCTCCTTCGAGACCCCGGTCGGCGAGGACATGGCCTTCGCGCTGCGGGAAGCGGCGGAGTTTCTGGTGCAGATCGTGGCGCCCTTCGCGCCGCATCTGGCGGAGGAATGCTGGGCCGCGCTCGGTCACACGGCGATGGTCGCGGAGACGCCGTGGCCCGAGGTCGATCCGGCCCTGCTGGCCTCCGACACGATCACTTTGCCGATCCAGATCAACGGCAAGAAGCGCGACGAAATCATCGTGCCCGCCGACGCGGACAACGCCTCCGTCGAGGCTATAGTGCGCGGGCTGGAGTCGGTCGTCCGGGCGATCGGCGACAAGCCGATCCGCAAGGTCATCGTGGTGCCGGGGAGAATCGTGAATGTCGTCGCCTGACGGACGGACTCTCCTGAGGCTCGCCCTCGTCGGCGCGCTGGCGCTGCCACTCGCCGCCTGCTTCCGCCCGGTCTATGGCGGCGGCCCCGCGTCCGACGTCGTCGTCAAGGGCGGGACCACCAACGTCGCCGAGCTGATGCGCTCGGTCGACGTCAAGCAGATTGAGGGCCGCGTCGGCGGCAAGATCCGGAACGAGCTGATCTTCCTGCTGACCGGCGGCGGCGCGGCCGGGTCGACGGCGTACCGGCTCACCATCACCTTCAACGAATACGGCCAGTCGGCGGTGGTCGACCCCTACACCAGCGTGCCGCAGTCCCGCACGATCTCGCTGCAGGCGAGCTATTCGATGACGCGCGCCGGCGGCGGGCTCGACCCGATCATGACCGGCGAGGCCTTCGCCTCTGCGACCTACTTCTCGGGCCTCCAGCGCTTCGCCAACGTGCGCGCCGAACGCGACGCCGAGGACCGCGCCGCCACGCAGATCGCTGAACGCATCAGGTCGCGGCTTCAGGCCTATTTTTCCGGCGGCAGGTAGCGGACAGGGCCGGACGCCGGCTCCGCCGACTGTGGCTTGATTTGGGCGTCGCGGCGGTGAACTCTCCGCTTCGGCGGCGACGAGGGTTTGGCATCATGAAGACGGCATTTGCTCTGGCTCTGGCGGCGGCGGTCGCCCTTCCCTCACTGGCCGGCGCGGCCGACTATTCCGAGCGCCGCGTCATCTACAAGGGCGAGCGCGACATCGCGCTCAAGCGCGGCTTCACCGCGCAGCTACCGGCCTGTAACGACCCCGGCGTCGAGCAGAAGGTCGTCCACGGCTTCGCCTCGACCGAGCGCGAATACTGGGGCTCGGGCCTCGAGCTCTCGCCCTTCGTGCGGCCGCGCGAGATCGCGTTCAGGCCGTGGGGCGACAGCTTCATCCCCCGCCGGTTCTGCGAGGCGCATGTCGTCACCAATGACGGCCGCAAGCGCACCGTCGTCTACAACATCCGCGACGAGCAGGGCTTCGCCAGCCTGGGATATGGCGTCGAATGGTGCGTCACCGGCATCGACCGGCACTACTCCTACGCGCCGCGCTGCAAGATGGCGCGTCCGTGAAGGCTCTAGCCGGCGCGCTCTGCCTGCTCGCCTTCAGCCTCGCCGCTCATTCAGCCGAGGCGCAGGGGCGCGGCGGGCAGGCCGGCGATTTCGACTTCTACGTTCTGTCGCTGTCCTGGTCGCCGAGCTATTGCGCGGACGCCGGGGAGCGGGCGGACCGCATGCAGTGCGGGACAGGCAAGGCTTTCGCCTTCGTCACCCATGGGCTCTGGCCGCAATATGAGCGCGGCTTTCCGAGCGACTGCCGCGTCACCGGGCGCAACCCGACGCGGGCGCAGGTCGACGGGATCCTCGACATCATGCCGAGCCCCGGCCTCGTGCGACACGAATGGCGCAAGCACGGGACCTGTTCCGGCCTCGACCCGGCGAGCTACTTCGGCCAGGTGCGGGCGGCCTACGACAAGGTCGTCATCCCGGACGCCCTGAAGTCCGCCGACGAAGAGCGGGACATGTCGCCCGCCGACATCGAGCGCGCCTTCGTCGACGCCAACCGCGGCATGAAGCCGTCCGGCATCGCGGTCGCCTGCAAGGACGGTGCGCTGCAGGAGGTCCGGATCTGCATGACGGAAGGCCTCGACTTCCGCCCGTGCGCCGAGGTCGACAGGAAGGCCTGCCGCTCGAGCCGCATCTCCGTGCCCGCGGCCGGATCGAGGTGACGTGATGGACGAGATCGACGCCGCGATGCGGCTGCACAGGCCAGGCTCCGTCGAGACGTGGGAACAGAGCGCCCCGCCCGAAGACCGCGTCGTCGAGGGCTCCCCGATGTTCCGCACCGCCGTGCACTACGAATCCCCGGACGGGCGGCTCGTCACCGGCGTCTGGGAGGCGACCGAGGGCGCCTGGAAAATCGCCTATGACGAATGGGAGTGGTGCCGATTGCGCTCTGGCCGCTGCGTGGTGACGCCCGACGGCGGCGGCGAGCCGGTCACGCTCGGGCCGGGTGATGCGCTCGTGCTCGAGCCCGGCTTCACCGGCGTGTGGGCCGTGCTGGAGTCCTGCTCGAAGGACTTCGTGGTGATGCTGCCGCCGCCCGATGAAGAAGGCGCCGACGCCTGAATTATCGTCACGCCTACCACGCCGGGAACTTCGCCGACGTGCTGAAGCATGTCGTGCTGGCGAAGATCGTCGAGCATCTCAACCTGAAGCCGGCGCCCTGGTCCTATCTCGACACGCATGCCGGGGTCGGCATGTACGACCTTGCGGGCGAAGAGGCGGAAAAGACCGGCGAATGGCGCAACGGGGTCGGGCGGATCCGTGACCGCACGCTCGGGCCCGAGGCGGAGGCGCTGCTTGCGCCGTGGCGCGCGGCGATGGCCGGGATCGGGCCGGACGCCTATCCGGGCTCGCCGGAGATCGTTCGACGCCTCGCCCGGGCCGGCGACCGGCTGCGGCTGTGCGAAAAGCACTCGAAGGACGCCGAGGCGCTCGTGCGGAACTTCGGCAGGGACAAGCGGGTCAAGGCGGTCGAGATCGACGGCTGGACGGCGCTGAACGCCTGGCTGCCGCCGCCCGAACGGCGCGGGCTGGTGCTGATCGACCCGCCGTTCGAGGAGCCGGGCGAGTTCGGCCGCATGGCGGACCGGTTCCTCAAGGCGCTGTCGGTCTGGCCGACGGGAACCTACGCGCTCTGGTATCCGGTCAAGGATCCGGCGGACGCCGACGCGCTGGCGGAACGCGTCGCCGCCGCCGGCGTTCCGAAGCTCGTGCGGCTCGAACTGCTGGTTCGCGCGCCCGGCGACCCCAGGCTGCTGGTCGGTTCCGGCATGCTGGTCGCGAACCCGCCGTGGCGGCTCGCGGAAGAGTTTCAGGCCGCCTCGACCGAGCTCGCCGCGGCCCTGTCTCAGGACAAGGGGGCGCGAGCGACGGCCAGGATTCTCGCGAACGCCTAGCGATGAGGCGGTCCGGTCCCGGGAAGGCGCCATTTTTTCGCCTTGCCATCGGATCGATGAAGGCGTTACCAAAATCGTCTCGGAAGGCTTGCCGGTTCGCCGAGGGCATTTGCGCGCGCGCAATGAAATGCGGATCGGCCGGTCGACGGGGCGAAATGCCAGGGGGACGTCGATGGCGCAGAGCGGTACGGTAAAGTTCTTCAATTCCGAAAAAGGATACGGCTTCATCAAGCCGGATGACGGCGGCACGGACATCTTCGTCCATGTCTCCGCGGTCACGCGTTCGGGTCTCGCGACCCTTTCAGAAGGTCAGCACGTCTCGTTCGACGTGGAGCCCGATCGCAAGGGCAAGGGCCCGAAGGCCGTCAACATCACCGTCAGCTGATCGCAGCCGGCGTCCGCGCCGGCCGCACGGACTGCGTAGGTGAGTGCGCCGCCTTGAGCGGCCACGGCGCCGTGCGGCCAGCGCGAGGTTCATATCGAGCGGATCCGCGCCTTGCGGACGTCCCCCGGCTTGTCGCCAATGCGCAAGCCGGATAGGTCGGTCGCGCCCGTTTTCGCCTGGCCCGGACCCGTCCCATGCTCAAGCTCCGCTCCTCGCCCGCCTCGCCGTTCGGCCGCAAGGTCAAGATCGCCGCGAAGCTTCTCGGGGTGTTTGAGAGGATCGAGGTCGTCGCGACCAGCACGACGGAGCCGGACGATCCGATCCGCGCGCTCAATCCGCTCGGGAAGATCCCGGCGCTGGAGCTCGGTGACGGCGCCACGCTGTTCGACAGCCGGGTGATCGTCGAATATCTCGACCATCTCGCCGGCGGCGGCCGCGTCATCCCGGCCGAACCGGAAGAGCGGTTCGCGGCGCTTCGGCTGCAGGCGCTGTGCGACGGCCTGTGCGACGCGGCCCTGCTCCAGGTCTACGAGTTCCGGATGCGCGCGGAAGGCGAGCGGTCGCAGAACTGGCTCGACCTGCAGGCGGGCAAGGTGACGCGGACCCTTGCGGCGCTGGAGGCGTCCCCTCCCCCCGTCGGGCAAGGGATCGGCGAGATTGCGCTCGCCTGCGCGCTCGGCTACCTCGACCTGAGGTTCGAGGGCCGCTGGCGCGACGAGCACCCGAGGCTCGTCACGTGGCTGGACGCGTTCGCGGCGGCGACGCCGGCTTACGCCGAGACCGCGCCGCACTGACGTCGGACGACCCGGACGCCTAAGGCGCTCCGGGTCGTCCGGGCCTCAAGAAAACGTCAGGCCGGAATGCGCAGCACCTGGCCCGGGTAGATCTTGTCCGGGTGCTTCAGCATCGGCTTGTTGGCCTCGAAGATCTCGTTATAGCGGCTCGCCTTGCCGAGCTGCGACTGGGCGATCTCGGACAGCGTGTCGCCCTTCTTCACCGTGTAGAACTTCTCCGCCGCTGCCTGCGCGCCGGACACCGTGATGTTCTCTTCGACCTTGGCCGTGCCGAGCGTGTTGCCGGCTGCGACGATGATCTTCTGGCGGACCTCGTCAGAGGCGACGTCGCCGTTGATCTTGACGGTGTCGCCCTCGACCTTGACGTCGATCTTGTCGCTGTCGAGCCCGTTTTTCTTGAGCTCTTCCTTGATCTTGTCGGCCGGCGCGGCGCTCGCCTCGCTTGCGCCGAACAGCTTCTCGCCGACGTCCTTGATGAAATCGAACACGCCCATTTCGCGCTCCCGCGTTTCGCCTCATGCCGAGGCGACGGCTATCTAGGAGACGTGATGCCCGTGTGAATAGGTCGAAGGGCGGTCAGAAGCGGTAGTTGACGCCGACCCGGGCGAGGCCGCCCGAGGCGCCGATCAGCGAAAGGCCGCCTGAGTCGAAGCCGCGCCGGTCGAGATCGACGTACAGGTATTCGGCCCTTGCGCTGAGGCGCTCCGTCAGCGCGACGTCGAGGCCCCCGCCGACGGACCAGCCGAACATCACCTTGCGGTCGCGATCTCCAGCCCGGGCATAGCCCGCGGAGGCGAAGGCGAGACCGCCGGTCCCGAACAGGACGAAGCGGTCGAACGCGTAGCCGACGCGGGCGCGGATGCCGCCGGCCGCGTCCAGCTCGAACCGCCCGCCGAAACGGCGCGCGTCGAGGCTTCCGCCGGAAACGTCCCCGTCGATTCCGATCACGATCTGGTCGAACTGGACGACGTAACCGCCCGCGACGCCAAGCATCGCGCCGTCGCCGCCGATCCGGCCGGCCGATCCGAGCACGCCCACCCAGGGGCCGCTCCAGTCGACGGCGTCGCCGGTCTCCGACATGTCGGCGGCCCGCGCCTGCGCGAGGCACGCCGTGACGGTCAGGAGAAAGGCGACGATCAGGCTTTTCATACGGTCGGCGGAGCTCCGGACATCGCTGACAGGCCTCGCATCATGGGTCGCGGGCCGGCGCCGTCCGGTTAACGGATCCTTGCCGGGGGAACTAAGACTTGTCGGAGTCAACGAACCGTTAACGGCCCGACGCACGAAAAAGGCTCCGCGGCGGACCGCGGAGCCTTCATGCATCGCCTGCGGGCGTAAGCGCCCCCAGCCGGAAATCACCAGGCGCTGAACTTGTAGGCCACGCCGCCGGTGATGCGGTTCTCGGTCAGGTCGGACTTCATGCCGCCGCCGCCGACCTTGAGCTTGTCCGAGCCGTAGTCGTTGTAGCGGTAGTCGACGCGGGCGGTCAGGTTGTCGGCGACCATCGCCTCGACGCCGCCGCCGACGGTGTAGCCGACAGCGGTCTTCTCGTCGGAGCCGCCGGCGGCGCCGACGCGGCGGGCGGCCTCATGGCCGCCATAGGCGAGACCGGCCGCCCCGTAAAGCAGGACGCGATCGGTGCCGTAGCCGACGCGGCCGCGCGTGGCGCCCGACCAGTTCAGCTCGTTGCGGACCTGGCCGCGCGGCAGATTGCCCTTGTCCTTAATGGTGTCGTAGTTCAGGTCGGTCTCGACGCCGACCACGACCGGGGAACCGTCGAACTGATGGTTCGCGCCGACATATCCGCCGACGGTCGCGCCCTTCGGATCGGTGTTCGGGTTGCCGCCGCGGTTCACGGCATGGCCCTTGGCGTAGCCGGCCTGCACGCCGGCATAGACGCCCGACCAGGTGCCGGCCGGGGTGACGACGGCCGACGGAGCCGGCTCGTAAGCGGGAAGATCGGCCGCGACGGCGGGGGCCGCGAAGGCCAGAGCGGCGGCCGAGACGGCCGCGAGAGACGCGATACGCAACATGACTAACCTCGATACTCGTGAGCCGGGACGGGGGAAGGCCCGGAACGCCACACACACATACAAACCAACGCCGGCCGGGGATTCTGCTACCCCCCTCGCCGTCTGCCGCGACCCTAGCGGCCTAAGTCTTAGCGAGGCGTAAAGGTTAGCCGCGGCTAAACAAAAACCCCACGACTTTCGTCGCGGGGTTTTGCATCACGTTATCGCGGGCGCGCCCGCAAGTAGTTGATCAGAACGGCGAGTTAAACTTGAACGCCACGCCGCCCATGATGCGATGTTCGGTCGCGCTGCTCTTGGTGGAGAAGCGACCGAGGTCCAGCTTGTCCTTGCCGTAGTCGGTGTAACGGTACTCGCCGCGCAAGGCGACATTGTCCGTGACGGCGTATTCGACGCCGCCGCCCGCGGTCCAGCCGACGGCGGTCTTGCTGTCAGTGCCGCCCGGGCGGCGCTTCAGCTCGCGGTCGCCATAGGCGACACCGGCCGCGCCGTAAACCAGGAAGCGGTCGAAGGCGTAGCCGAGGCGAGCGCGGGTGGCTCCGTTCCAGTCCTGGCTGACTTTGGTGCGACCGCCGGCGGCGTTCGGACGACGACCGTCGATGTCGGCGTAGTTGATGTCGGTCTCGAGGCCGACCACGACGCCCGAGCCTTCGCCGAGCTGCCAGTTGTAGCCGGCGTAGCCGCCGATCATCCAGCCATCAGGCTTCATGTTGGAGGCGCGCTGCCACGCGTAGCCCGACTGGACGCCGACATAGGGGCCGGTCCAGCTGAAGGACGGCACCGGGGCGGCGACGGTCGGGGCCGGCTCCATCGGGAGATCGGCGGCCTGAGCGGACTGGGCGGCGAGAGCGACGGCCGCGATCGACGCGGCGCCAAGCAGGATGTTGCGGACCATGATACTTACCTCGAAGTTTTTCGTACACGCCATATAACGCGCACGATGATTACCGGTTACCCCATGTTCTCAATACGCAGCTTCATGGTTGTAAACGAGCAACACACATAGCTGAGCATCAAACATTATTTCATCGAGTTGCTTGAACTCGATTCACTCTGAGGCAAGACGCCCCCGAATTTTCAACTCCATCCGGATTCTACAGCCGCATTTATCTAAATATGGCTCACCACCCGGTCGAGAACTTGTAGCCGAGGCCGAGCATGACCCGGTTGTCCGTGACGTCGGACTTCACGCGCGTGTTGGCGACGCTGAAGCTGTCCGTCCCGAAATCCGAGTAGCGGTATTCGACGCGAGCGGTGACGTTGTCGGTCAGCGCCGCCTCGACGCCGCCGCCGATCGTCCAGCCCACCGCGATCGTGTCGTCCGATCCGCCGGCCGCGCCCTTGGCCTTCAGCTCGTGGTCGGCGAAGGCGACGCCGCCGGCGCCATAGATCATGAACCGATCGAAGGCGTAGCCGACGCGGCCGCGCACGGCGCCCGTCCAGTCGAAGGAATTCCGAATCCGGACGTTCGGCGCGCCGGTGAAGGCGCGCGTGCGGCTGCCGCCACTGGCGTCCGAATAGTTGATGTCCGCCTCGACGCCGAGCACGAGGGGAGAGTTGTCGAGCTGGTGGTTGAGCCCGGCGAAGCCGCCGGCGGTGAAGCCGTCGGGCTTCGAGCCGGGCTTGAAGCCGTTGACGCGGTTGTCCGCGTCCATCCAGTCGTAGCCTACCTGCGCGCCGACATAGGCGCCGCTCCAACTGAACGACGGAACGGCGACGGCAGCAGGCGGCTCGGCGACGGGCATGTCGGCCGCAAGGGCCGCTCCCGTCGACAGGAGCGCCAGCGCGCTCGAAAGCCACAGACTGCGAAACATCAACCCGAACTCCTGACGACCGCCTCGCGTGACGACGGTCGGACCCCCCGAGGGTCGATCGAAGCTGCAACGCCCGAAAGCCGCCGCGGTTCCATCACATGCACGGAAGAAATCCACGCTAATGAAATGACAGCGCTTTTTGGCGAAGACCGCGCCGTAATGTGGCGCGCCCCCGCCCGAAATGTGATGTAGCTTGTGCGTTGCGAACAGGTCACACAGGCTGGTCGATCGGGGGCGGGCCCACGTATAGGGTCCGCTCCATGTTCAAGGCTTTCGACCCGTTCCGATGACCGCAGCGATCTCGCCCGAACCGCCCGCCGCGCTCGTCACCGGCGCCGGCCGCCGCATCGGCGCCGCAATCGCGCGCGCTTTGGCGGCCGCCGGACGCCCTGTCGCGTTGCATGCCAATTCCTCGGCCGACGAGGCCGCGGCTCTCGCCGACGAGATCGCGAAATCGGGCGGGCGCGCCGCGGTCGTGAGCGGGGATCTGGCGGCGCCCGAAACACCCGCCCGGGTGGTCGCCGACGCGCGCGCAGCGCTCGGCCCGCTCGGCGTGCTGGTGAACTGCGCGTCCTCGTTCGACACGGACCGGCTGGGCGAACTCGACGTCGCGCGATGGGACCGGCAGTTCGCCGTCAATCTGCGCGCGCCGGTCTTTCTGACCGAGGCCTTCGCCGATCAGGTCGCGGACGGCGCGGCAGGCTGCGTCGTCAACATCCTCGACCAGCGGGTCCTGCGCCCGACACCGCATCATCTGTCCTACGCCGCTTCGAAAGCCGCGCTCGCCGCGGCCACCGTGACGCTCGCCCAGGCGCTCGCGCCGCGCGTGCGGGTGGTCGGGATCGCGCCCGGGCCGACGCTGGCGAACCCACGCCAGTCCGCCGACGACTTCGCGCGCCAGTGCGCCGCCATGCCGCTCGAGCGCGGGCCCTCGCCGCAGGAGATCGCAGAGGCGGTGCTGTTCGTCGTGGGCGCGAAAAGCGTCACCGGCGCGATCCTGCCGGTCGACGGCGGACAGCACATCGAATGGCGCTCGGCCGGCGCCGAGGATTGAGACGCCTCGCGAAAAGCGGCCTGCGCGACTAGATTCCGGTCTCAACGACGCCCGGACCGATGATTCCCGAAGACCGCCCTCCCCTCGACGCCGAACAGCCCGACGACGCCGTCGAGGAGCGAGAGATCGCCTCCGCCGAGGCGGAGCTCGAGGCTGCGCCGGACTCGCTGAAGCGTGGCGCCGAGGTCATCAAGGCGCAGCTGAAGCATCTGCCGAACGGGCCGGGCGTCTACCGGATGTTCGACGCCAAGGGCGATGTCCTCTACGTCGGCAAGGCGCGGAGCCTGAAGAAGCGCGTCGCGAACTACGCCCGCGGGCTCGGCCACAACATCCGCATCTCGCGGATGATCGCCGAGACCTGCTCGATGGAGTTCGTCTCGACCGAGACCGAGACCGAGGCGCTTCTGCTCGAGGCCAACCTCATCAAGCGGCTGCGCCCCCGCTTCAACGTGCTGATGCGGGACGACAAGTCGTTCCCCTACATCCTGCTCGCGATGGACCATGCGGCCCCGCAGATCGCAAAGCATCGCGGCGCGCGGGTGCGCAAGGGCGACTACTTCGGGCCGTTCGCTTCCGCCGGCGCGGTGGGGAGGACGATCGACGCGCTGGAGCGCGCCTTCCTGCTGCGCTCCTGCACTGACAGCTATTACGAGCGGCGCACGCGTCCCTGTCTGCTGCACCAGATCAAGCGCTGCTCGGCGCCCTGCACCGGCGAAATCTCGCTCGAGGACTACGCCGTCCTGGTCGGCGAGGCGCGCGACTTCCTCACCGGCAAGTCCGATCGGGTGAAACGCGAGCTCAACGAAGCGATGGCGGAGGCGTCCGACAAGCTCGATTTCGAGCGCGCCGCCGTCTATCGCGATCGCATCTCGGCCTTGGCGGCGATCCAGTCGAGCCAGGGCGTCAATCCGCGCGACGTCGAGGAGGCCGACGTCTTCGCGATCCACGCCGAGGGCGGCCAGACCTGCATCGAGGCCTTCTTCTTCCGCGCCTACCAGAACTGGGGCGCGCGGGCCTACTTCCCGAAGGCGGACCGGAGCCTCGAGCCGCGCGAGGTGCTCGGCTCGTTCCTCGCCCAGTTCTACGACGCCGAGGAGCCGCCGCGCCTCGTCCTGCTCTCGGAGGACGTCGAGGACCGCGCGCTGCTCGCCGAGGCGCTGACGATCCGCTCCGGCCGCAAGGTCGAGGTGTCCGTGCCGGCGCGCGGCGAGAAGAAGGAACTGGTGCAGAGGGCGCTGGCCAACGCCCGCGAAGCGCTCGGGCGGCGCCTGTCGGAGACGTCGACCCAGACGAGGCTGCTCGCAGGCGTCGCCGAGGCCTTCGCGCTCTCCGCGCCGCCGAAGCGCATCGAGGTCTATGACAACAGCCACATCATGGGGACCAACGCCGTCGGCGGGATGATCGTCGCCGGGCCCGAAGGCTTCTCGAAGACGCACTACCGCAAGTTCAACATCCGTCCCGAGGACGTCACGCCGGGCGACGACACCGCGATGATGCGCCAGGTGCTGCGCCGCCGGTTCTCGCGCCTGCAGAAGGAGGCGCCGCGCGACGAAGCCGGAAAATCGGCCGACGACACGCCGCCATGGCCCGACCTCGTCCTGATCGACGGCGGACAGGGCCAGCTGACGGCGGCGCGCGAAACGCTGGCGGAACTCGGACTGGAGAAACAGGTGCCGATCGTCGGCGTCGCCAAGGGCATGGACCGCGAGGCGGGTCGCGAGACCTTCTTCATGGCCGGCAAGACGCCGTTCCGCCTGCCGCCGAAGGACCCGGTCCTCTACTACCTGCAGCGCCTGCGCGACGAGGCGCATCGCTTCGCGATCGGGTTCCACCGGGCCAAGCGATCGAAGGCTCTGGTCGCCAACCCCCTCGACGAGGTCGCCGGCGTCGGGCCGACGCGCAAGCGCGCTTTGCTGAAGCATTTCGGGACCGCCAAGGCGGTCGCGCGGGCAGGCCTCGCCGACCTCGAAAAGGCGCCGGGCGTCAGCAAGACCATGGCGAAGGCGATCTATGACCACTTTCACGAAGGCAGGGACTGAGCGTGATCGGGCTCACGCGATGTTGACGCCCGGCCTCCGGGCGTGGTCGTGTCGCTCACCGTCTCCCGTCTTCTTTTGCGCGTCGCCGTCATGAGCACCGAGAGCCATTTCCAGCCGGCCGCTCGCCCCCTGCCCCGCATGGCGAACCCCTCGCGCCGCTACGTCCTCAGCCTGCCGAATCTGCTGACCTACGGCCGAATCGCGATCGTTCCGATGGTCTGCCTGTGCATCTACCTCGGCGGCGACGCGGCGCGCTGGACGGCGCTCGCCCTGTTCACGGTGGCGGCGATCACCGATTTTCTCGACGGTTATCTCGCGCGCATCTGGGCGCAGTCCTCGCCGCTCGGCCGCATGCTCGATCCGATCGCCGACAAGCTGCTCGTTTCCGCCTGCCTGCTGATGCTCTGCGCGGTGAACACCATCACCGGCTGGTCGCTCTGGGCCGCGGTGGTGATTCTCTGTCGCGAGGTGCTGGTCTCCGGACTGCGCGAGTTCCTGGCCGAGCTCCGCGTCTCCGTGCCGGTGACGCAGCTCGCCAAATGGAAGACGACGGCGCAGCTCGTCTCGCTTGGCTTCCTGCTGGCGGGCCCGGCGGGCGACAAGGTCTTGCCCTACAACACCGAGATCGGCCTCTCGCTGCTGTGGCTCTCGGCCATCCTTACGCTTTACACCGGCTATGACTATTTCCGGGCGGGGCTGCGTTACGTGCTCGAGGACCCGGAAGGATGAAGCTGAAATATTTCGCCTGGGTGCGCGAGCGCGTCGGGCGAAGCGAGGAAGACGCCGAGCTTCCCTCGGGCGTCGCCACCGTCGCCGACCTCATCGGATGGCTGAAGGGGCGCGGGCCGGAATACGCCCACGCCTTCGAGGCGGACGCCGCGATCCGCGCGGCGATCGACCGGCGTCACGTCCGGCAGGACGCGTCTGTCGCCGGCGCGAGCGAGGTCGCTTTCTTTCCGCCGATGACAGGCGGCTGAGCCGCCCATGACGGTCCGGATCCAGGAACGGCCGTTCGATCTCGGCGTCGAGGTCGCGGCGCTCACCGTCGGGCGCACAGACGCCGGCGCGATCGTGACCTTTTCCGGCGTCTGCCGGGACCGCGCCGACTCGGGAGCGCCGCTCGCCGCGCTGACGCTCGAGCATTATCCCGGCATGACCGAGGAGGAGCTCGGCCGCATCGAGACCGAGGCGCGGAGCCGCTGGTCGTTGTCCGACGTGCTGGTCGTCCATCGGGTCGGACGGATTCTCCCGGGCGAACCGATCGTGCTCGTCGTCACGCTGTCGGCGCACAGGAAGGCGGCCTTCGAGGCCGCGGAGTTCCTGATGGATTACCTGAAGACGTCCGCGCCCTTCTGGAAGAGCGAAGAGACGGCGGACGGATCGAACTGGGTCGCCGCGAAGAGCAGCGACGACGACGCCGCCGAAAGGTGGAAGCGGGACTGACGCCCCGCTCCCGGCATCGGCTCAGTTCCGGCTCGACCAGTCGTCGACGTCCTGCCTCGCCCGGTCGCGCTCGATGCCGTAGCGCTCCTGCAGCTTGCCTTCGAGCTGGTCGCGCTTGCCGGCGATGACGTCGAGGTCGTCATCGGTGAGCTTGCCCCACTGCTCCTTGATCTTGCCCTTCAGCTGCTCCCAGTTCCCTTCGACCCTGTTCCAGTCCATCGGTTTGGCCTCCTGCGCCCGCTCTCCCCTGAGCAACCGCCGGCGGTCGTTTTGGTTCGCGACGGCCGACAAGATTTGAATACCTCGCCGAGCGGGCCCCAGATGCTTAACCGCCGTTAACCATAATGAAGGATGAACGTCGCCGAAGCGTCGCCGCGACCCTAGGATCGCGACATGGGCCAGGGCGATCGATTCCGCACCAATGTGACCTTCGTCGTCGTGGCCTACGCCGTCCTGCTCGGCGTGCTGGTCTACGCGGTCGGCGACGACCTCACGCAACCTGTCCAGAACATGGCGCCGCAGGTGTCCTGGCTGATGCCCGACACGACGGCCGTCCGCGTGTCGGCGCTCAAGGCCGTCGACCGCGCCGGCGTCGCAGGGCTCTATGCGCTGGCGGCCGCGCTCTCCTGGGGGCTGATCGGGGCCCTGGCGGCGGCCGGCTTCGCATGGGGCGTGCTGAACAAGGGCGCGACGGTTCTCGGCGTCGACAAGGCGATCACCTATGTCACGGCGCTCGCCGGTCTCTATGCGCTCTCGACGCTGACCGAGGTCATGCTGCACGCCACCGACCTGCCGATGCCGCGCGGCGGAATCCACGCCATGCCGGCGCTCTGGTTCGGCGCGATGATCCCGAGCGCCGCCATCCTCGCCCGGCTGGCGGCGTTGCTGATGCACGACGCCGGCGCGCTGATCATGATCGCGTTCGACAGCGAACCTGCGCGGCTCGCGGAGCTCGTGATCTCCGCCGAGGAGACGCGGGGCGCCGACAGCCTCGAGGCGCGGCTCGCGCGGCTGCTGGCGGCGCGCAAGTCCGCCGCGTAAGCCTTTCCAAGCCGTTGCCGAATATGAATGTCAGCTGAACTTTCTTATTAGAATAAGTTCAGACTGCGGGTGGTATCGTCCTGCTTGCTCCGAGGCAGCCCCCCGCCCTGATAAGGCGCCGGCGCGGATACCCGCCCCTCTTCGCACCGGTACTTCGGAGCCGCCCGACCGTTGGGGGACGGCCGGGTCTTCATTCTTAGAGACTCGCCATTATTAAAATTGCGCCCTATTCTTTCGCCCAGACGCGGCGGACGCAGGGGCAGTTCCCCGGTGGGGACGCCAAGCCGGGCGGCTTTCTGGGCGGGCCTGCGATCCAAAACGCGCCGGAGGCCGCGTCTCTCGGCAAGTGCGATCGTCGAGCAAGGAGTTCTCGACGACGTGGAGGATGGCGATCCTCCTGCCTGTCGATCCGGGCGAAGAGAAAAGGGCCCGGCGGTCGCATCGCGACGCGTCAGGCCCTCGATCAGTCCCAGCGAAGACCGGCGAACCACGTCAGGCCGCGACGGCCTTGGCGTGCGCGCGAACCGTCGCCGAATAGTCGTCCATCAGCGTCTTGGTGATCTCGCCCGGCTTGAAACGCCACTGGGCGATCTCGGAGACCGGCGTCACTTCGGCGGCGGTGCCGCAGATGAAGCACTCGGTGAAGTCGTCGAGCTCCTCCGGCATGATCGCCCGCTCGATCACCTCGATTCCGCGCGCCTTGGCGAGGCCGATGACGGTGCGGCGGGTGATGCCGTCGAGGAAGCAGTCGGGCGTCGGCGTATGGATCTTGCCGTCCTTGACGAAGAACATGTTCGCGCCGGTGCATTCCGCGACCTGGCCGCGCCAGTCCAGCATCATCGCGTCGGCGTAGCCCTTCCGCTCCGCCGCATGCTTGGACAGCGTGCAGATCATGTAGAGGCCGGTCGCCTTGGCCTTGGACGGCGCGGTGCGCGGATCGGGCCGGCGCCATTCGGCGAGGTCGACGCGGATGCCCTTCAGGCGCTCGGCCGGATCGAAGTAGCTCGGCCACTGCCAGATCGCGATCGCGAGATGGATCTTCGTCGACTGCGCCGCGACGCCCATCATCTCCGAGCCGCGCCAGGCGATCGGGCGGACATAGGCGTCCTCAAAACCCTGCTTGGCCAGAGTCTCGACGCAGGCCCGATCGATCTCCTCGACGCTGTAGGGGATGTCGAAGCCCAGCAGCTTGCCCGACTCGATCAGGCGCTGGTTGTGCTCGCGCATCTTGAAGATCTTGCCGCCATAGGCGCGCTCGCCCTCGAACACGGCGCTCGCATAGTGCAGGCCGTGGCTCAGCACATGGATGTTGGCGTCGGCCCATGGAACGAACTGGCCGTCGAACCAGATGACTCCGTCGCGGCGATCGAAGGGCTGTGCGTCGGCCATCTTCGGGCTCCTCGTAGCTTGCCGGCCGGTCGCGCGGGCCTGCTCGGCGATCAATATGGCGCAGCCTGTCCGAAACGACGACCAGACCGCAAGCGTTGAAAGGTCAGGGATGGCGAAACGCAGATTTTGCGTCAGCAAGCCTGACCCGTTATCGTCGCGGCGGCGTCGGATGGAGATCGTCGGAGCGGCGCGGGACGCCAGCTCGGTGAAGCTGGCGAAGCGGCGGGCACTCTGGCGACAGGATCAAAATAAGTCAACATGGCTGACGTAATTTCGGCCGAAGCTCCCGCGGCGCGCAATGCCGCGCTTCCCGGTCCCACGATCGGCGACCGGCCGGCCTTCGATGTGATCGAGCTATTCTTCTTCGCCTATCGCGATTTCGTCCGCGACCCGGACGAGGCGCTTGCGGAGTTCGGCTTCGGCCGCGCGCATCATCGCGTGCTGCATTTCGTCGACCGCAATCCGGGCCTCACCGTCACCGAGCTGCTCGACATCCTGAAGATCACCAAGCAGAGCCTCGGGCGCGTGCTGCGCGAGCTCGTGGAAAAGAATTTCATCGAGAGCCGGGAGGGCGCGTCGGACCGGCGCCAGCGGCTGCTCTACGTGACCGAACCGGGCGACCGCCTCGCGCGGGAGCTGGCGCGGCTGCAGACGCGGCGGGTCTCCCGGGCGCTGAACAGTCTCGACGCGCAGGAGGCCGAGGCGGTGCGCCGCTTCTTCTTCGAGATCATCGACCCGGAAGAACGGGCCAAGGTCGCGGACCTGACCGGCGCGCCGGCGCCCGGCGCGAGGGGCTGACAGCATGCCGCCAGCCGACAGCACGGCGCTTCTGGACGACGCGGCGCATCTGCTTGTGGTCGACGACGACGCGCGGATTCGCCAGCTGCTGCACAAGTTCCTGTCGCAGAACGGCTTTCGGGTGACGGTCGCGGCCGACGCTGCGGAGGCGCGCTCGAAGATGGACTCGTTCGCCTTCGACCTGCTCGTGCTGGACGTCATGATGCCGGGCGAGAGCGGTCTCGACCTCGCCCGCGCCGTGCGCGCTCGCTCGGCGGTGCCGATCCTGATGCTCACCGCCCGTTCCGACACGGACGACCGCATCGCGGGACTGGAGACCGGCGCGGACGACTATCTCGCAAAGCCCTTCGACCCGCGCGAACTGCTGCTGCGCGTCGGCGGCATCCTGCGGCGCGCGAGCCTCGCGCCGTCCGCCTCGTCCGATCCGGAGGTTCGCTTCGGCGCCTTCGCCTATCACCGCGGCCGCGGCGAGCTGAAGCGCGGCGACGAGGTGATCCGGCTGACCGACCGCGAGCGCGACCTGCTGGCGGCGCTCGCCGAACGGCCGGGCCACACCGTGCCGCGCTCGGCGATCGCCGGCGACGACGCGGCGCCCGGGGACCGCGCCGTGGACGTCGTCGTGACCCGGCTTCGGCGCAAGATCGAGTCCGACCCGTCCAATCCCGTGCTGCTGCAGACCGTGCGCGGCTACGGCTACCGCCTGCTCGCGGACGAGTAGGACACCGCCGCGATGAACCTCCACCGCGGCTTCTCCGCCTTCCTCGAGCGGGTGATGCCCGCGGGCCTCTACGCCCGCTCGCTGATCATCATCATCGCCCCGGTCGTGCTGCTGCAGGGCGCGGTCGCGTTCCTGTTCATGGAGCGGCACTACGAACTGGTGACGCGGCGGCTGTCGACCGCCGTCGGTCAGGACATCGCGGCGCTGGTCGAACTACGAAAGGCTTCGCCCGGCCCGGAGAACGACGCCAAGCTCGTCAAGATCGCGCGCGAGCAGCTGTCCATGCAGGTCGAGTTCCTGCCCGGCCAGACGCTGCCGCCGCCGCGCCCAAAGCCGTTCTTCTCGATCCTCGACGCCTCGCTGCTGCGCGAGATCTCCGACGAGGTGCGGCGCCCGATCTGGATCGACACGGTCGGACGCTCGAACTTCGTCGAGATCCGCGTCCTGCTCGACGACGTGGTGATGAGGGTGCTGACCAAGCGCAGCCAGACCTACGCCTCGAACAGCCACATCTTCCTGATCTGGATGGTGGCGGCCTCGGCGGTGCTGCTCGTCATCGCGATCATCTTCCTCAAGAAGCAGATCCGGCCGATCCTCGCGCTGTCAGAAGCGGCCGACAGCTTCGGCAAGGGCCGCGAGGGCCCGCCGTTCAAGATCAAGGGCGCGCGCGAGGTCCAGCTCGCCGCCGCCTCCTTCATCGACATGAAGGACCGCATCGAGCGCGCGATGGAGCAGCGCACCACGATGCTCGCGGGCGTCAGCCACGACCTCCGCACGATCCTGACCCGGTTCCGCCTCCAGCTCGCGATGATGGAGGAGACGCCCGAGATCGAGGAGCTCAGCCGCGACGTCGAGGAGATGCAGCGCATGCTCGACGCCTACATGGCGTTCGTGCGGGGCGATGCGGGCGAGCCGGCCTCGCCGACCGACATCCCGGCGATGCTCGACGAGCTCAAGCGCTCGGCCGAGACCCACGGCGCTCAGACGACGGTGGAGAGCCATGGCCCGACGACGGCGATGGTGCGGCCAGACGCCTTCCGCCGCTGCCTCCAGAACCTCGTCGCCAACGCGACGCGCTACTCCAGGAAGATCGCGATCAGCTCGGTGCACGACGGCAAGCGGCTCGAGATCCGCGTCGACGACGACGGACCCGGCATTCCCGCCGACAAGCGCGAGGAGGTGTTCCGCCCGTTCCTGCGGCTCGATCCGGCGCGGGGGCAGGACAAGGGCGGCGGCAATTCCGGGCTCGGCCTCGCCATCACCCGCGACATCGCCCGCAGCCACGGCGGCGACGTGCGGCTGGAATCGAGCCCGCTCGGTGGCGTCAGGGCGGTGGTCAGCGTGCCAGTCTGACCATCGGACCACCGATTTTCAGAACATCCGGCCGCCGTCGGGCACGTCGATCGTCGGCGCCAGCAGCACCACCTCGCCGGCCTCGTCCGGCGCGCCGAGCGTCAGCACCTCGGACATGAACTTGCCGATCTGGCGCGGCGGAAAGTTCACGACGGCCAGGACCTGTCGCCCGACCAGCGTCTCGGGCGCGTAGTGTTTCGTGATCTGCGCGGAGGAGCGCTTGATCCCGATCTGCGGCCCGAAATCGATCCTGAGCTTGATCGCGGGCTTGCGCGCCTCCGGATAGGGTTCGGCCTCGACGACCGTCCCCACCCTTATGTCCACTTTCAAAAAGTCGTCGAAGGCGATGGTCGGGGCGGGCGTCGGCCCGTCGCTCACGCGGCGGCCGCCGCGTCGTCGTCGCGCCCGCCCTTGCCGCGGCCGAGCACGCGGTCGAAGGCGTCGCGGAACGGGGCCGTGATGCGGCCGACGTCGTCGGCGACACGCGCCACCTTCTCCGCGCGCCGAAGCTCCTCGTCGAGCGCCTTCATGGTGCGCGCGAGGCCTTCCTCGGGATCGTTCAGGAAGGTGTCGAACACGCGGGCGAGCACCAGCAGCAGCCCTTGCGCGCGCGCCAGCCCGAGCGGTCCGGCCTCCGGAATGCCCGCGGCGGCGAGCATCCACTGCATGGAGGAGACGGCGACCTGGTTGAGCGCGGCCGCGCCCATCGGGTCGGTCCTGAGGCCGTCGCGCACCGCGCGCAGCGCCTCGCGATGGGGCGCGAGCGCCTCGAAGCGTCGCATCAGCACGTCAAAAAGGCGCTCCCGGGCAGGCTCCTGCGCCATGTCCTTCACGTCATGGTCGAGGACTTCGAGGTCCACCTGCCGCAGGAAGCCGGCGAGAATCGCGCCCTTGGAGGGAAACAGACCGCGCAGTTCCGCCAGCGAGACGTCCGCCCGCGCCGCGATGTCCGCGAGCCCGATGTCGTTCCAGCGGCTGTGCGACAGCAGCTCGAGCAGCGCCTCGACAATCTTTCCGCGCGGATCGGCGGGCTTCGAAGGCGGGATGATTTCGGCGGACGGGCTTTTCGCCATGGCGGTCTCCTCCGGCTGGTCGCGACAAAGATAGGACCGAAGGCCGCCGCCGTCCAAGCTGCCGGCGGCGGCAGGACAGCCTACCCGGCAAGTTCCTTCGCCCGCTTGACCGCGGCTGCGACCGCCCGCTCCATCAGCGGCTCAAGTCCGCCCTGCCCCATCAGCACCTCCAGCGCGGCGGCGGTCGTGCCGTTCGGCGAGGTCACGTTCTTGCGCAGGATCTCGGGGCTGTCGGTCGACTGCCGCATGAGCTCCCCCGCGCCCTCGACGGTTTTCCGCGCGAGCTTCTCGGCGACGTCGGCCGGTAGGCCCGCGGCCACGCCGGCCTTCGCCATGGTCTCGACGAGCAGGAACACATAGGCGGGGCCGGAACCGGAGACGCCGGTGACGCTGTCGATCAGCCCCTCTTCCGGCACCCACACGACCTCGCCGACGGCCCTGAGCAGCGCCTCGGCGCGGGCGCGCCTGACCTCGTCGACCCCGGACGCGGCGTGCGCGCCGGTGATCCCCCGCCCGACGGCCGCGGGCGTGTTGGGCATGGCGCGCACGATCGCGACGCCCGCGCCGAGCCCGGCCGAGAGAGTCGCCAGCGTCGTGCCGGCCATGATCGAGATCGCGACCGTGTCGGGTCCCGCGAAGGCGGCGGCCGGCGGCAGCGCGCCCTCGGCCATCTGCGGCTTCACGGCGATGACGATCGCGGCGGGATTGGAAAGGTCGCCGGCCTGCGGGCCGAGGCGGCAGCCGGCCTTGCTCAGCCTGTCGACCGCATGGTCGGGCAGCGCGGGGTCGATGACGAAGACGGTCTTGGGATCGAGCCCGCGGTTCAGCCAGCCGTCGAGCAGAGCGCCGCCCATCTTGCCGGCGCCGATCAGAAGAACCGGGCCGCCCACGTCGAGCGGCCCGGAGTAATGCGCGTTCATGAGGATCGCCTCATGTCAAAAGGAATGCGGAAAGGGCGTTACGCCCCTTATGCCTCCCCCGCCGTCTCGAAGGCCACCACCTCCATGGCCTCCTTCGCGCTTTTTCCTGCCCAGACGACGAACTGGAACGCCTGATAGTGGCGCTCGCAGGCCTCGAGGGCCGCCTGAAGCAGAGCCTCGCATTGCGGAGCCGTGGCTTCCGCGCCGCCGGCGAGCAGCAGCGTGTGGCGATAGGCCACCACGCCTTCCTCGCTCCAGAGATCGAAGTGACCGAGCCACATCTGCTCGTTCACCAGGGTCAGCAGTTGATACACCTCCGGTTTGCGGCGATCGGGAACCTTAAGATCGAAAGCGCAGGCGAGATGAAGGGACTCCAGATCGGACATCCACGTCAGAGACACGTGGTAGTCGGACCAGGACCCGTCGACCGAGATCGTGATCTCGTCGTCGCCCGACCGGTCGAAGGACCAGTCGTTCAGCGTCGCGATGCGTTCGATCATGTCGACAGGATGGCCCTGGCGATCGGCGTCCACGTCGATGAGAGCCATTGAGCTCCTCCCAGGGTGAGGCCCGCGTAGCGAGCCGGGAGCGACGTTACGCGTGACGGACGGGCCGACGGCCCGCCAACCGCGGCCCGCCACCGGAGGAGCCTGCGGCCCCTCCGATTCGAGCCGCCTGTCACAGTATATGGCGTCGAATGCCGCGCTGCACACATCCCATGGCGTCGCAACCCTTCATCGACATGATTTTTGGGGAATGCGGCGCGCGCACATCAGCGCAGGGCCGCAAAGCGGCGGACGGCGGCTCCCGCGCCTTTAAGAAAGCGTTCGTCCTGTCGGCGAAAACCGCCCGGCCGTAAACGAAATCGACCGCGCCCGGACCTACCGTCTCGACTCCATGCGACCCGAGACCCCCGCGAGCGCCGCGATGGACAACGCCAGCCAGCACCACAGGACCGCGACGCTGCTCGCCCGGATGACCTCGACCGCCGCGGTCGTCACGCTGATCGCGATCATGCTGACCCTCACCATCGCAGGCGTCCTCTATGTCGCCTCGCTGCAGCACGCCCAGTCGGCGGTGCGCGAGGAGACCCGTCTCGTGCGCATGACGCGCCAGGCGATGATGGAGCTGGACCGCGCCGTCCTGCGCATGATGAACACGCCGCAGGACCCCGCCGACGCCCTCGCCTACGGGCGGAGCGCGACGAAGCTGGACTCCTTCGGCTCGACCCACCTGCCGCCTACGGTCAGGCGCGACGGGGTGGACGTGTCCGGCGCCGCGACGCTCGCCAGTCTGAGATCAGTCTGGGACGACGTCTTCAGGAAGACCGAGGCGCGCACGCCCGATCTCGCCCGCGAGGCCTACGAGGCAGGCGGCGTCGACCGTGACATCGCGGCGCTGATCGCCGGCTTCGCCGCGACGCTGGACGTCTACGAACTCCGGTACGGCGAGCTGCAGGGCACGATCGACCGCACCATCGCGCTCTGCCTCGCCGGCCAGCTGCTGACCGGCCTGATCTCGATCGCGGCCTTCCTGCTCGCCGCGCGTCGGGGATCGCGCGAGGCGAACGCGCGCGCAGCCGCAATGGCCTCCGCCGACGCCGCCCGCGAACACACGCTGCGCCTGTTCGAGATGACGGACATCCTGCAGAGCGCCGCCGACCACGCGGACGCCAACGCCGTGCTGCGCGCGACTGCGACCGAGCTGCTGCCGGGCTTCGGCGGCGCGCTCTACGTCTTCAACAATTCGCGCGACCGCCTGTCGCTCTCGACGTTCTGGGGCATGGACGGCGACAGCCTCGACGATCACATCGGCCTGCAGCAGTGCTGGGCGCTGAAGCGCGGCAAGCCGCATATGAACGGGGCCGACGGGCGCAAGCTCTGCTGCGAGCATCATCACGGACCGGATTTCGCGCTCGAGATCCCGATGATCGCGCGCGGCGAGATTCTCGGTCTGATGCAGATCCATGCGAACGGCGCCGGCGCCGAGGCCAGTCTTGAAGGCGTGCGCAAGCTCGGCTCGGCGCTGTCCGACGCCATGTCGCTCGCCCTCGCCAATCTTGGCCTCAGGGACAAGCTACGGAGCCAGGCGCTGCGCGACCCGCTCACCGGGCTCTACAACCGCCGCTACATGGAGGACACGCTGGAGCGCGTCGTCCGCCTCGCCGCGCGCGAGAAGAGCGAGGTCTCGCTCGTCATGATCGACCTCGACCACTTCAAGCGGCTCAACGACAATTACGGACACGCCAAGGGCGACGCGGTGCTGCGCGACACGGCCTCGCTCATCATCAACAATCTTCGCGAAAGCGACGTCGCCTGCCGCTATGGCGGCGAGGAGCTGCTGGTGATCCTGCCGCAATGCGGACTGGAGATGGCGGCGGCGAAGGCCGAGAAGCTGCGCGCCGGCATCGAGCAGCTCAGCGAGCCGAACGGCGCGCAGGTGTCGGCCTCGTTCGGCGTCGCGTGTATCCCGGCGACGTCTGAGGGGGCCCGCGACGCGCTCGCGGCGGCGGACGCCGCGCTCTACGAGGCCAAGCAGGCCGGCCGCAACCGGGTGGCCCGCGCCCCGGTTCCCAAGGGCGGCGAGACCCTGAAGCTCGCCGCCGCCGAATAGCTCAGGCGCCCTCGCCGGGATCGGGAACGCGATCGGCGTCCGGGCTCGGCGGCGGGGTCGGCTCGCCGCGGACCTCGTCGCGCGTCGCGCCGAGCTTGGCCTCTAGCGCGGCGAGACGCTCGGCCAGCTTCTCGTTCTCCTCGCGCGCCTTGGCGGCCATCGCCTTGACCGCCTCGAACTCGTCCCGCCGCACGACGTCGAGCTCGGACAGGACGCGCGCCGCCTGGCTCTTCACGGCGGTCTCGACCTCCCGCCTCACGCCCGCCGCGGCGCCGGCGGCGTCAGTCATCAGACGTCCGAGTTCGTCGAACACACGGCCGCGGGCTTCGGTCATGAACGGTTTCTCCCTTGTGGGTCGAGACGTTCACATGGCGCGCCGCGAGTTGGGCCGCAAGCCGTCACGGCGTCCCACCCCGTCGCGGACAGCGCGTTTTCGACGCCGCGCCGGAACCGTCGCATCGTCGTGAATTCGCGCTAGACTTTGGTCCAAGGGGCGCGCGCGGGGCTGCGTCCCGAACAGCGGGGCAAGTCACGTGAAGAAAGCGCCGCCCGGCGTCGGGCCGAAATTCGCGCAGGTCGTGGTTCTGTTTGGCGCGACCGGAGATCTCGCCAGGCGCAAGCTGCTGCCGGGCCTCTTCCAGCTTACCCGGGCGGGCTACATTCCGGGCTGCCGCATCATTGGCGTGTCGCTCGACGAAATGGACGCCGACGCGTTCCGCGAGTTCACGCAAGGCGCGCTCCAGGAGTTCGGCACGCGCCGGGCGACGGCCGACCAGCACGCGGCCTTCCGCGACATCCTCGACTACGTCCCACTCTCGGCCGGCGCGGAGGCGCTGCGGGCGGCCGTGCAGCGCGCGGAAGGCGCGCTCGGGACCGAATGCCGCCGCCTGCACTATCTCAGCGTCCCGCCCAAGGCGGCGATGCC
Organism: uncultured Methylopila sp.; assembly: GCA_902168115.1. Lineage (GTDB taxonomy): Bacteria > Pseudomonadota > Alphaproteobacteria > Rhizobiales > Methylopilaceae > Methylopila. The sequence goes on along the minus strand of CABHPB010000072.1, from coordinate 144,429 downwards.
GGCCGTGCGGCTGCTGGCCGAGGCCGGGCTCGCGGAAGGCGCCCGGGTCATCATGGAAAAGCCCTTCGGCGTCGACCTGAAGAGCGCGGTCAGGCTCAACGCCGACGTCCACGAGGTCTTTTCCGAGAATCAGATCTTCCGGATCGACCACTTCCTCGGCAAGGAGCCGGCGCAGAACATCCTCGCCTTCCGCTTCGCGAACGGGCTGTTCGAGCCGATCTGGAACCGCAACTTCATCGACCACGTGCAGATCGACGTCCCCGAGACGCTCGGCCTTGGCAAGCGCGCGGGCTTCTACGAGGCGACCGGCGCCTATCGCGACATGGTGGTGACCCACCTGTTCCAGATCCTCGGCTTCGTCGCGATGGAGGCGCCGACCTCGCTCGAGCCGCAGCCGATCTCGGAGGAGAAGAACAAGGTCTTCCGCTCGATGCTGCCGCTCGTCCCGTCCGACGTCGTGCGCGGGCAGTATTCCGGCTACCGGAGCGAGGACGGCGTCGACCCCGAGAGCGACGTCGAGACCTTCATCGCCCTGAAGTGCCACATCGACAACTGGCGCTGGGCGGGCGTGCCGTTCTACCTGCGCACCGGAAAGCGCCTCGCCGAGGGGCAGCGCATCATCTCGATCGCCTTCCGCGAGCCGCCCAAGAGCATGTTCCCGGCGAATTCCGGCGTCGGCGCGCAGGGGCCGGACCACCTCACCTTCGACCTCGCCGACACCTCGAAGATGTCGCTCAGCTTCTATGGCAAGCGCCCCGGTCCGGGGATGCGGCTCGACAAGCTGAGCCTGCAGTTCGCGATGAAGGACACCGGTTTCGCCGACGACGTGCTGGAGGCCTATGAGCGCCTGATCCTCGACGCCATGCGCGGCGACCACACGCTGTTCACAACGGCCGAAGGCATCGAGAGCCTCTGGGCGATCTCCGAGCCGCTGCTGGAGGCCCCTCCCCCGGTCCGGCTCTACGAGCCCGGCTCATGGGGTCCGAAGTCGATCCACCAGCTCATCGCCCCCCACGCCTGGCGCCTGCCATTCGAGCGGGCGTGGCGGCCGCAGGCGGCGACGGAGACGTGAGGCGAAGCTAGCGCGTCGCCGCGCCGAGGATCGGGCCGCCCTTCCTCGCCTGGACGAGGACGGCGTCGCGCAGTCCCGGCTCGGCGCGCGGCAGGTCGAGACTGACCGCGGCGCCGCGCCAGTCGCCGAGCCGTTCCAGCGAACGCACGACGTTGACATGCGGCAGCGCACGGTCGGCGTTCTCGCCGCGCTTCACGGCGACGGTCTGCACGCGCGGGTCGTAGCGCACGAGCAGCACGTCCGCGCCGGCCGCCGGGGCTTCGCCGGCCCCGACCGAAACCTGCGAGGCCGACAGATCGACGGCCGGACCGCGGTCGGACCGCGCTTCGGCGATCTGATCCGCGACCGCGTCCGACTGGGAGCCGATCGCGCTCAGCCGCCCGTTCACCACCATCTGCGGCGTGAACATGCTCCGCTCGCCGAGCCGCGGCTCGTAGGCGGCCTGCCGGTCGGTAAACTCCTGGCGGCCGAAGACGTCCTTCCAGCCGAGCCGGTCCCAGTAGGTCACCGAGAAGCTCAGCGCGAGCAGGCCCGGCCGCCGCGCGAGCCGGATGAGCTCGGCGTTCGCCGGAGGACAGGACGAGCAGCCCTGGCTGGTGAAGAGCTCGACGACGACCGGCCGCTCGGCGGCCCGCGCCGAGCCGAAGGCGGCGAATGCGAGCAGGACGAGCGAAACGGCCGCCAGTTGGCGCATGGGTCGCGTCTCCTGAAATCCCGCGCCGGTGCGGCGCATGGCGTTGAGTTCGTCCCGTAAAGCGGCTTCGTTACGCGACGGCCGGCAAGGCGACGCGCCGCCGGTTGGTCACTTCCCGGCTTCCGGGGCCAGTCTTTCGCCCCGCATCCCCTCGCGCTGCGATCCAGAGGACGTCGTCGACTGGACCGTCGCCGCCTTCGCGACCGACTTGACCGGCAGCGCGAAGGACACCACGCCGTGCTGGGCGGCGCGGTCGATCCAGAGCGAGGAGCCGTAGGTCGCCAGCACGTCCTGCACGATGACGAGGCCGAGGCCCGCGGAGCTCTCGCGGTCGCCGGCGGTGAGGCTCGCCGGCTGCGCGTGCGAGCCGAAGCCGGGACCGTCGTCCTCCACCACGATGCGCGCGCTGCCGTCGGCGGCCTCGCAGCGCAGGGTCACGGCGCCGGCGGCCCATTTTCGGGCGTTGTCGAGCAGGTTGCCAATGACCTCGCCGAAATCGTCCGGGTCCATCCGCAGCATCAGCTGCTCCGGCGCCTCGCAGCGCCAGTCGATCTGCTCGCCGCGCGGCATGCGGCTCATGACGCGCACCAGCCGGCGGGCGGTGCCCGCCGCGTCGACATAGGCGCCGAGCGCGGCGGAGGCCCCGCGTGCGCGGGCTCTCGCGATCTCGCGCTCGACATGGGTCTGGATGGCGCAGACCTGCTCGCGCAGGCGCTGCGCGACCTCGCCCCGCCCGTCTTCCTCCAGCCGGCGGCATTCGGCCGAAAGCACCGCGATCGGCGTCTTCAGCCCGTGCGCCAGCGCGCCGGCCCTTTCGCGCGCCTTGCGCAGCAACTCCTCCTGCGCGTCGAGCAGCCGGTTGAGGTCCTCGGCGAGCGGCGCGACCTCGGCCGGCACGGCCGAGCCCAGCCGCTCGCGCCGACCCTCGCGAACGCCGGCGAGCTCTTCCCGAAGGCGCGACAGCGGCTGCAGGATGACGCCGAGCTGCAGGGCGGCGCCGAGCAGGAGCACGAGCGCGATCAGGCCGAGCACGAAGGCCGCGTCCCACTGGAACCCGCGGCGCGCGGCCTCGATCTGCTCGTGGTCGAGCGCGACCGCCAGCTTCAGCCCCCGCCCCTTCGCGCCCGAAGGCGCGGTGAGCTCGCGCTCCACCACGTAGAGCTCGCCGCCGCCGACCTCGTCGGCCTCGAACCAGCGGCCGGCGGCGCGCGCCTCACCGCCCTCTTCGAGGTCGAGATCGCGGCCTTCGAGCGACGCCGAGCGCAGCACGGTCGCGCCGTTCTCGGAGACCTGCCAGTAGGCGCCGCTTTTCGGCGTGGCGTAGCGCACGTCGCCGGCCGCCTCGATCCGGGCGCGCCCCGCGTCGTCGAACGTCAGCTCGCGCGCGAGCTGGCTCCAGCGGACGTCGAGATCGCGCCCGATCAGCTCCAGGACGTGGCGCTCGAAGGTGGTGACCAGCGCGACGCCCGCCACCGCGAGCACGGCCGCGACGCAGGCCGCCGCCGCCAGCAGCATCCGGCAGCGCAGGGTCTTGACGCTGTCCATCGTCCGGGCGCGATCCAAAGCCGTCACGCCCCCAGCTGGTAGCCCTGGCCGCGCCGGGTCGCGATCGCGTCGGCGCCGATCTTGCGGCGGATACGGCCGATCAGGACCTCCAGCGCGTTGCTGTCCGGCTCGCGCTCCCCGCCATAGACATGCTCCATCAGCTCGCTCTGCGGCACCACGCAGCCCTTGTGGTGGGCAAGGTAGTTGATCGCGCGGAACTCGAGCGCGGACAGGTCGACGGCGCGCCCGTCCCGGGTGACCGAGAGCCGGCGCGTGTCGATGCGCAGCGCGCCGGCCTCAATGACCGGCGTGCCGAGGCCGGCCGCGCGCCGCACCAGCGCGCCGACCCGCGCGACCAGCTCCTCGGTCTGGAAGGGTTTTGGGAGATAGTCGTCGGCGCCTGCGTCGATGCCCTCGACGCGCTCCATCCAGGCGCCGCGCGCGGTGAGGATCATCACCGGCGTCATGACGCCCTCGGCGCGCAGGCGCTTCAGGACGGTCAGGCCGTCGAGCCGCGGCAGGCCGAGATCGAGCACGACGCAGGAAAAATCCTCGACGCCCGCGCGGAACCAGCCGGTCTCGCCGTCGCCGACCACCTCGGCGACGTAGCCGGCGAGGTCGAGGGCGCGGCGGACATCTTCCGCGATCGCCTTCTCGTCCTCGACCACAAGCACACGCATGACGCCGCCTTCATCGACCGGAGGACCCGCCGGAAGGGCCCAGTATCGCGGAATTCCCAGCAGTTTCTAGCACCTCGAAACTGACGTGAAGCTGACTTCGCCCGTCAGTCTCGCGCCGGGGGGCCGCGACCATTCTGCGGCTCGCCGGCGGTATCCAGACGCTCCGCCGGTCCCGCGAAAGCGGGAGCGACCCGCCCAACCGGAGCAAGACCCCCATGGCCGCCCGCACTCTCGCAGTCCTCTCGGCGCTCTGCCTCGCCGGCCTCGCGACGCCGTCCCAGGCGAACGATTCCCGCATCCGCTACCGGTGCGGCGCCGAGGGCGCGCAGGACATCTCGATGTCCGCCAAGTTCGAGACGCGCGGCTCGAGCCGCAAGAAGTTCTCCGTCGAGTTCGAGGCCGCGCCGGGCGTCGGCTTCTCCGACGGCGACAAGCTCGGCGTGCGTGTCGACGGAACGTCTGCCGGAAGCGTGACGCTGGAGTCCATCCGCGGCGGCGACGTCGTCGGCGACCTCAACTACGACAGCAATCCGAACGAGGCCGACGCCGATCCGTTCCCCGCCAACTTCCCGAAGACCGTCGGCAAGGGCACGAAGGTGAGGCTGGCCAAGGGCGGCGACAAGATCCTCGCCTGCGAACTTCGCTGATCGTCCCGTCGGGGCCGACCAGTCGCGATGCGCGGCGCCTGCACCAAGGCGGCGCGCCTCTCGGATTTGGTTCCCGGCCGAGCTCCGCGCTCAGCACAAAGCTGGCGCGCGATCAACGACCTTATTTGCGCAGGCGCAGGTCATAGCTCTGCCGTCACCGACGGACGCTGCAATGATGCAACGCCCCTCGTACAGGGAGCTAGTCTCATGAAGTCTCTTGTCGCAGCCATCGGCGCCTTGGCGCTGGCCACCAGCTTCGCCCAGGCGGAGCCCGTCGCCCGAGGCGCCGCCGCGGCGCCTGCCGTCGCCAGCGTCTCGTCCGGGTATCGGCTCAGCGCGGCCCGTCCCGAGGACGGCGGCGCCGCCGTCGACCGCACGGTGAACCAGGGCGCGGGCACGAGCCGCAGCTCCGACGCCAACCAGGGCTGACCGCCCGGATCGACGCCGGACATGAAAACGGCGCCGGCCGCGAGGCCGGCGCCGTTGTCTCATTCAAAGGCCGAAACGATCAGGCCGCGACCTTGGCCGAGGCGTCGGTCGGGACTTCCGAGATGGTCTTCAGGATCTGCGAGGCGATCGCGTAGGGGTCGCCCTGCGAGTTCGGGCGACGATCCTCGAGATAGCCCTTGTAGTCGTTCTTCACGAACGAATGCGGCACTCGGATCGACGCGCCGCGGTCGGCGACGCCGTAGGAGAACTTGTTCCACGGCGCGGTCTCGTGCTTGCCGGTCAGACGCTTGTCGTTGTCCGGGCCGTAGACGGCGATGTGGTCCATCAGGTTCTTCTCGAACGCCGCCATCAGCGCCTCGAAGTAGTCCTTGCCGCCGATCGTGCGCAGGTGCTCGGTCGAGAAGTTGGCGTGCATGCCCGAGCCGTTCCAGTCGGTGTCGCCGAGCGGCTTGCAGTGGAACTCGATGTCGATCTCGTACTTCTCGCACAGGCGCAGCAGCAGGTAGCGCGCGACCCACATCTCGTCGGCGGCCTTCTTGGAGCCCTTGCCGAAGATCTGGAACTCCCACTGGCCCTTCGCGACTTCCGCGTTGATGCCCTCGTGGTTGATGCCGGCGGCGAGGCAGAGGTCGAGATGCTCCTCGACGATCTTGCGCGCGACCGGGCCGACGCTGGAGTAGCCGACGCCGCAATAATACGGGCCCTGGGGGGCCGGGTAGCCGGTGGTCGGGAAGCCGAGCGGGCGGCCGTCCTTGTAGAAGAAGTACTCCTGCTCGAAGCCGAACCAGGCGCCGTCGTCGTCGAGGATGGTGGCGCGGGTGTTGGTCGGGTGCGGCGTGACGCCGTCCGGCATCATGACTTCGCACATGACGATGACGCCGTTCTCACGGGTCGCGTCGAAGAAATGGCGGACCGGCTTCAGCACGCAGTCGGAGTTCGAGCCCTCGGCCTGGTTGGTCGACGAGCCGTCGAAGCCCCACAGCGGCAGCTGCTCGAGCGTCGGGTACTCGGAGAATTCCTTGATCTGCGTCTTGCCGCGGAGGCCCTGGACCGGCGCATAGCCGTCGAGCCAGAGGTACTCGAGCTTGTACTTCGTCATTCTCGTCTCTCGTTGTTGATGACGCAGGGCGAAAAGCCGGTGGCGCGCGCCCGCCAGCGGACCTCCGCCGGCAGAACGTTCACCCGCGGGTAAGCACGAAGCGTGCCATCAACGGAGCGGCGGAGGTCCGTTCGGGGGGCGCGGCGGGCGTGGACTGCGTCGCGCCGTGACGGTCTTGGGCGGGCGGCGCGAGACGGCTCGAACCGTGTGTCGGCGAGCTTCGGCGCAGGCCCGGGGCGACTTTCGTCGCCACAAAACTGTGCACCAAAAAAAGGCGCCCGATCGAGGGCGCCCACCCTCCAGAGATGTCATTCCTTAATCAAAAGATTAAATTGCACATATTGTCATCAATTGCTGCTTTTTTCTCGTGCAATCATCGCAAATCATGCACAGTCGACGATATTCACTCTGTATCGAGCGAAGCGTCCGGCCCCAGAGCGGGATGCAAAGAAGGGACGAAGACTATGCAGACAATTCAAGGCTCAGCTAAAATCTATCAGTTTCCGACGCGAGTTCGGTCGGACAACAACATGCGCAGGATGGAAGCCGAAGTCGCCGCGGCGCGCGCCGCGCAGCTCCCCTGCATCGAATTCGGCTCCGGCTGGTATCACGAGGCGGCGATCGAGGAAGCGGCTCCGAAGCCGGCCCCGCAGAACGTCACCCCGCTCGTCCGGCACTGACCGGCGTGTCGGACAGAAAAGTCATCCGGACGCGACCCACCGACCGCTTCGAAGACCCAAGGGCCGGCGCCTGAGCGACCGGCCCTTTTTGTCGGCGCGGCCGCCCGCGTCCGATCACTGCCCGAAGATCGACCAGCCCATGCGCCTGGTCAGCTGCTCGAGCGCGATGCGCCCGAGATGGGAGTTGCCCGAGGCGTCGAGGCCGGGCGACCAGACCGCGATCGAGGCCTTGCCCGGCGCGACCGCAAGGATGCCGCCGCCGACGCCGCTCTTGCCCGGCAGGCCGACGCGGTAGGCGAACTCGCCCGAGCCGTCATAGTGCCCGCAGGTCAACATCAGCGCGTTGATGCGGCGCGCGCGTTCGGGCGTTACCACGTTGAAACCGGTCGACGGATTGCGCCCGCCATGGACTAGGAACCGCCCCGCCATTGCGAGCTGCAGGCACGACATCGCGATCGCGCAGTGGTGGAAGTAGACGCCGAGCGTGAAGTCGACCGGATTTTCGAGGTTTCCGAACGAGCGCATGTAGTTGGCGAGCGCGGCGTTGCGGAATCCGGTGCGCTGCTCGGACCCGGCGACCCCCTCGTCGATCGCGATCGTCAGGTCGTCGGACAGAAAGCGCATGAAGCGCAGGATCTCGCCGAGCGCCTCGCGCGGCTGGTGGCCGGACAGGATGACGTCGGTCACGGCGATCGCGCCGGCGTTGATGAAGGGATTGCGCGGGATGCCGTTTTCGCGCTCGAGCTGGACGATCGAGTTGAAGGCGGTGCCAGACGGCTCCTTCCCGACGCGCCGCCACAGCCGGTCGCCGACCTTGCCGAGCGCGAGCGTCAGCGTGAACACCTTCGACACGCTCTGGATCGAGAACGGGATCTCGGCGTCGCCGCCGGCGTGCGTCTCGCCGTCGGCGTCGATCACGGCGATGCCGAAGGCGCCCGGGTCGGCGCGCGCGAGCTCCGGGATGTAGCGGGCGACGTCGCCGCGGTCCTCCCGCGCCTTCATCTCCTCCGCGATCTCCTGGACGACGACGTCGAGTTTCTGGGAGCTCATGGACGCCCTTCCGCAGACCCGCGACAGGGGCTCGCGGATGGCCGAACGCTTTTACACGCGTCTCGCGCCGGACGGACAGCGTCGACGACGACGCGGGCGGCATGCGACGCGCTCGCGGGTCCTGCCCGGTCCAGCGGCAACTCCGCGCACCGCCTTTCGTATGGAAAAGAACTTAGTCGAATTCGACGGTCGACACGTCATCGTCAACCTGATCACAAATCGCTTTATTCAGAAGGGTAGAAATATTACTGAACATATACTTTCAAGAGGCGGTAACGATTTGGAATAGATATGAACTACGCCACGATATCTCGACGGGCTCTGCTTGCAGGCGCAGCCTGCGTGCTGGCCGCGCCGAGACGCGGTTTCGCCGCGAGCGCGGCGCCGAAGCGGATTGTCGCGACCGGGGCGCCGGTGACGGAGATCCTGTTCGGCCTCGGCTGCGAAGACCGGATCGTCGCGGTCGACGCCGCATCCAGGTTTCCCCGCGCCGCCCGACGCAAGGCGGACGCCGGCTACCATGACGATCTGTCGCCTGAAACGCTGCTGGCGCTTTCGCCCGACCTCGTCGTGACGTCGCAAGGCGCGGGTCCTGCGCAGACCATCAACGTTCTCGCGGCGGCCTCGATCCGCGTCGTGTCAGTCAGGGACGTCCGGCGCCCGGCCGACATCATCGAGCGGATCCGGACGGTGGGCGACGCAATCGGCGAATCCGGACGGGCCTCGGCTCTGGCGGAGACGGTGGCGAGCGACCTCGCTTCCGTCGCGCAGGATCTTGGGCGCGTCGTGGGCAAGCGCCGGGCGCTGATCCTGCTGGGCTTGGGGAGCGCCCACCCGCTGATCGTCGGCGGCGCGGGGACGCCGGCCGCGCTCGCGCTCGAAATGGCCGGCGCAGCAAATGCGGCAGGTCACTTCAACGGCTGGAAAGCCCTCAAGGACCCCGCGGTCGCGGAACTGGAGCCCGAGGCGATCGTCGCGCTGTCGATCGGCGCGCCGCTGCTCGCCGCCGACGTCTCCGCCCACCCGGCGCTGAAACGAACGGCGGCTGCTCTCGAGGATCGGGTCGCCGTCGCCGACGGGGTCGCCTTCACGGGCTTCGGGCCTCGGGCCGCGCATGTCCTCGCCTCGACCGCACGAGCGATCTACCCGGAAGCCGGCATCCGCCCGCTTCCTGCGCGAGGATGGGTCGAGGACGACCTCGCCTCGCTCTGACGGCCCGTCAGTCCTCGCGGCGCGCCTTGATGAAATCGATAAAGGCGCGGAGCGGGCCCGGCACGTGCCGCCTGCCGGCATAATAGAGATACGGGCCGGAGAAGGGCTGCCACCAGTCCTGAAGCACCGGAGTGAGCGCGCCGGTCTCGAAATGCGGCGCCAGCAGCTGCTCGAAGCTCGCGATGACGCCCAGGCCGGCGAGCGCGGCCCCGAGCTCCATGTCGATCGAGGTCGAGACCAGCGGACCCGTCGGATCGACGCGCACGATCTCGCCGTCTCGCTCGAACTCGCACGCCGCCATCGCCCCGCTCGGGAAGCGATGGCGGATGCAGGCGTGGTCGAGCAGGTCGCGTGGATGGACCGGCGCGCCGTGCGCGGCGAGGTAGGCCGGCGCGGCGCCGGCCGCGAAGCGCTGGACGCGGGGCCCGATGGGCAGGGCGATCATGTCCTGCTCCAGCCGTTCCTCGTATCGGATCCCTGCGTCGAAGCGCGCCGCGAGGACGTCGACGAAGCTGTCCTCGGCGACCACCTCCAGCGTGACGCCGGGGCAGGCCTTCAGGAAATCCGCCGCGATCGGCGGAAGCACCAGCCGCGCCACGATGCCCGGAACGTTGAGGCGCAGAGTGCCCGTCGGCGTGTCGCGGTACCGGTTCACGACGTCGAGCGCCTCGGCGACGCCGTCGAGCGCGGGCGACAGCCGCTCGAGCAGGCGCGCGCCGGCTTCCGTCGGCGTGACGCTGCGCGTCGTGCGATTGAGCAGCCGCACGCCGAGCCGCGCCTCGAGGCGCCGGACCGCCTCGCTCAGGGCCGACGCCGAGACCTTGCGCGCCTTCGCCGCGCCGCGAAACCCGCCCGCCTGCGCGACGGCGACGAAGGCGTCGAGATCGGAAAGATCGGCCCGCTCCATCGTGCGAAAATCCTGACAGCCTGTCCTGACTTGGGCCGATTATCGCACAAATCGCCGGGCGCTATGTCTCCTCCGAACCAACGAAAGGAGTTTCATCATGGAGACGCGCAAACTCGGCGCGACCGGCCCCGAGGTCTCGGCGATCGGTCTCGGCTGCATGGGCATGTCGGGCATGTACGGACCGTCCGACCGCGACGAGAGCATCGCGACGATCCGCGCCGCGCTCGAGGCCGGCGGCACGCTGCTCGACACCGGCGACTTCTACGGCATGGGCCACAACGAGCTGCTGATCGCCGAGGCGCTGAAGGGCGTGCCGCGCGACAGCTACCAGCTCAGCGTCAAGTTCGGCGCGCTGCGCGACCCGGCCGGCGGCTGGATCGGCTTCGACGGCCGGCCGGAGGCGGTGAAGACCTCGCTCGCCTACACGCTGAACCGTCTCGGCGTCGACCATGTCGACGTCTATCGCCCGGCGCGGCTCGATCCGAACGTGCCGATCGAGGAGACGGTGGGCGCGATCGCCGACATGGTGAAGGCCGGCTACGTGCGTCACATCGGATTGTCCGAGGTCGGCCCGCAAACGATCCGGCGCGCGGCCGCCGTCCATCCGATCGTTGACCTGCAGATCGAATATTCGCTGATCTCCCGGGCCGTCGAAGACCAGGTGCTGCCGACGCTCCGCGAGCTCGGGATCGCGATGACCGCCTATGGCGTGCTGTCGAGGGGCCTGATCAGCGGCCACTGGACCGCGAAGGAGACGGCCAAAGGCGACTACCGCGGGATGAGCCCGCGCTTCCAGGGCGAGAACGCCGAGCACAACCTCGCTCTGGTCGAGGCGCTCCGCTCCGTCGCCGAGACGCGCGGCGTCACGGTCGCGCAGATCGCGATCGCATGGGTCCTCGCGCAAGGGCAGGACATCGTTCCGGTGATCGGCGCCCGGCGGCGCGATCGGCTGGCGGAGGCGCTCGCCGCGCTGGACGTGTCGCTGGGCAAGGAGGACCTCGCCGCGATCGAGCGGGCGATGCCGAGGGACGCCGCCGCCGGCGAGCGCTATCCCGAGCATCAGATGAGGACCTTGGACGGCGGGAAATAGACGCTTAACCAATCGCAGGCCCGGACGCCCGCCGGGCCGGAAATCGATGCGCGAACCCGAGCCCCGTGCTAAGATCCGGAAGCTTGGCGTGGGGGCGCGCAGCAAATGGCCGGCGGTCGACTTTCGAGGGTCGCGTACAGGCTTGCCGGGCTGGCCGTCCTGCTGCTGCTCGTCGCGGCGGTCGTCGGGGTCGCCGTCCGAGACGTCGCCGGCCCGCTGGCAAACCACGTCCTCGCCAACGCGCTCGGATCCCAGGTCCGCAGCATGCCGCCGACCGTCACGGACTATTCGGCGGGCTCCGACGGCGTCGAGATCGTCGGCGGCAAGGGCGAGGGCCTCAGCTGCAGCCTGCCGCCGTTGGCCGAATGGCTGGCCTTCCCGCGAGACGCACGGACGGCTTCGGTCTCGCTGCAGATGCGGCAGGCCTGCGTGCATCACGACCTGTGTTACCGGCACGGCGCCGCCACCTACGGCTACTCCCAGGTCGATTGCGACTACCTGCTGCAGGAAAACGCCTTCAAGCTCTGCACGCAGATCAACGGCCCGACCCTTGTGAAACCGGCCTCGGCGAAACAGGCCGCCGAGCCGGAGCTCGCCTCCGTCGCCGTGCGGCGGCACCCGCTTCGGCCCGACGACGTGCTGCCGCCCGAGCCGACCACCAAGATGACCGGTTGCGAAACCGACGCGCGCAAGATCGCGCTCGGCGTCATTCTCGGCGGCGCCGGCAGCTTCCGTCGGGCCGACAGCACGCCGGGCGACGCGCTTCCGACCTGCACCTACTGCCGGTACTTCGCGTTCTGGAACGCATGGAAGAAAGAGTATTGGGCGCCGCCGCCGCCCGCCTGGGACGCCCAATCGTCCACCTACTACGAGTTCGACGGACAGCCTCAGCGCTCCCGGGAGTTCGCGACGGTCAGGATCGCCGACAGGCCGCGCAACTGGACGAACGCGATGCCGAAGGCGCTCTATGTCTTCCGCACGCGGCCTTCGGGGCTCCAGCTGCGCATCCTCGGCGTCGGCATGGACGGCAAACGGCTCTGCGCCGCCTACACGCTCGGCGGCGACTTCCGGTTCCGCAGCTCGCTGCCGGTCGTGACGCGGATGGCGCAGACCGCGGGCGGGCCCGCGGAGGACTGGCTCGTCTGGATGCGCCAGAACGAGACCGAACAGCCCGAAACCGCCTTTTCGGGCCTCGCTCCGGGACGCGCCACCTCGGCGGACTGGATGCGCCTGTTCGGAAGCGGCCGCGACATCACCGACAGCGCGCTCTGCGCCGGCGACAAGAGATCGCTCGACGCCGCCGCCAGCCTCACGTCGGCCTCGTTCGTCGATATCCACGCGATGACGGGCGGCGTGGCGAGGCTGGTCGGGCTGAACGCGATCTATCCCGACGCCGCGAACGGGACCGGACCCGCCGGGGCCATGGTCTTCTTCGGCCTCTCGGACAAGCAGTGCGCGGCCGACGACAGGTCGTCCTGCATCGTGAAACTCACGATCTCGCCCGAGAAAGACATCGCCGCGGTCAATCGCGAGCCGTTCAGGACGTTCGAGAAGAACTGCAGCCTCTCCGCGGGCGCGGGCAGCTGCGATCTTTATCGCGACTTCGTGCTGCCGCCGCAGGTGGTCCGTTCCGATCTCCCGGCCGGACTGGTCTGGAGCCGGCGCGGCGCTCCCAACGGCGACGGGTACTCGTCGAACGCCGTGTTTCGATGGACGCCGGCCGAGACTCCGCCGGGCCTCGCTCCGTTCTACGAACAGGTCGACGCGCAGCGGCTGCGGGAGAGTTACGAGCCGATGGCGTGGACGGCGCCGGACGCGAACAACCGGCAGGGCCTGATCTCGATCGTGCCGTCGGAGGCGTGCGGCGGACTGAAGGTCGTCCGCTTCTCCATCGCGCCGAAGCCCGCTCTGTCGGTCGAAAGCCGGCGCATGACCAGATGCCTGCCCGATCTCGACGTCACGTGGCTCGCCCGGCCATGGCGGATGATCGGGGGACGGACGGTCCTGATGATGAGGGTCTCGTTCCAGGAGGCCCGCCCCTGCGATGCGCAGGCGCCGACGGAATGCGACGAGCCGAAAGTGTGGCCGAGCTCGAGCCTGCAGGTCGTCGAGTTCAACATCGACGACGCTTCGAACCCCGGCGACTGGTCGGAAGGCGCCGACACGACCAAGGCGATCCGGGCCAAGCCCTCCTCGCCCGTGCACCTGCAGTATTTCTGTCTCGTGAACTACGAGAACCCGCGCGGCCACTATGCGCAGTCCGACGGCTGCTCCTCGGGCGACGTCGACGGCAAGGCGCAGCAGCGCAGCCAGACGCTGGAATGGTCGACCTCCGAACTCGACGGCGAAGCGCGGCTGCGCGACATCGCCGGGCTGATCAACCGCGCGCCGGTCGCGGTCGGTGACTTCGACGGCGACGGCGATCCGGAGATCGCGGTGCTGACGCTCGACTACGACGACTTCTCGCTGTTCAGAAAGGAGCGAGGCTCCCCGGAGTGGCGCCGGGTCGATCCGCCGGCTTGACACCCCTCTCCCCGCCGCCCATGCCTGCCGCGCCCTCCCCGGACGCGTCACATGTTTGAGCTCGCCGCGATCGCCTTTCCCGAGATTCCGACCGGCATCCCGATCGGTCCGGTCGAGATCCGCTTCTATGCGCTCGCCTATGTCGCGGGCCTGCTGCTCGGCTGGTGGCTCGCCAAGCGCATCTGCGGCAATGACGCGCTCTGGGGGACGACGCCGCATCCCGAGCCGATCGCGGTCGACGACCTCATCGTCTACATCGCCTTCGGCATCATCCTCGGCGGGCGGCTCGGCTACGTGCTGTTCTACGACCTGCCGGCCTATATCGACGCCCCGCTCGAGGCGCTGAAGCTCTGGCACGGCGGCATGAGCTTTCATGGCGGGCTGATCGGCGCCGCCTTCGGCATCTTCCTGTTCGCCCGGAGCCGCCGGCTGCCGGTCCTGCCCATCCTCGACCTCGCCTCGGCGGTCGCTCCGATCGGCCTGTTCTTCGGGCGCATCGCCAACTTCATCAACGGCGAGCTGTTCGGCCGCGTGACCGACGTTCCGTGGGGCATGATCTTCCCGCATGGCGGCCCGGCGCCGCGCCATCCGAGCCAGCTCTACCAGGCGGCCCTCGAAGGGATCGCGCTGTTCGTGCTGGTGCAGCTGCTGGTCCGGGCCGGCGCGCTGAAACGGCCAGGGCTCGTCGCGGGCCTGTTCGCGGTCGGCTACGGCGTCGCGCGCATCATCGGCGAGATGTTCCGCCAGCCTGACCCGCAGCTCGGCTTCCTCGCAGGCGGCCTCACCATGGGCATGCTGCTGTCCCTGCCGATGATCGCGCTCGGGCTCACGGTCGCCGGGCTTGCGCTGAAGCGGCGTTCCGCCGAGGCATGACCCCGCTCGGGCGCGAGATCGCGGCGACGATCCGCGCCGACGGCCCGATGCGGCTCGACCGCTACATGGCGCTCTGCCTTGGCCATCCGATCCACGGCTACTACGCGACGCGCGATCCATTCGGCGCGCGCGGCGACTTCGTCACCGCGCCGGAAATCAGCCAGATGTTCGGCGAACTGATCGGGCTCTGGAGCGCCGAGGTCTGGCGATCGATGGGTTCGCCGGCGCGGTTCTCGCTGGTCGAGCTCGGCCCCGGCCGCGGGACGTTGATGGCCGACCTGCTCCGCGCGGGACGGATCGCGCCGGGATTTCTGGACGCGGCCGACGTCGTCCTCGTCGAGACCAGCCCGACGCTGAGGGAGGCGCAGGCGAAGCGACTCGGCGGCGGCGCCGCCCCGCTGCGATGGGTGCCGACCGTCGAGGAGGCGCTGGACGGCGCCGGGCCCGCCATCGTCGCCTCCAACGAGTTCTTCGACGCGCTGCCGATCCGCCAGTTCGTCCGGACCGGGCGCGGCTGGCGCGAGCGGCTGGTCGGAACCACCGACGCCGGCGTCCTGACCTCCGGGCTTTCGGCCGAGGCGCCTACAGACATAGACCTGCCCGACGCGCCCGAGGGCGCCGTCCGCGAGGTCTGCGCGCAGGCGCTCGACGTCGCGGCCCGCATCGCCGCGCATGTCGCGGCCCATGGCGGCGCGGGCCTGACCATCGACTACGGCTATGGCGCAGGTTCGGGCGACACCTTCCAGGCGATGAAGGCCCACGGTTTCGTCGATCCGCTCGAAAATCCCGGAGAGGCCGACCTCACCGCCCATGTCGATTTCGCGGCGCTCGCGGCGGCGACGGCGCGGGCCGGCGCGGCGGCGATGAAGCTGCTTCCGCAGGCGGACTTTCTCGAGCGGCTCGGCCTCGCCGCGCGCGCGCAGCGCCTCGCCGCGACGGCCTCGCCGGCCCAGCGCGACGCGATCCGCGCCGCGGCCGCGCGGCTGACCGATCGGTCCCCGCGCGCAATGGGCGCGCTGTTCAAGGCCCTCGCCTTCGGCGATCCTCGGCTGGGCCCCCTGCCCGGCTTCGAGCCGGAAGCCTTGAGACCGTAAGGAGTTCGACCCGATGGACGCGCTCGCCGCCGAATCGCTCGCGCCCGCAAGGCTTCCCATCGTCGAGTCGCCGGCGCTCGCCGCGCTTCCCGGGATCGCCCACGCCTTCTTCACCCGCGAAGGCGGCGTGTCGTCGGGGATCTATCGCGGCCTCAACGGCGGCCTCGGCTCCAATGACGAGCCCGACGCCGTGCTGGAGAACCGGCGCCGCATGACGGCCCATCTCGGCCTCGGCGAAGGAACGCTTGCGCTGCCGTGGCAGGTGCATTCGGCGGAAGCGGTGATCACAGAGACCGCCTGGCCGCGCATGAGCGCCCCGCATGTCGACAGCGTCGCGACGCGCACGGTCGGCGTCGCGGCCGGCGTCACCACCGCGGACTGCTGCCCGATCCTTTTCGCCGACCCGACGGCGCGCGTCGTCGCGGCCGCGCATTCCGGCTGGAAGGGCGCGATCGGCGGCGTGATCGAGGCGACCGTCGCGAAGATGGAGGAGCTCGGCGCGACGCGCGGAAACGTCACCGCGGCGCTCGGGCCCTGCATACGCCAGAAATCCTACGAGGTCGGTCCGGAATTCGCCGCCCGCTTCACCGCGGACGATGCAGCCAACGCGCGCTGGTTCGCGCCTGGCGACAAGCCCGGCCACGCGTGGTTCGACCTCGGCGGCTACGTCATCGAGCGGCTGAAGCGCGCCGGGCTTGGAACCGTCGAGGATCTCGGCCTCGACACCTATCCGGACGAGGAGCGGTTCTTCTCCTACAGGCGCACGACCCACCGCGCCGAACCGGACTACGGCCGGATGATCGCCGCCATCACGCTGGTCTGAGCCCCGCGCCTTGACCCAAATGTGACACCGTCCCGCCTGTCGGCGGCCGATCGCGCCCTCGCAGGTTGAGGCCGTCTGGAATCGCTGTTAAGAGCGCCCTCGCCTCCTCACGGGCCCGCGAGAGACCTTCGCGGAGCCGGTCGTCCCAAGGACGCGTTACGCCTATGAAAATTGTCGCCGGCAACTCCAACCGCGCGCTGGCCGAAGCGATCGCGGCCTATCTTGCGCAGCCGCTGACGCGCTGCAACGTGCGCCGCTTCGCCGACATGGAGGTGTTCGTCGAGCTTTTGGAGAACGTCCGCGGCGAGGACGTCTTCGTGGTGCAGTCGACGTCCTTCCCGGCGAACGACCACCTGATGGAGCTGCTGATCATCATCGACGCGCTGCGCCGGTCCTCGGCGCGCCGCATCACGGCGGTGATGCCCTATTTCGGCTACGCCCGTCAGGACCGCCGCTCCTCCGGCCGCACGCCGATCTCGGCCAAGCTCGTCGCCAACATGATCACCCAGGCCGGCGCCGACCGCGTGCTGACGCTCGACCTGCACGCCGGCCAGATCCAGGGCTTCTTCGACATCCCGACCGACAACCTGTTCGCCGCGCCCGTGATGGTGCGCGACATCAAGGACCGGCTGCAGCTCGACAACGTGATGGTCGTCTCGCCGGACGTCGGCGGCGTGGTGCGCGCGCGCGCCATCGCCAAGCGCATCGACGCCCAGCTCGCCATCGTCGACAAGCGCCGCGAGCGGCCGGGCGAATCCGAAGTGATGAACGTCATCGGCGACGTCGAGGGCCGCAGCTGCATCCTCGTCGACGACATCGTGGATTCGGGCGGCACGCTGGTGAACGCCGCCGACGCCCTGCTCGCGAAGGGCGCCAAGGACGTCTACGCCTATCTGACGCACGGCGTGCTCTCCGGCGGCGCGGTCGCGCGCGTCACCGCCTCGCGGATCAAGGAGCTCGTCGTGACGGACTCGATCCAGCCGACCGAGGCGGTCCGGGTCGCGAAGAACATCCGCACGGTCTCGATCGCCACCCTGATCGGCGAGGCGATCGCGCGCACGTCGAGCGAAGAGAGCGTGTCGAGCCTGTTCGACTGAGGGGACGCCGGTCCCGACTTGTCGCGGGCGGCGGCGCGGCGCGGACGCCGTCGGCGGTCCGCCGTTCAGTCCTTGACGTCGGCCTTCGGACGGGCGCCGGTAGCGGCGGCCTCGATCGCCGACCTGTAGCGTCGATACAGTTCAGCGGCCTCTTCGCTGATGTTGTAGCGCTTGAAAAACTCGTCGGAGACCTGATCGACGCGATCGGCCGCCGAGTCCGGCTCGAACGCGACTGCGCCTTCACCCAAGTCTATTCGCCTCATGGCCTCACCAATTTCGCCCAAAGAGCTCAGCTGGGAACTGCAACCTCGAGATCAATCCCATGCGCGCTTTCGCGCCGCGCGGGGAACAAGACGACTCAGCAGGTTCATCATCCGCCGCAGTCGTCATCGGTTGGTTAACTCGGGTCACGACGGATGACCTTCAAGATCCTTGACGAGGCTGTCGACGACAGCATGCGCCAGCCCGCGCGCGCCACGCAACGCCTCCATGCTTTTCTTCTTCTTTTGTATGATCCCGAGGATAGCCCTCGCTTCCAAGCTCGATCCGAACAGCACGACGCCGAGGCAGCTCCACGGCGGCGGGCGCTTGAGCGACGCCTGCTTGATGTGAAAGATCGGCATGGCCAGGATTGATTTCAATTCGACCCGGTCCTCGTCGTCCTCGCCCTCGTAGGGATAGGGCTTGATGAACGGCGAGTGGGTGTGGCTCTTCGCCCAGGGCATGTCCCGGCGCTGCTGGAAAGCGGCCCCCGCCAGTCCGCGCCCCAGCGGCACCTGGTAGTCGTACTTGACCGGTTTCTCCGTCCAGCTTCGCCGGGTCAGCACCGGGCGCAGCGAAACGCCGGCGGAATCGTAGACCATGAACTCGACGATGCGCTTCTCGCGCGCGACGCCGCTTGCGAAGACCGTCCCGAGCGCGTTCGCGAGCTCGTCGAAGGCCTTCAGCGAAGGCTGCGGCCACGAGCGGGGATCGCGCGCCGCGCCCAGCAGCATCTCGCGCTGCTGCGCGACTTCGGTCTTGATCTCGATGTCGGCGAGCTCGCCGACCGTCTTCCAGACGATGCGGTAGTTGTAGCCGACCATGGGATCGGCGACGTCGAGGCGCCAGAGGCCGTTGACCGGGTCGTACTGGAACTGGTCCTTGTCGCACTCCGTGATCTTGTCGTCCTTGAGCCACTCCTTGTCGCGAAGATCGGCGTCTCCGCTCCCGGTCTGCGACAGCTCGTACGCCGGGTAGGACGACGGACGCCGGCATTCGAGCACGGGGCGACATGCGGCGAGCGACGGCGGGAACTTCAGGGTGAGGAGCAGTCGATCGAGCGGGTGGGTGATGGTGTCGCTCAGCCACTCCTCGTCCCATCCGTCGGCGCGGTCCTCCGCGGTCGTCCTTTCTTCCGCCTCCCAGCGCGTCAGGTTGGTCCCGTTCGCGCAGGCCCATCGCACCCGATAGCTCAGGCCGTCCCCGCGCAGCGCCTCCTCGGAGGCGGCGATCGTGAACCTGCGCTTCTGGCCTTTGCGGGGGTTGTCCGCCCCCGCGCCGGCGTCACGCTCCACCTGGAGCTCGAGCTTGACGTCGTGGCTGCAGTTGTCCCGGACCACCTCCAGCCGATCGTCGACGAACCAGCTGTCGTCCGCCAGCCCGACCCGGTGCTCGCGAAGGATGCTTCTCCTGACGTCTCCCCGAAATCCCTTGATCGTCAGATCGAACTGCAGATCGCCGCTTTCCGTGATCTCGCACGCCAGCTCGCGGCATCTGCAACGGATGGGATGGCGCTCTTCGGCCCGCCTCAGCGCGCGCCGCTTCGCCGACACGAGGGACTCCGAATAGCGAACATATCTGTCCGGCCCGCCGCTGCGCGTCGGCCCCGAGCCCGCGCCGTAGTAGCAGGCCTCCACCTCGATATGGCCGTTCTCCGAGATGGTGACGTAGTTCAGGCAGTTGCCCGTCGCGCTGCCCGTCTGCAACGCGGCGCTGCCGGCGGCGAGGACGGCGATCGGATAGCCGGCCTCGTGCTGCGGCATCAGGTCGATGCGGGAGTATTGGGGCACGTGCTTGTGTCCGTGCAGCACGAGATCGAAGTGATGCTCCTTGAACAGGGACAGCACCGTGCCGGCGTTGCTCAGCACCATGAACGGTTCGGCGCCGAGCCACCTCCCCCCGGAAAACGCGATCGGCAGAACGTGGTGATGTATGACTGCGATGCGGACCAGATAGGGCTGCGAGATCTTGCTCAGCTCCTCCCGGAGAGCCGCCAGGTCCGCCTTGTCGACCTCCCCGGTCGCGAGGCCGATCGGATCGAGGGCGGCGGTCGGAACGCGCGTCGAGTCGAGCTGGGCGAGCAGCACGTCGCAATTGGCCGGACGTCGCACCAGGTCCTGTTCGCCTCTGGCCGGGATGCTGCTCCTGAAATCGTCCTCGACGCCGATCACCTTCTTGAACAGGCCCGCCGCCCGCTTCGGATTGAGCACGGATGGATCGAGCCTCAGGCGAAGCCCGAACTCCTCCTCCGCGACGCGTTCCGCTTCCGCGGTGTCGTTGAAGAAGATCCTGTCGAACCAGTCCTGCCGTTGCGACAGGCCGCTCGCGAGGCCGGACGCGAACACGTCGTGATTGCCCGGGACGACGACAAGCTCGGCGGCCACGTCCTCCGCGAAAGATCTAAGCTCGCATTTCGCGGCGAGGAGGTGCAGCGGTTCCGGCTCGTCGACCATGTCCCCGGACACGACCAGCAGGTCCGGATCGAAGCGCTTGATCTCGGCCTTGACGGCGGACCAGAGGCCGAAGTCGAACTTCCGTCCGAAATGAAGATCCGAGAGATGCGCCAGACGGATCGCCACATCGCCCCCCAGCAGTCGCGGCCCTGACGCGGACAGTAGCAAAACACGGTCCGCCTGCAACCTGAAGTCACGCCGCCGCAACGGCGGAGCAGGCGAGCGCTGGACCTGCGGACCGATCGCCCTAGCCTCAGCGGCGATCGCTCCCCGGAGACCGCAATGTCCTCAAAACGCATCCGCGCCAGTTGTTCCGCCGTCGTGCTGGCGACCTTCACCGCAGCGACGTCGCCGGCCCTCGCCGGTCCCGACCAGAAGGTTCTCGAGCGCGCCGAGGCCTACAAGGACCCGGCGATCGCCTTCCTGAAGAAGATGGTCGACCAGGACAGCGGCAGCGGCGACGAGGCCGGGCTCTCGAAGGTCGCCGACATGGCCGCCGCCGAGCTGGAGGCGGCCGGCGCGAAGGTCGAGACGCAGGCGCCGGCCGAGGGCGGCAAGGGCAAGAACCTTCTGGCGACGGTCGAGGGAACGGGCAAGGCGAAGATCCTGCTGATGGCGCACATGGACACGGTCTTCCGCGAGGGCGACGCCGCCAGGCGGCCGTTCCGCATCGAGAACGACCGCGCCTACGGTCCGGGCGTCATGGACGACAAGGGCGGGATCGCGATCGGCGCCTACGCGCTGAGGATCCTCAAGGACCTTAGTTTCAAGGATTTTGGCAGGATCACGCTGCTGCTGAACTCCAGCGAGGAGATCGGCTCGCCCGGCGCGCGCAAGCTAATCGAGGAGCAGGCCAAGGCCCACGACATGGTGCTGAACCTCGAGCCCGGCCGCGCGGCCGACGGGCTCGTCGTGTTCCGCAAGGGGTCGGGCAAGGCCTATGTCACCGTGAAGGGCAAGAGCGCGCATGCCGGCGTCGCGCCGGACAAGGGCCGCAACGCAGCGGTCGAGCTCGCCCACCAGGTGATGCAGCTCCAGGAGATCGGCGACAAGGAGAAGGGCACCACGTTCAACGTCACGGTGCTGAAGGCGGGGACCGCCTCCAACATCATCCCCGAGGACGCCGAGGCGACCGCCGACGTGCGCGCGGCCGTGCCGGAGGAGTTCGACCGCGTCGAGCGCGACCTCAAGGCGCGCGTGTCGTCCACGCTCATCCCCGACACGACGGTCACGGCGCGGCTCGAGCGCAACTTTCCGCCGATGCCCAAGAACGCCGGGACCGACAAGCTCGCCGAGGCGGCCCAGAAGATCTACGGCGAGCTCGGCAAGACGCTCACGCTTGAGGGCTCCGGCGGCGCGGCCGACGCTTCGATCGCGGCCGGCGCGGGCGTGCCCACGATCGACGGGCTCGGCATCGTCGGGGGCGAGATCCACACGCCGAACGAATACGCCGAGGTCGGCAGCGTCACGCCGCGCCTCTACCTGCTGACGCGGCTGATGATGGAGCTGAGCTCGAAGTAGCGACGGGGCAGCGTCAGTCGGTCGAGACGTCAGTCGGTCTTGGCGACGCGCGAGACCGTTCGCGGGCGCGAGAAGCTCTGCGACTCCCGGCGACGCTCCTGCGTGCCGAACATGCTGAACATCGGCCGATAGGGGGTGGAGGTCTCGACCATGATGATCGACTCGCCGTTCGCGATGTCCGGGGCGCCGGAGCCGTCGAAGCTGGTTCGCTGCACGTACGGGTTCGTCGCGTAGGACCAGTCGATGGCGAAGCCGTCCGCAGTCTTCGAGGCGCTGGTCACCCTGAAGCCGAGCGTGCGCGCGTTCGACGTCGCGATGTGTTCCGCCAGCGTCTTCACGTTGGAGAGGAAGCTGTTCGTCACCGACGTCTGGCGGGAGACCATGTCGGCGGCGGTGAAGGTCGCCCGGCGGGTGCGGTAATCCTCCCGGCCCATCACGAAGTAGGTCGAGGTGCCGATGATGGTCACCACCATGACCGGCGCGATGATGCCGAACTCGACCGCGGCCATGCCTCGCCGATCGCCGGGCAGCGCCTGCGCTCGCCGATATAGTCTGCTGAACAAGGAGCGCATCCGGATCATGGCTCGTTCATGAACCCGCCGCTGGCCATCACCGAGAACTGCCCGGATTCGTTGCGGGGCAGACCGAGACCCGTCGCGACGATCGGCAACATGGGGTCGACCGCAAGGCAGGTGCGCACATAGACCATGTCCGATCTGGCGCCGGTGGCGTAGTTCACGGTCGGGTTCGGCGCGGTCTTCGAAACACAGGTCATCGCGGTCGAGGGAAAGCTGCTCGCCGACTTGATCACGGTCATCTCGACGGTCAGGCGCTGCGCGCAGCCGCTCGAGAACATCAGCAGTCCCGAGCACACGGAATCGCGGAACTGGGTCTGCGTGATGGTCGTGACGCCGCCCTTCACGCGGACGGTGCGGACCGCCTTGTCGAGCGCGCGGTCGAGCATCATCGAGCGGATCAGCAGTCCGCCGGCCTCGAAGGTCGTAAACGTCATGCCGAGGAACAGCGGCGCGATCAGAGCGAACTCGACCGCCGTCGTCCCGCTGCGGGCGATCCTGAACCGGCGGAGTTGGCTGAGCAGGGTCATGCGGCGGCCGTCAGTTGGTCAGCCGCAGCGGCGCGATGCTGCGCGCCACGTCCTGGAAGATCTTGCTGATGTCGGACGTCTTGGCGACGTAGTACTTGTCGGGATCGGACGCGCAGCCCTGCAGCTTGGTCGTGAAGTCGCCCGCCGCCACCTCGAAGCCGATGGCGTAGATGACGACGCCGTGGTTCTTGGCCGCCGTGCAGGCCGCGACCATGTTGGTGATGGCCTGCGTCGCGGAGAGCTTCTGCTCGTTGTAGGTGCCGTTGGAGCCGTCGGCCGGGAACTGCGGATAGACGCCGGTCGGGTTCGGCGTGTAGTCCGAGCGCGGCGGATTGACGACCTTGGGGCGCTGCTGGGCGACGACCTCGCCGTCCGTCATCAGCACGATCACCTTGAGCGTCCTGGCGTCGTCGTAATCGGCCGGCCGGCTCGTGAAGCCGGGCGAGCCCAGAGACACGCCCTGGGCGCGCGCGCTCGACAGGATCGTCCGGAAGCCGGGGTCGAGCAGGTGCAGGCCCCATTTCATCGAGATGTGGGTGCCCGTTCCGTCGAACAGGTGGTAGCCGTCGATCCTCGCCTTCAGCACGTCGGGATCGTTCGACAGATAGGTGATCGAGGTCTCTTCCGTTGGGCAGTTCCAGGGATCGAAGGTCTTGCCGTTGATGACGTTCTTGGTCGCCGCCCAGGTGCTGAACTGAGGGACCTGCGGCGTCGTGGCGAAGTTCGGGATCGCCTCGGTGAAGGTCGTTTCGAGGTTGTTGAAGCATGACGAGCGGTCGTGCGTGCGCAGCGAGGGCGAACCCATGAAGGCGTCGAACGCCGACGCCCCCACGTTCACCTGTCCGGCGAACGGGATCAGGCTGATCGTCGTGTAGTCCTTGGTCTTGGGGTTGAGCAGCTGGTCGATGAAGGTCTTCGCCGCCGGACGGAGCGCCTCGATCCGCGACGGCTTGCCCGAATGCATGGAGCCCGACAGGTCGAGCACGAAGGACAGCTCGATGTTGCGGTAGGCCTCTTCCGACGAGCCTGACGCCGAGGCGAGCATCGTTTCGATGCGGGCGAGCTTCATGAAGGTCGTCGCGACAGGCTTGGTCGCCGTCGCGGTGACGTTCCTGGACGTCGGCGTCCGCTGCTCGCTGACGCTGAGCGTGTAGCCGCGGAACCCGGCCGCGTCGATGTAGGAGCGGATCGTGGACTCGGCGGCCTTCGGCTGCGCCAGCGCGCCGGCCGCGATCAGGCCCGCGTCAAGCGCGTCCTGCAGTTTCACGCGCTCGCGCTCGTGAATCATCAGGTCGACGCCGCCGCCGGCGATCAGAACCAGCGGGACGCAAAGCAATCCGAACATCGTCGCGACGTTTGCGGATCGATCGCGGAGGAGACGTCCGAACAGCGTCGGCATTGATCGGAACCACGGGAATGTCGTCGCGGAACGGCGAATGAAGTGAAATATATCGGTATTCCGCTAAGGACCGATTAATCGCGTGCGCACAACAGGTTATCGCGCGTCTTAGTTGTCGCTTGCTCCGCTTCAGGAGTCGGGACGCCGGCGTCCGGTGTCTGCGCCGCGTCCTGCCGCTGAGGTTCCGCGCGTTGCGCCGGCAGGCCGTTTCGGCTATACGCGCCACGCGCGAGGCGTCCCACACCCCTGGAGGGGTTCGCCTCGACGACGAACGACCTCAAGGCCGTCCGCATCGGGCGGCCGTTTCATTTCGGAGAATCAAAAGATGTCCGCTCCCAAGGCCCTGAAGGCCGAGACGCGCGAGAAGGCCGGCAAGGGGGCCGCCCGCGCTCTTCGCCGTGAAGGTAAGATCCCCGCCGTGATCTACGGCGGCAAGAAGCCCCCCGTCTCGATCTCGCTCGACGGCCACGAGCTGTTCAAGCTGCTGCACGCCGGCGGCTTCAAGACCACCGTGTTCGACATCGACACCGGCAAGGGCAAGGAGCGGGCGATCCCGCGCGACTACCAGCGCGATCCGGTCAAGGACACGCTGGTCCATGTCGACTTCTACCGCGTCACCGCCGACTCGGTGGTCGAGGTCGAGGTTCCGGTGCACTTCCTGAACCAGGAAGAGGCCCCCGGCCTCGTGCGTGGCGGCGTGCTCAACGTCGTAACCCACACCGTCGAGGTGAAGGCCGGCGTCGACAACCTGCCGGAAGCGATCGAGGTCGACCTCAAGGGTCTCGACATCGGCGACATCGTCCACGCCTCCGGCGTCAAGCTGCCGAAGGGCGTCGCGTTCGCGAACGAGGACCCCGAGTTCACGATCGCGACCATCGCGGCGCCGACCGTCGTCGCCGAGGAGCAGGCTGAGGAGCAGGCCGAGGCGGAAGCCGAGAAGGCCGCCGAAGAGGCCGGCGAGACCACCGAGGAAGAGGGCGCCGAGGGCGAGGCTTCCGAGGGCGGCGAGGCCGAGGCCTCCGACGAGAAGAAGTCCGAGGACTGATCTCGGCTGCGGGAGCGAGACGCTATGCTGCTCCTAGTCGGGCTCGGCAATCCGGGCCCGAAATACGAGAAGAACCGGCACAATATCGGCTTCATGGCCGTCGACCGGATCGCCGCCCGTCATGGTTTTTCGCCATGGCGGGCGCGCTTTCAGGGCGCCGTGTCGGAAGGGACGATGGGCGGCGTGAAGACGCTGCTTCTGAAGCCCACCACCTACATGAACGAGAGCGGCCGCTCGGTCGCGGAGGCGGCGCGGTTCTACAAGATCGCGCTCCCCGGCATCGTCGCCTTCCATGACGAGCTCGACCTCGCGCCGGGCAAGCTCCGGGTGAAGGTCGGCGGCGGCAACGCCGGCCACAACGGCCTGCGCTCGATCACCGCCCACATGGGCAACGACTACAAGCGGGTGCGGCTCGGCATCGGCCATCCCGGCCGCGACGCCGTGCTGTCCTACGTGCTGAACGACTTCGGCCGCGGCGAGATGGAGTGGGTCGACGTGCTGACCGACGCGGTCGCCGACGGCGCCGACCTCCTGGCCAAGGGCGAGGACAACAGCTTCCAGAACAAGGTCCATCTTCGGATGGAGGCCGCGGGTTTCGCAGAGGTGGCGCGCCTCGGCGAGGGTCGCGCCTGAATTCGACGGCGTGCTAGAAGCCGCCGACCCCACAATAACCCGATCGACGAGCGACTGACCCCATGGGCTTCAAATGCGGCATCGTCGGCCTGCCGAACGTCGGCAAGTCGACGCTCTTCAACGCGCTGACGCAGACCGCCGCCGCGCAGGCTGCGAACTATCCGTTCTGCACCATCGAGCCGAATGTCGGCGAGGTGGCGGTGCCGGATTCCAGGCTCGATGCGCTGGCGGACATCGCCAAGTCCGCGCAGATCATCCCGACGCGGCTGACCTTCGTCGACATCGCCGGCCTCGTCCGCGGCGCCTCCAAGGGCGAAGGCCTCGGCAACCAGTTCCTCGCCCATATCCGCGAGGTCGACGCGATCGCCTACGTCCTGCGCTGCTTCGAGGACGACGACATCACCCATGTCGAGGGCAAGATCGATCCGCTGTCCGACGCCGAGACGGTCGAGACCGAACTGATGATCGCCGACCTCGAAAGCCTTGAGAAGCGCGTCGTCAATCTCGAGAAGCGCGCCCGCGGCGGCGACAAGGAAGCCAAGGAGCAGATCGAGCTCGTCAACCGCGTCCTGCCGCTGCTGCGCGACGGCAAGCCGGCGCGGCTCGCCAAGATCGCCGACGACGAGCGCGCCGCCTTCGAGGCGCTGAACCTGCTGACCTCCAAGCCCGTGCTTTACGTCGCCAACGTCGACGAGGAGTCCGCCGCCGAGGGCAACGCCTATTCTGCGAGGGTCGAGGCCCGCGCGAAGGAAGAGGGCGCCGTCGCCGTCGTCATCTCCGCCAAGATCGAGAGCGAGATCGCGACGCTCCCCGCGGGCGAGCGCGCGGAATATCTCGACGCGCTCGGCCTTCACGAGACCGGCCTCGACCGCCTGATCAACGCCGGCTACGGCCTGCTCGGCCTCGTCACCTACTTCACCGTGGGACCGAAGGAAGCGCGCGCCTGGACGATCGAGAAGGGCACGCGGGCCCCTCAGGCCGCCGGCGTGATCCACACCGACTTCGAGAAGGGCTTCATTCGCTCGGAGACCATCGCCTACGCCGACTACGTCTCGCTCAAGGGCGAGTCCGGCGCCAAGGAGGCGGGCAAGATGAGGCTCGAGGGCAAGGACTACGTCGTCGCCGACGGCGACGTTCTGCACTTCCGCTTCGCGAACTGAGACGACGACGATGAGCCAGCCGCGCTACGCCTTCGAGGACTTCCGGCCCGGCGAGGTCGTCGAATATGGCGGGCTCGTCGTCGACCGCGACCAGATGGTCGAGTTCGCGCAGGAGTACGACCCGCAGCCGATGCACGTGTCGGAGAAGGCGGCGCACGGCTCGATGCTCGGCGAGCTGATCGGCTCCGGCTGGTACACGACCGCCCTGCTGATGCGCATGAACTGCGAGGGCTTCCTCCTCGAGGCGACCTCGATGGGCGCGCCCGGGATCGACAGCGTCGAGTGGCGCGCGCCGGTCCGCGCCGGCGACACGCTGCGGGTCCGTCGCGAGGTGCTGTCGGCGCGCCGCTCCATGACCCGGTCCGACGTCGGCATCGTCAAGTTCGCCTTCGACGTCATGAACCAGCACGACGCCGTGGTGATGCGGCAGGTCGGCTCGATCATGTTCGGCCGCCGCAGGGAAGCCGCCTGATGTATCTCGAGGACTACGACGTCGGCGCGAAGGCCGAGATCGGCTCCTACCTGTTCACCGCCGAAGAGATCGTCCGCTTCGCCGGGCGCTACGATCCGCAGCCTTTCCACCTCAGCGAGGAGGCCGGCCTCGCCGGGCCGTTCAAGGGGCTCGCGGCCTCCGGATGGCACACCTGCGCGATCTGGATGAAGCTGATGGTCGCCTACCAGATCCGGATGGCGAAGGAGCGCATGATGGCGGGGCTGCCGGTCGGCCGCGCCGGCCCCTCCCCCGGCTTCACGGACCTGCGCTGGCGCGTTCCCGTGATGGCCGGCGACACCCTGACCTATTACGCCGAAGTGCTGGAGACGCGCCCGAGCGCAAGCCGTCCCGGCTGGGGCCTGCTCAACGGCCTGAACACCGCCCTCAACCAGAACGGCGTCGAGGCCTTCCGCTTCACGAGCGCAGTGTTCGTGGAGACGCGGCCCGCATGAGCGGGCCGTCGCCGCGCCGATCGGGCGCGGCGACGTGTACCGGCGGTCAGGCCGCCGCGGAGAACAGGCTCGATATCGCCTCGTCCAGATAGGACGACACGCCCGACGCCGACTTCGCATAGGCGCTCTGCGCCTCCAGGAGATCGGAGAGGCTCGACAGCAGCGTCGAGGCCGTGTCCTCCTCGTCGTCGCTCTCCGAGCCCGACGGCGGCGGACCGGACGGCGGCGGGCCGCCGGCGCCGCCGGGCCCGCCCGGACCCTGCGCGGCGCGGAACGTCTCGTCTTCGTCGGAGCTGATCTCGCCGTCGCCGTCCGTATCGATCGAGGAGAACAGCTCCTCGACCTTCTCGGTGTCGGCGCCCTCGGGACCCACAGCCGTGAACTCCTCGAGCGACACCGAACCCGACCCGTCGGCGTCGGCGGTCTCGAACATGCTCTCGCCCTTGCCCCCTCCGGGCGGCGGAGGGGGCGGCATGCCGCCGGCCTCCTGCTGCCCGAGCAGCGCGCCGGCGCTTTCGGAGGAGAACTTCGCAAGACCCTGGGCGATCTCGGACTCGGTCAGCGACCCGTTGCTGTCGGCGTCGAGCGAGGAAAACGCCTTGGAGAGCGCGTCTTCGCTCTGGTCGAAACTGCCGCTCGGCAAACTTTTCCCGACCGACTTGAACTCGTCGAGCGAGGCGGCGCCGCTCGAGTCCTTGTCCAGGGCCTTCATCATCAGGCTCGAAATCATCGAGCTTTGTCCGCTGCTTAATGCGCTTATGCTCATGTCTGCACCCTCTCGACGGCGTCACGTCACGCCGTCCGGACGCCCGGCCACGGATCGGCGGGCATGAGGCTCGCGCAATCGGCGTGCCTTTCCGGTTTAAAAACGGGCGTAAATTCAATAACTTACAAATATTTACGCGCAGAAACGTTCAGTTACGTTCAGCGACGTCCGGCATTGACTTGAGAGGCCGATGACGTCGGCGCGGCGGGCAGCGTCACGACCTGTATCAGGCCGCCCGCGGGCCGGTTCGCAAGCGTCAGGTCGCCGCCGTTGCGCGTTACGATCTCCTTGGCGATCGCAAGGCCGAGCCCCGCCCCGGCGATCGGCGAGGACCGCGCCGGATCGACCCGGAAGAACGGCTCGAAGGCGCGCTCGATCAACTCGGGCGGTATGCCCGGCCCCTCGTCCTCGACGATCACCGCCACCCGGTCCGACCGGGTCTCGACCGCGACGACCGCCGACGCGCCGTGCGTCGCCGCGTTGACGAAAAGGTTCCGCAGGGCGCGCCGCATCGCGGTCGGGCGCGCCACGGTCACCGCCGGCGTCGTGCGGGCGACCCGGACGGATAGCCCGATCTCCGCGAGCTCCGCGGCGATCTCCCGCGCCATGACGTCGATCTCGATCGTCTCGTGCGCGTCCGGATCGACCTCCTCGCGCACCAGCCGGATCGCGCTGTCGGCGATGCGGTCGAGTTCGTCGAGATCAGCGAGCCACTTCTCGCGCTCGGCCTCCGGCCCGAGGAACTCCGCCCTGAGGCGCATGCGCGTCATCGGCGTGCGCAGGTCGTGGCCCGCCGCCGCGACGAGCCGCATGCGGCTTTCCATCGCCGCGCCGAGCCGGCGCGACAGCTCGTTGACGGCGCGCGTCGCGGCCCTTACCTCGGCCGGCCCGGTCTCCGGCAGTTCGACGAAGTCTCCCTGCCGGCCGATCTCGGCGGCCGCGCGCTCGAGCGCCGCGAGCGGACGCGTCGCGCGCATGACCGCGAACACCACGAGCCCCGCCGTGCCCAGAGAGATCAGCGCGAGCCAGAAGGCGAAGGCCATCCAGGCGTGCGGGGGCGGACCCTCCGGCCGGCCGTCGGCGACCATCGACAGCCAGCGGCCGTCGGCCAGGCGCAGCGCAGCGGTCGGCCGGTCGCCGCCCTCGGGTCGAGTGACGCGCGCCTCGCCCGCGACGCCCTTCGTGGCGAGCGCCTCCGCCAGATCGGCGGATCGCCGCTCGTCCGTCGGCGCGGCAGGCGGCGCGGCCCCGATCCGCGCCTCCGGGCCGACCAGGCGCCGCCAGTCGTCCGGCTGCAGGCTCGTCGCCGTCTGCGCGAACAGCGCGAGCCGCGTGGCCACGCGGTACGACTCGTCGGGCCGGCCGGCCGGCGGCGGCTTCATGAGCGCCAGAACGAGCGCCGTCGCCGCGCCGACGACGAACAGGATCGCAAGCGTGAGCAGAACGGAGATGCGCGCGCCGAGGCGGCTCATTTCGCCTCGCCGCCTTCGGTCTCGACGCGGGCGGTGAACTGGTAGCCGCCATGCCGCAGCGTTTTCAGGATCTGGAACGTGCCGGCGTCGCCGAGCTTGCGGCGCACGCGGCTCACCAGCACGTCGACGGACCTGTCGAACGCGCCGAGGTCGCGCCCGCGGGTGATCTCCAGAATCTGCTGGCGGGAAAGCACGCGGCCCGGACGTTCGAGAAAGGCGAGCAGGAGGTCAAACTCGGCCGCCGTGAACGGAAGCTCCTCGTCCGACGCGTCCGCGATCCTGCGTGCGTCGACGTCGACGACGAATCCGGCGAAGCGGTAGAGCCGCCCGGCGGACGACGGCGTCTCCCGGGCCGGCTCGCCCGCCCGCCGCAGCACGGCGCGGATTCGCGCCGCGAGCTCCCGCGGGTTGAACGGCTTGCCGATGTAGTCGTCCGCGCCGATCTCGAGCCCGATGATGCGGTCGACGTCTTCCTTCAGCGCGGTCAGCAGGATGATCGGCACGGACGAGGTCGCGCGGACGTCGCGGCAGAAGTCGACGCCGGAACCGTCCGGCAGCATCACGTCGAGCACGATGAGGTCGGGACGGCCGCCCTCAAGGCGCGTCCGGAGCTGGCCGAGGCTGGCGGCGAGCGAGACGCGGAAACCCTGGGTCGTCAGGTAGCGACCGAGCAGCGTGCGGATTTCCTCGTCGTCATCGACGACGAGGACATGAGGCGACTGGACCACGACGGCGTCCACGGCGAGACATCTTGTTCGGCCCTTCTCCTAGCCGAACGGAGGCTGCGGGGCGAACGCGACTGTGTAACCGGAGATTGCCGAAACCGGGCGGGAAACGTTCGGAAGCCCTCACGCCGCGATTGGCGACATCGGGACTCCGAACCGCCACCTTTCCGCCTTCGAGATCATCTCAGGTTCCGCCCGCGTCTCGACGCCGGCGACGGCCGGGACGTCCGGCGGGCCGGTCCCCCCAGGCCATCCGCCAGCGAGAGCGACGCCCCAAGGGGCCGCTCTCGCTCAGGGCGCGCGGCCTTTCGTTCGCCGCGAGCTTTCGGCCTACTTCGCGCTCATGCAGTTGGCGTAATAGCTGACCGGCGCCGGCCAGTCGGAGAAGATGGCGCGCGCGCCGACGTCCCGCGCCAGCACGTCGATGACGCGCATCAGGTCGCCCTCGCGGGAGACCGCCTTCTCGATCGTCTGGTAGTAGAAGTCGCCGTTCAGGTCCGCGAGCCGGCCCGAGCGCTCCAGCGACCAGGTGATGATGTCGAGGCCGGCGGCTTTGGCGTTCTTCGCCGCCTTGGACGCCACGATCTCGTTCTTGGAGTTCACGTCGAGAAGCGCGAAGACCGGCGGGGCCCAGATGCGGATGCCCTGCTGCCGGTATTTCTCGAGCTCGCCTGCGGTCGGCAGGTCGGCGACCGTCTCGGCGTCGTCGAGATAGACCGCCTGGCGGCCGAAGGCCGGCTCCTTGTCGACCCAGTAGAGCACGTCGTTCTTGTCGAAGGACTGCGGGAACACGTCCTTGGCCTTCACGCCGGCGGCCTTGTACTCGTCGATCATCTTCTGCGCGTATTCCGCTTGCGTGAAGCCGCGGAACGGCATCGGCACGACCGGGCTCTTGAGCTCCGGCGTCATCTTCACGCCGAGCTGCTTGAACAGCTCGATGCTCTCGCGATGCGTCATCAGATGGCCGCTGGTCGGGCCGGCATAGAGGTCGGTGCGGAAGTCCGGCGTGCCGCCGACATATTGCTCGACCGTCGTCGCGCGCGGATTGGAGGCGTCCATCTTGCCGCGCAGCGTCCTGAACTCGGCGAGGGTGATGTCGCTGGTGCGGCACTCGGCG
Organism: uncultured Methylopila sp.; assembly: GCA_902168115.1. Lineage (GTDB taxonomy): Bacteria > Pseudomonadota > Alphaproteobacteria > Rhizobiales > Methylopilaceae > Methylopila. The sequence continues at coordinate 112,291 of CABHPB010000072.1, read as the reverse complement.
CTGGCCGGGGTCACGACCTCGCCATTGTCGCCGAGCGTCGCGGGGGTGAATTTCTTGGTGCACTTCTCGGCGAGCGGGGTGAGCAGGATGTTGGTCGTGGTGTGCAGGTCGTTCTGCGCGTGGCGGCAGACCAGCTCCAGATCCTTGGTGAAGGCGACGTCGCATTCGAGGACGCCGGCGCCCATGCGCGCGCCCGCCTCGTAGGATTCGCGCGTGTGCTCGGGGAACTGGAGCGGCGCGCCGCGATGGCCGATGGAGAAGTCGCTCGGCCGGAAGGTCCGGTTCTCGCACTGCTGCAGCTTCCGCTTCAGCGGGCTGTCGGCCATGTCGTTGATGAGGAAGAACGGGCGCGGCCCGAGCTGCACGTTGATCGCGCCTTTGTCCTGCCGGACGCTTTCGTCATTCGCCGCCGCAGGTGCCGCCGCGCCCATGACGGACGCGCCGATGGCGGCCGCGAGGCCGAGTTTCAGGAGCTTGGTGCGCATGGGGCCTCTCGTGGGGCGACGCCGGACCGTTCCGATTGCGGCGGAAACGTAGCGGCGCAGCCTGACGGGGGCATGACGGATCGACCGCGGCCCGAACCGAGGCGATGTTTCAGGGTCGATCAACGGCGCAGCGCGCTTCCGTCAGGCGCCCAGCACACGCCCTGCGACAGCGTCGAGCTTCTTCAGAAGCTCCGGGTCGCGATGCTCCGGCGCGGTGACCAGCGCGAAATCGAGCGCGCGGTCCGAGCCCATCGGGCAGGCCTCGTGCTCCTGCGGGAATTCGGAGGCGAAACGCGCCAGCAACCGGCGCGCCTTGTCGCCGTTCTCGCGCATGACGGCGAGGATCTCGGCGACCCCCACCCCGACCTCGTGCGGGCGCCATGCGTCGTAGTCGGTGACCATGGCGACGGTCGCGTAAGGCAGCTCCGCCTCGCGCGCGAGCTTGGCTTCGGGCATGTTGGTCATGCCGACCACCGAGGCGCCCATCGCCTTGTAGGCGACGGACTCGGCCCGCGTGGAGAACTGCGGGCCCTCCATGCAGACATAGGACCCGCCGACGACGTGCGGCACGCCCTCCTCCGCCGCGGCCTTGGCGAGACGGGCGACGAGGTTCGGCGCGACCGGGTCGGAGAACGAGACGTGCGCCACGCAGCCGGCGCCGAAGAACGAGGTCTTGCGGGCGAAGGTGCGGTCGATGAACTGGTCGACAAGCACGAACATGCCGGGCGGCAGCTCCTCGCGATAGGAGCCGCAGGCCGAGATGGAGACGAGGTCGGTGACGCCGGCGCGCTTCAGCACGTCGATGTTGGCGCGGTAGTTGATGTCGGAGGGGCCGAGCCTGTGCCCGGCGCCGTGGCGCGGCAGGAAAACAACGCGCGTCGCCCCGATCATGCCCTGGATCGGATTGGCCGAGGGCTCGCCCCACGGGCTCTCGACCTTCAGCTCCTCGACGTCGGTGAGCAGCGACAGGTCGTAGACGCCCGATCCGCCGATCACCCCGAGAACGGCCTTCGCCATCGCGCTCGTCCCCCTCACATGGAAACGGCGGGCCGAGACCCGCCGTTCGACAGTCCGTGCGTTCCGCGACGCGCCCTCAGGCGGTGCGGACCTTCACGTCGCTCCAGACCGACTTCTTCACGTAGAACAGCAGGCCCGCGAAGACTATCAGGAAGAACATCACCTTCAGGCCCATCTGCTTGCGCGCCGCGAGGTGCGGCTCGGCGGCCCAGGTCATGAAGGCGGCGACGTCCTTGGAGTACTGCTCCACGGTGGTCGGCGTGCCGTCGGTGTAGTCCACCTGCCCGTCCGAGATGGGCTTGCCCATCGCGATCCAGTGTCCGGGGAAATACTTGTTGTAGTGCAGGCCCGGGCGCAGCGGCTTCTCGCCGTGCTCGGGCTCCTGATAGCCGGTCAGCAGAGCGTGGATGTAGTCCTGGCCCTGCTCCTGGTACTGGCCGAAGATGTCGATCAGGAACCACGGGAAGCCGCGCTCGTAGGTGCGCGCCTTGGCGAGCGTCGAGAAGTCCGGCGGATAGGCCCCGCCGTTCGCGGCGCGCGCCGCCTCCTCGTTCGGGAACGGGCTCGGGAAGTAGTCCGACAGCCGGCCCGGCCGCTCGGGGAACTCGCCCTTGTCGTTCGGCTGCGGGTCCTTGACCTGATACTCGGCCGCGATCGTCTTGGCCTGGTCCTCGCTGTAGGTCAGGCCGCCCTCATCCGCGAGGTTGCGGAACGCGACCATCGAGAGCGCGTGGCAGCTCGAGCAGACCTCGCGATAGATCTTGAGGCCGCGCTGCAGCTGTCCCGCGTCATAGTGGCCGAGCGGCCCCCAGAAGCTCCAGCTCATGCGCGGCGGGTGCTCCTGCTCGGCCGCGCCGGCGCGCTGCACGTCCGCGGCGACGATGCCGAGGCCGACGCCGAGGATGAGGGCGAGCGAGCGGATCGCCTTGCGGGCGGAGAAGGTCATCGCCGAACCGTCGGTCCTGATGCTGGTCTGCCGGGTCATCCGCGCGTCTCCGGAGCGGCCGCGGCCGCAGCGTGCGCGCCGCCATAGGAGGAGCCGAGCACCGAGTCCGCGATTGAGGCGGGCAAGGGCTTCGTCTTCTCGAAGGTGCCGAGCAGCGGCAGGATGACGAGGAAGTGGATGAAGTAGTAGGCGGTCGCAAGGCGCGACAGCGTGACGTAGACGCCCTCCGGCGGCTTCGAGCCGAGCCAGCCCAGCAGGACGGCGACGGCGACGAACACCCAGAAGAACTGCTTGAACAGCGGGCGGTACTTCGCCGAGCGGACCTTCGAGCGGTCGAGCCACGGCAGGACGAACAGCACCGCGATCGCGCCGAACATGGCGATGACGCCGCCGAGCTTGGATGGGATGGCGCGCAGGATCGCGTAGAACGGCAGGAAGTACCATTCCGGAACGATGTGCGCCGGCGTCACCAGCGGGTTCGCCTTGATGTAGTTGTCCGCATGTCCGAGGTAATTCGGGATGTAGAACACGAAATAGGCGAAGAAGATCAGGAAGAAGACAAGCCCGACCCCGTCCTTCAGCGTCGCATAGGGCGTGAACGGCACGGTGTCCTTGCGGATGTCCTTGATCTCGACGCCGTCGGGATTGTTCTGGCCGACGTGGTGCAGCGCCCAGATGTGCAGGCCGACGACGCCGGCGATCACGAAGGGCAGCAGGTAGTGCAGCGAGAAGAAGTGCTTCAGCGTCGCGTCGTCGACCGAGAAGCCGCCCCACAGCCAGGTCACGATCGACGGTCCGACGATCGGGATGGCCGAGAACAGGTTGGTGATGACGGTGGCGCCCCAGAAGGACATCTGGCCCCACGGCAGCACGTAGCCCATGAAGGCCGTGGCCATCATCAGCAGGAAGATGATGACGCCGAGGATCCACAGCACCTCGCGCGGCGCCTTGTAGGAGCCGTAGTACATCCCGCGGAACATGTGGATGTAGACCGCGATGAAGAACATCGAGGCGCCGTTGGCGTGCAGATACCTAAGCAGCCAGCCGTAGTTCACGTCGCGCATGATCTTCTCGACCGACTCGAACGCCTTGGTGGCGTCCGGCACGTAGTGCATCACGAGCACCACGCCGGTCAGGATCTGGGCGACGAGCATGAAGGTGAGGATGCCGCCGAACGTCCAGAGGTAGTTCAGGTTGCGCGGAACCGGATAGGCCACGGCGCTGGAGTGAACGAGCCCCACGATCGGGAGCCTGTCCTCGAGCCACTTCGCGACGCCGCCGGTCGGTCGATACGTCGAATGTCCCTGCATGAAGGAAGCCTCACATGCCGGCGGCGCTCAGGACCTGAAGTCCCGGAGCGCGTTCGGTCAACCGATCTTGATCTTGCTGTCGCCTTCGAAGGCGTAGGGCGGAACGTGCAGATTTTCGGGGGCCGGACCGCGGCGGATGCGGCCTGCGCTGTCGTAGTGCGAGCCGTGGCACGGGCACAGCCAGCCGCCGAAATCGCCGGAGTTGGACAGCGGGATGCAGCCGAGATGGGTGCAGACGCCGACCACGACGAGCCAGTTCTCCTTGCCGGACGCCGCGCGGTTCACGTCGGTGGCCTGCGCGTCGGACGGCAGGTTCTCGTTGCGGGCGCTCTTGTCGGGAAGCTGGCCAAGATCGACCTTCTTGGCCTCCTCGATCTGGGCCTTCGTCCGGTTCCAGATGAAGACCGGCTTGCCGCGCCACTTGATCGAGATGACCTGGCCCTCGGAGATCTGGCCGAGGTCGACCTCGGTCGAGCCGAGCGCCAGCGAGGCGGCGTCGGGGTTCATCTGCGAGATGAACGGCCAGGCCAGAAAGCCCGCGCCGGCGGCCGCCCAGGCGCCCGTGGCGAGGAACAGAAAGTCGCGTCGACCTGGGTCGTGCGCGTCGTCAGTCGCGGTCACTCGTCGGTCTCCCGTCCGCAGCTACGTAAAGTGGCCGCAAACGGATCGCCGACCCGCACAGCCGCGCCCCCGGTCACATTCGAGTTGGAATGGATCTGAGGACCGGCGCTATGTGCCATGCGGCAAGAGCATGGCCAACCCCCGCTGGCGCGCCACGACACCTTGTCGCACGGGAATCCAAATGGACCGACGAATTTTGCAATGCAACAAAAATATTGTGCGATGCGGTTAGCGCTCTACCAGCCCGACATCCCCCAGAACGCCGGCACCTTGATCCGGCTCGCCGCCTGCATGGGCGTTGCGGTCGACATCGTGGAGCCCGCGGGATTTCCCGTCTCCGACCGCGCCTTCCGGCGGGCCGGGCTCGATTATCTCGGCCACGTCGAGATCGTGCGGCACCTCTCGTTCGCGGCGTTCGAGTCGGAAAGGCGCAAGGCGGGGCGACGGCTTGTGCTGATCACGACCCGCGGATCGACGCCGCACCATGACGTCGCCTTCGAAACCGGCGACGTGCTGATGGTCGGCCGCGAATCGGCGGGCGTGCCGGACGAGGTGCACGCGGCGGCCGATATGCGCGTGCGGATCCCGATGCAGCCAGAACTCCGCTCGCTGAACGTCGCCGTCGCGGGCGCGATGGTTCTGGGCGAGGCGCTCAGGCAGACGTCCGGCTTCCCCTGCGGGCCCATCGAAGGCTAGACCACGACTGCAACGCCCGGAGTTTCCGATGTCCCTGCCGATCGCCGATCTCGAACAGCGCAAGTCCGCGGCCCGCGTCTGGTTCGAAAATCTCAGGGACCAGCTCCACGCCGCGCTCGAGGCGATCGAGGACGAGGCGGGCGGCGACGCGCCTGCCGGACGCTTCGAGCGCACGCCGTGGGAGCGCACCGACCATTCCGGCGCGCCCGGCGGCGGCGGCGTCATGGGGCTGATGAAGGGCCGCGTCTTCGAGAAGGTCGGGGTCCACGTCTCAACCGTCCATGGCGAGTTCGCGCCCGAGTTCCGCAAGGACATCCCCGGCGCGATGGACGCGCCCGGCTTCTGGGCCTCGGGCATCTCGGTGATCGCCCATCCGTGGAATCCGAACGTCCCGACCGTCCACATGAACACCCGCCACGTCGTCACCTCGAAGGCGTGGTTCGGCGGCGGCGGCGACCTCACCCCGGTGCTCGACCGCCGGCGCACGCAGGACGATCCGGATTCGGTCGCGTTCCACGACGCCTTCCGCAGGGCCTGCGAGGCGCATCCGGTCGCGGACTACGCCAAGTACAAGGCCTGGTGCGACGACTACTTCTTCCTGAAGCATCGCGGCGAGCCGCGCGGCATCGGCGGCATCTTCTACGACTGGCTCGACACCGGCGACTTCGAAGCCGACTTCGCCTTCACCAGGGCCGTGGGCGAGGCCTTTCTCGAGGTTTATCCGAAGATCGTGCGCGCGAATCTCTCGAAGGACTGGACCGAGGCCGACCGCGCCGAGCAGCTCGTGCGCCGCGGCCGCTATGTCGAGTTCAACCTGCTCTACGACCGCGGCACGATCTTCGGGCTGAAGACCGGCGGCAACGTCGCCTCGATCCTGTCCTCGCTGCCGCCGCACGCGGCCTGGCCGTGACGGGCCGGGACGGCCGGTTCGACTGAAGCGAACTGCGTGCTCAGAGCGCACGATCCACGAGCGCGTCGATCTCGGATCTTTCCTGCGGAAACCCAGCCGCGATCCAGGCCGCCTCCATCGCCTTCAGCAGGCGACCCAGCTCCGGCCCCTTCGCGACGCCTCGGTCCATCAGCTCGGCGGCCGTGACGGGCATGGCGGGCGGGGTCCAGCGATCGAGAAGTGCGGCGAAGTCTCGCCACGCAGGATCGTCGGGCGCGGCGCCGGCGTCGGCGAAGGCGAGCAGCGCGCGGTCACGGAAGGCGGCCGGTCCGTGGCGATAGAGCGCGGCCTTCGCGGCCTGCTCCCCGGCGGCGGGATCGGGACGGGGCGTCAGGTCGCCGATGGCGTCGAGCCGGGCGCTCTCCGCGTTCGACAGTTTCAGCCTCTCGCGCAGTCGTTCCGCATCTTCCGCCACGAACTGCGTGAGCGCCGCCAGACGCAGCAGGCCGTCCGGCGCGTCCGCGTCGAGCGCGGCGAGGCGCTTCAGGCGGGACGGTCGCGGCGCGCCGCCGAGCAGCGGCGCGAAAAGGCCCGCGCCGGCCATGACGGCGACCGTCTCGGGCGCGCGGCGGGCGACCAGCAGCTTGAGCAGTTCCGCCCGCACCCGCTCGCCGGACAGCCGCCGCAGCCCCTCGCGCTCGACGATGGCGGCCGCAAAACCTTCCGCGTCGGGCTCTCCCTCAGCGAAGCGCGCATGAAAGCGGAAGAAGCGCAGCGTGCGCAGAAAATCCTCGCGGATGCGCTCGCGCGCCGAGCCGATGAAGCGCACCCGGCGCGCCTTAAGGTCGTCGAGCCCGCCGACCGTGTCGTGCACGACGCCCCGGCGGTCGAGGTAGAGGCCGTTAATGGTGAGGTCGCGCCGCTGCGCGTCCTCGGCCCAGTCGCGCGTGAAGGCGACGACCGCGCGGCGCCCGTCGGTCGCGACGTCGCGGCGCAGCGTCGTCACCTCGAAGGGCTGGCCGTCCACGATGACCGTGACGGTGCCGTGCTCGATCCCCGTGGGAGCCACCTTCCAGCCGGCGGCCCTAGCGCGGCGCGTCACCTCGTCGGGATGGGAGGTGGTCGCGACGTCGACGTCCCCCAGCGGCAGTCCAAGCAGCGCGTCGCGCACCGCGCCGCCATTGACGCGCGCCTCCTCCCCGTCCGCGTCGAGCGCGTCGAGCAGCGCCGCGAGCGCGGGCCGCTCCAACCAGGACGCATCAGTGAGCCGGGTCGTCGCCTCGGTCATTTCCTGTCCGGTTCGGTGATCTTGCCCGGCACGAAGACGCCGTTCTCCATATGCGCCGGCACATAGATCGCGCGGGTCGACCCGCCCGTCGTCAACGCGAGCAGGACGAGGCTCCCGAGCGTCAGCACGGTGCCGGCGGCGATCAGCCAGACCAGCGGCACGCCCTTCCAGCGCTCGGGCGCGCGCCAGCCCCGATCCGTGAAATGGAGCCACACCGCATAGGCCGCGAAGGGCAGCAGGAACAGCAGAAGCTGGAAGGCGATGCGGCTCATCGGGACTCGCGGCTCGTCATTCGTACAAACGCTCGTAGAGGTTCTTCAGCACGCCTGCGGTGACGCCCCAGATGTGGCGGTCCTCCCAGGGCATGTGATGCACCTCGCGCAGGCCGCCATTCCATTCGCGCATCTCGACGCTGTGGTTCTCGGCGCTCATCAGGAAGGCGAGCGGGACCTCGAAGGCGTCCGCGACCTCGCCCGGCGACAGGGTCAGTCGATAGCCGGGATCGATCTCCGCCACCACGCCGACGATGCCGAAACCCGAATTCGTGACGTAGAGGTCGAGATAGCCGAGCGGCTTCACGAGCCGGGACTCGAGCCCGACCTCCTCATGCGCCTCCCGAAGCGCGGTTGCGAGCGGGGACGCGTCCGCGGGCTCGCGCTTGCCGCCGGGAAAGGAGATCTGGCCGGCGTGCACCGGCAGGTCCTTGGCGCGCTGGGTGAACAGCAGCTGCGGCTCCTCGCGCGCGACGACCCCGACCAGAACCGCCGCGGCGCGCGGGATCCGGTCGGGCGCAAGCAGCGCGAACTCGCCGATCGGCACGGTCTCCGGATCGTCGGGATCGGGCGGCGACGGCAGCAGCCGCTCGCCGGCGCGCAGGCGGAACTCCGCAAGCGAGAACCGTTCTGCAAGAAGCGTCACGCGGCCGCACCGCTCATCGGGAAGAACGCCCCGCGCGACCAGACCCCGAGTCGGCCGTCCGTCTCCTCGGCGAGATCGACGAGGTCATAGACTGCCGATCGCGCAAGCAGCGCCCAGAGTTCGCCCCGGACCTTCACATACGGCTTGAAGCCGCCGCCCTCGCCTTCCTCGAACCTGATCGGGTTTTCGGGCCCGGCGTCGAGCGTCTCGTCGACATTGGTCCGGAAGCGGATCACGCGACCGTCGCCCTCCCCTTCGCTCGCCATTTCGACGGCGAGGAACGGCGCATCCTCGACCGTGATCGACAGTTTCTCGACCGGGGTGACGAGGACGTAGCCGTCGGGGTCGCGCCGGAGCACGGTCGAGAACAGCTTGACCAGCGCGGGCCGGCCGATCGGCGAACCACGATAAAGCCAGGTCCCGTCGGCCTTGATGACGATGTCGATGTCGCCGCAATGCTTGGGGTTCCAGAGATGCACTGGCGCCGGGCCGCGCGACGAGGCCGCCTTCGCGGCTTCCGCGAGCGCCTTCATCCGGGCCGCCCCCTCGGCGGTCGGATCTCGTGCGATCGGATCCTGTTCGTCGACGCTCACGTTTTCCGGCGCTCCTGCTTTGCGAGCCATGCCGCCTCGGTCGGGCCTTGGTCTCGCCCCTTTCGCTGGCTTGCCTGAACTTAAGGCGGCGACCGCCCGTGGATAAGGTCCACCCCCGCAGAGGGCACGGGCGGCGCGCGCCGGCCCAAGGGTTGCATTGCCGGACCGACAGGCGTCCGATGGGCGGCGCAGCGCGTAACCTGCGCGAAGCCGCGCGAGGAGAGGTTTTTTGATGAGCCAGGCTCAAGGGGCGACCGAAGTCGGGGCGACGGATCTCGACGCCGCAATCGTCCGGGGCGCCGAGGCGATCGGGGCGCATGTCGCCGGGGCCCGGGCCGCCATCGGCGAGATCATCTTCGGCCAGCAGAAGGTCGTCGACCACGCGCTGCTCACCGTGCTCTGCGGCGGCCACGCGCTGCTGGTCGGCGTGCCCGGCCTCGCCAAGACCAAGCTCGTCGACACCATGGGCACCGTGCTCGGCCTCGACGCCCGCCGAGTCCAGTTCACGCCCGACCTGATGCCGTCCGACATTCTCGGCTCGGAGGTGCTGGACGAAGACGCCCACGGCAAGCGCTCGTTCCGCTTCGTGCGCGGCCCGGTCTTCGCCCAGCTCCTGATGGCCGACGAGATCAACCGCGCCTCGCCGCGCACGCAGTCCGCGCTGCTGCAGGCGATGCAGGAGTATCACGTGACGGTCGCGGGCGTGCGGCACGACCTGCCCCGCCCGTTCCATGTGCTCGCGACGCAGAACCCGCTGGAGCAGGAAGGCACCTATCCGCTGCCCGAAGCCCAGCTCGACCGCTTCCTGCTGCAGATCGACGTCGACTATCCGGACCGCGAGGCCGAGCGGCGCATCCTGCTTGCGACCACCGGCGCCGAGGAGGCCAAGCCGCGCCCCGCGCTGTCGGCCGACGACCTCTTGAGCGCCCAGCGCCTCGTCCGGCGGCTGCCGGTCGGCGAGAGCGTCGTCGAGGCGATCCTCGACCTCGTTCGCGCCGCCAGGCCCGAGACCGCCGACAAGGGTTTTGCGGACAAGATCGCCTGGGGTCCCGGCCCGCGCGCCAGCCAGTCGCTGATGCTCGCCGTGCGCGCCCGCGCGCTGCTCGACGGGCGCTTCGCCCCGTCGATCGACGACGTCGCAGCGCTCGCCGAGCCTGTCCTGAAGCACCGCATGGCGCTGACCTTCGCCGCCCGCTCTGACGGCGAGACGCTTTCGGGCGTCGTCGCAAAGCTCGTCGAGCGGCTCGGCTGACGCGCATGGCGGCGCGCGCAGGGCTGGTCGACCCGCAGGACGCGAAGATCACGGCGCGCCACGAAGAGGCCGCGCTCGGCCTCGCGGCAGCGCTTCCGCGCCTGCTCGTCGCCGCCCGGCGCGCTTCCGCCACCGTCGTCCACGGCCTGCACGGGCGGCGGCGCTCCGGCGTCGGCGAGAATTTCTGGCAGTTCCGCCGCTTCACCGACGGCGATCCGACGACGAAGATCGACTGGCGAAGGTCCGCGCGCGACGAGCACGTCTATATCCGCGAGCAGGAGTGGGAGGCGGCCCACACCGTCTGGCTCTGGATCGACCGCTCCCGCTCGATGGCCTACCGCTCCAGCCTGTCCGAGGTCTCCAAGCTCGATCGGGCCGTCGTCCTCGGGCTTGCGCTCGCCGACGTGCTGGTGCGCGGCGGCGAGCGGGTCGGGCTGCTCGGCCTGACCCGGCCGACCGCGAGCCGGCTCGCCATCGACAAGCTCGCCCAGTCGCTCGCCTTCGCCGCCGACGACTCCAGCGGCCTGCCCCCGGCCGAGGCGCCGATCGCCCGTCTCGCGGAGGCCGTTCTGATCGGCGACCTGCTCGCCCCGGAGGAGGAGATCGCCGCGGCGGTCGCGAACCTCGCCGGACGCGGCGGCCGGGGCCATATGGTCATGATCGTCGACCCGATCGAGGAGACCTTCCCCTTCACCGGCCGCACCGAGTTCCTCGATCCCGACGCGCCGCTGAAGCTCGTCGCCGGACGCGCCGAGGACTGGCGCGCCGGCTACGAGGAGCGCCTCGCCCGGCACCGCGCGGCGCTCGCCGAGATCGCGCGCCGGTTCGGCTGGACCTTCACCATCCACCGCACCGACCGCCCGGCGACCGAGCCGCTGCTCGCATTGCACGCCCGCCTCGGCGAGGCCGAGCGATGAGCGCGCTCCCCCTCGCCTTCCTCAGCCCGTGGATGCTCGGCGCGCTGATCCTGCTGCCGGCGATCTGGCTGCTGCTGCGCCTCACCCCGCCGCGGCCGAAGAAGATCGACTTCCCGCCGCTGCGCCTGCTGCTCGAGGTCGTCGCAAAGCGCGAGACGCCGGTGAAGACGCCGTGGTGGCTGCTGCTGCTGCGCCTTGCGCTCGCGGCCCTGCTGATCTTCGCGCTGGCCAAGCCGATCTGGAATCCGCCGCCCGCCGCGACGGCCGGCTCCGGGCCGCTGCTGGTCGTCGTCGACAACGGCTGGGCCGCAGCGCCGGACTGGGCGGCGCGGGTCGCGGCCGCCGAGGGCGCGATCCTGTCGGCTGGCGATGCGGGCCGGCCCGTCGCGCTGGTTGCGAGCGCCGACGCGCCGCGCGACATCGGCCTCTCCGCCTCGGACGCCGCGATCGAGCGCCTTCGGGTGCTCTCGCCCGAACCCTTCACGCCCGACCGGCGCGGCCAGCTCGGACCGATCGAAAAATTCCTCGCGGCCAATCCGTCCGCCGACGCGCTCTGGATTTCGGACGGTCTCGCATCGGGCGAGGGCCGCGCCTTTGCGGAAGCTCTTGCGAAGGCGCTGAACGGTCGCCCGCTCGCGGTGCGCGTCGAACCGACCGGTTCGGCCCGCGCGCTCGTCGGGGCGGAGAACTCGCCGGGCTCGATGACCGTGAAGGCGCTCCGCGCCGAGGCCGCCGGCGTCGAGCCGATCCGGGTGCGCGCCTCAGATCTTCGCGGCCGCTCGCTCGCCGAGGTCGACGCCGCCTTCGCGATCGGGGCACGCGACGCGACCGCGTCCTTCGACCTGCCCGTGGAGCTGCGCAACGACATCGCCCGCGTCGAGATCGTCGGCGCCAAGTCCGCCGGCGGGGTCCAGCTGCTCGACCAGCGCTCCAAGCGCCGCTCCATCGGCCTCGTGACCGGCGCCACCGCCGACGTCGCCCAGCCGCTGCTGTCGCCGACCTACTATGTCGCGCGGGCGCTCAGGCCCTTCGCGGACGTCCGCGAGGCGCGCGGACAGGGGGTCGCGCAGGCGGTCGACCAGTTCGTCGCCGACAAGCTGCCGGTCATCGTGCTCGCCGACGTCGGCGCGCTGCCGCGCGAGAGCCACGAGAAGCTCGCGGCGTGGGTACGCGCGGGCGGCGTGCTGATCCGCTTCGCGGGCCCCCGCCTCGCCGCCGCGCCGCAGGACGAGCTCTCGCCGGTGCGCCTGAGGCAAGGCGGCCGCATCCTCGGCGGCGCGCTGGCATGGGAGACGCCGCAGCCGCTGTCGAGCTACGCCGCGGACGGTCCCTTCGCGCCGCTCGCCCCGCCCAAGGACGTGACGGTAAGCCGCCAGGTGCTCGCCGAGCCCGACGCGGACCTGCCCGAAAAGGTGTGGGCGACGCTCGGCGACGGCACGCCGCTCGTCACCGCCGAGCGCCGCGAAAAGGGCCTGTCGGTCCTGTTCCACGTGACCGCCGACACGCGCTGGTCGAACCTGCCGCTCTCCGGCGCGTTCGTGGACATGCTCCGCCGCATCGTCGATCTCGCCGGCTCGATGCCTCCGCCCGCCCCCGAGGCGCAGAAAGCCGCGGCGGGCGAGCAGGCGAAGGACCAGCCGGCCAAGGGTGAGGCCGCGCAGGGGCCGGCCCCGCGCGCGGCGACGCTGCCGCCCTCGCGCACGCTCGACGGCTTCGGCGCCTTCCGCAGCCCTCCCGCCACCGCAAAGCCCGCGCCGGCGGAGGGACGGCCCTTCGCGACGCAGGAGAACCCGCCCGGCTTCTACGGACCGCCGGACAGCGGGATCGCCGTCAACCTGCTGCCGGGCGGCGCGAGCCTCGCGCGGCTCGACCTGTCGGGACTGCAGGCCTCGGTCGCGCCGGTCGTCGCGCCGGAGCCGACGCCGGTCGCGCCCTGGCTGTTCGTGCTCGCGGCGCTGTTTGCGATCCTCGACAGCCTGATCGTCTTCCTGATGGCGGGCGGCGCCGCGCTGCTCGGGCGTCGTCCGCGCGCGGCCTCGCTGATCGTCGCGGGTCTCGCGATCGGGCTCTTCGCGGCCGCGACGCCTGTTCTCGCGCAAGGAGCGCCCGACAAGAAGCAGCCGGTCGACGAGCGCTTTGCGCTGGAGGCGACGCTGCAGACCCGCCTCGCCTATGTCGCGACCGGCGACTTCGAGGTCGACCGCATCTCGAAGGCGGGCCTTGAGGGCCTGACACAGACGCTCGCCGAGCGCACGGCGCTCGAGCCGGGAACGCCGATGGCGGTCGATCCGTCGAAGGACGAGCTATCCTTCTTCCCGCTGATCTACTGGCCGGTGACCGAAAGCGCGGCGGCCCCGAGCCCGGAGACGCTGCAGCGCATCGACGCCTATATGCGCCAGGGCGGCACGATCCTGTTCGACACGCGCGACGCCGACATGACCGGCGCCGGCCCGCAGGGGCCCGCGCTGCGCAGGCTGCTCGACGGCCTCGACGTGCCCGCGCTCGAAAAGGCGCCGCCGGACCACGTACTGACCAAGGCCTTCTATCTGCTGAACGACTTCCCCGGCCGCTATTCCGGCAGCCCGCTCTGGGTCGAGGCGCTGCCGCCCGCCGAGGAGGGCGAGGACCGTCCGGCGCGCGCGGGCGACGGCGTCTCGCCGATCCTGATCACCTCCGCCGACCTCGCCGGCGCCTGGGCCGTCGGCTCCGACGGCGCGCCGCTGTTCCCGACCTCGTCGGACGAGCGCCAGCGCGAGATGGCCTACCGGGTCGGGGTCAACATCGTGATGTACACGCTGACCGGCAACTACAAGGCGGACCAGGTGCATGTGCCGGCCCTGCTGGAAAGGCTCGGCCAGTGAAAGGCTTTGCGTTCAAAATCAGCCGCGACGTCGCCGCCTCCCCTCTCCCCTCGCGGGAGAGGGTAAGGGTGAGGGGGCGCTTCGGGATGAATCTGAACCGTCGCGCTAGCGGAGAGGCCCCCTCATCCGACCTCCGCTTCGCTCCGGCCACCTTCTCCCGCGAGGGGAGAAGGGACGCGCGGCGGCCTTTGCTCTGCGCTCCGGCCGGGACGACGGCTGAGACATGACCATCGACGTCGCCTTCTCTCCCCTGATCCCGCTCTGGGCGCTTCTCGCGCTCGGCGCCGCGGGCGCCGTCGTCGCGGCGCTTTGCGTCCTCGGGCGCACGCGCGGCGCATGGCTGCGCGCGGGGGCGATCGCCTGCCTGCTGCTCGCGCTGGCGAACCCGTCTTTCACCCGCGAGGACCGCGAGCCGCTGACCAACATTCTGCCGGTCGTCGTCGATCGCTCGGGAAGCCAGACGCTCGACCAGCGCAAGGCGCAGACCGACGAGGTCCGCAAGCAGCTCGAAGCCCGCCTCCAGGGCCTCAAGAACACGGAAGTCCGCTGGATCGAGGCCGGACAGGACGGAACCGCGAGCGACGGCACCGAGCTGTTCGCGGCGCTCCGCAACGGCCTCGCGGACGTGCCGCCCGAGCGCGTCTCGGGCGCGATCTTCGTGACCGACGGCGTGATCCACGACGTGCCGCCGAGCGCGCGCGACCTCGGCTTCGCAGGCCCCGTCCACGGGCTCATCACCGGTCGTCCCGACGAGCGCGACCGGCGCGTGCAGCTGACGCTCGCGCCGCGCTTCGGCATCGTCGGGCAAACGCAGACCGTCGGCTTCAAGGTCGAGGAGGTCGGCGCCGGGCTCGGCCGGCCTGTCCCGATCGTGGTGCGGCGCGACGGCGAGGAGATCGAGCGCATCGAGGCGATGCCGGGCCAGTCGACCACGATCGACGTCCCCGTCTCACATCCCGGCGTCAACTACATCGAGCTCGAGGCCGAGGACGCCGGGCAGGAGATCACCACGGTCAACAACCGCGCCGTGATCCCGATCGACGGGGTGCGCGAGAAGCTGCGCGTGCTGCTGGTCTCCGGCGAGCCGCACGCCGGCGAGCGCACCTGGCGAAACCTCTTGAAGGCCGACGCCTCGGTCGACCTCGTCCACTTCACGATTCTAAGGCCGCCGGAGAAGCAGGACGGCACGCCGATCAACGAGCTGTCGCTGATCGCCTTCCCGACGCGCGAGCTGTTCTCCCAGAAGATCAACGAGTTCGACCTCATCATCTTCGACCGCTACGCGCGCCAGGGCATCCTGCCGATCGTCTATTTCGACAACATCGCCCGCTACGTCCGAGACGGCGGCGCCGTGCTGGTCGCGGGCGGTCCGGACTACTCCGAGCCCGGCTCGCTCTACGAGACCCCGCTCGCCAACGTCCTGCCGGCCGAGCCGATGGGCGGCGTCGTGGAGCGGCCGTTCAAGGCCGAGCTCTCCACTGTGGGCAAGAAGCACCCGGTGACGCGCGGCCTTCCGGGCTCCGAGCAGAACCCGCCCGCCTGGGCGCCCTGGTTCCGCATGGTCGACTCGCGGCTGCGCGAGGGCGAGGCGGTGATGCAGGGGCCGGACGAGCGCCCGTTGCTCGTGCTCGCGCGCGAGGAAAAGGGCCGCGTCGCTCTGCTGCTGTCCGACCACGCCTGGCTCTGGGCGCGCGGCTTCGACGGCGGCGGCCCCCATGTCGACCTGCTTCGGCGGCTGTCGCACTGGCTGATGAAGGAGCCCGACCTCGAGGAGGAGGCGCTGCGCGCCAAGGCGACCGGCAAGACGGTCACGCTCGAGCGCCAGACGCTGAAGGACGAGGCGGCGCCCGTCACCGTGACGCTCCCGGGCGGGACTTCGCGGGAGGTGCGGCTGACGCAGGCCGAACCGGGCCTGTGGCGAGGCACGCTCGAGACGCCGGAGCTCGGCCTGCATCGCGCCAGCGACGGAACCTTCTCGACCCTGGTCAATGTCGGGCCGCCCAACCCGCGCGAGTTCACGGAAGTCGCCTCGACCGACAAGCGGCTCGCCGCGCTCGCGACCGCGACCGGCGGTTCGACGCGCCGGGTCGAGCCGGAGCCGGGCGCCGAGCTCACTGTGCCCCGCATCGTGCCGGTCTCGGCCGGCGCGCGCGCCTTTGGGGCCGACTGGATCGGCGTCAGGGAGGCCGACGCCAGCGTGGTGCGCGGCATCGGCATTCTGCCGGTCTTCGCCGGCATTCTGGGCCTGCTGCTGCTCGTCGGCGCCTTCGCCGCGACGTGGGCGCGCGAGGGCCGATGAGGGCCATCGGGCGCGGCGGCGCTGACAGTCCCCCCTCCCCTCAAGGGGGAGGTATCGAGAAGCGCTCCGCCCTGCTCCAGAGCGCTCCGCCATGTCCGTGATCAACTGGCTGCTCGCCATGGTGCAGGCCTTCCTGCTGGCGGGCTCGGCGCTGTTCTCGATCATCAACCCGATGGGCGGCGCGCTGATCTTCACGCAGATCACCGCCGAGCGCAGCCACGCCGAGCGGGTGGCGCTCGCGAGGAAGATCGCGATCTACGCCGAGGTGGTGATGCTCGCCTCGCTCTGGCTCGGCGCCTATGTGCTCGCCTTCTTCGGCGTCAGCCTGCCGGCGCTGCGCATCGCGGGCGGCATGGTGGTCGCGGTCAACGGCTGGCGGCTGCTGATGGCGCCCGAGCACAACGAGCAGCGCAAGCAGTCCGAGGCGGAGGACGCCAAGGGCATCCCCGACGACGTCGCCTTCTTCCCGCTGACCATGCCGCTGACGACGGGCCCCGGCACGATCGCCGTGGCGATCGCGATCGGCGCCGCCCGACCGTCGGAAACAGTCGCCTTAACAGCCTTCGGCGTCGGCATCTCGCTCGCGGCCGTCGCCAACGCCGTCGCCATCTGGCTCGCCTACAGCTGGGGCGACTGGATCAGCACCCTGCTGGGACCGAGCGGCGTCCGGATCATCGGGCGTCTGGCCGCCTTCCTGCTGCTCTGCGTCGGCGTCCAGATCGCGTTGACCGGGGCGCTGGACGCGCTGCATGCGGGCGGCTTCGGACGCCCGGGCTGAAGACCTCTCCGGCGGCGGGGTTGATTCGCCTGCTCGCTTTCCGGTTTAAGACGGGCGTCCAACACGCTCGCCCGAAAGCGTCCCGATGCGAAACCGCGCCCTCGTCTGGCTGCGCGCCCTGCTCTGCCTGATCCTTGTCGCCGCCACGCCGCTGCAATCGGCGCAGGCAGGCGCGCCCTATCTGCGCGCCTCGATCACTGAACTCACGGCGCAGGACAAGCCGGAAGAGTCCTGCGGGCGCGGCAAGGCGACCAAGGATTTTGGCTGGAAGGTCGTCAGCTTCGGGGTCTCGACGCTCAAATACCTGATCGGGCTGTTCATCATCCCGATTGGCTTCTTCCTCGTCGTCATCGGCGCCGTGCTGCAGATGGTCGAGGCGCTTGTCTGCTGAAGCTCAAACGACGGCGCTCGACCCGCCGAGCTTGATCAGCAGAACCTCGGGCGGCACGCCGAACCGGATCGGCACGACCGACATGCCGATTCCGCCCGACACGATCAGGTGCCGGCCGTCCTCGATGATGTGGCCGTAGCGGAAGCGCTCGCCATAGCCGGACGGGATCCAGCGGTCGGTGAGGCCCGGAATATAGATCTGGCCGCCATGGGTGTGACCGGACAAGGTCAGCGAAACCCGCGGGGGCATGCGCGCGAACACGTCCGGCTCGTGCGCCAGCATCAGCACCGGATCGTCCGTCTTGATCCGCGAGAGCGTGCCGTCGAGGTCGTCCTCGCCGCGGAAGACGCCGCGCTGGCCGGTCCAGTGCGCGAGCTGGTCGCCGAGACCCGCGATCCAGAAGCGCCGGCCGTCATGCTCGAGAAGGTCGACGTCGTTCTCGAGGATACGGATGCGCGCGCCGTCCAGCGCGCGGCGGATGGAGCGGCGGTTGTGCCACCAGTCGTGATTGCCAAGCACGGTGTAGAGGCCGAGCGGCGCGTGGAGGTCGGCGTAGGCGGCGGCCCATTCGTTCGGGTCGACCCGGCGCTGCACGAAGCGGTGGGTCGCCTCGTGGTCGCCGAGATGGACGATGAGGTCGGGCCTCAGCGCGTTGGTCGTCTCGACGATGCGCTTGACCCGCGACATCGGGATGTAGGGCTCGTTGACATGGACGTCGGAGATCACCGCGATGGTCATCTCGTGGTCGGCCGGCCAGCCGGGGGGCGTCAGCTGATAGCGCGTCACGTCGAGCAGGATCGTCGGCTCGATGAGGCCGGCATAGGCGCCGCCGGACGCCGAGACCAGAAAGCCTGCGGCGCCTGCGGTGAGGACGGCTCTGCGGGTGACGAGGGACATGAGCTTCCGGCGACGTCAGGACTTCGTGCGGGCGAGCACTTCAGCTAGGCGCCCGGGTCGCCGCCGTCGACACATGATCGCGAACGTGGTGAACCGCGCTTACGACTGCGCCTCGATCGCGGCGGCATGAAGACGCGCGCTGTCCTCGGAGAAGCAGCAGAAGATCAGTTTTTCGAGAGAGTTGGACCTGATCGCCTCAAGACTCGTGGCAACCGCGATCGCCGCCGCGCGGTCGGGCGGGAAGCGGTAGACGCCGGTCGAGATGGCTGGAAAAGCGATCGACTTCAGGCCGCGTTCGGCGGCCAGGGCGACGGAATTGGCGTAGCACGCCACGAGCAGGTCCGGCTCGCCCTTGGAGCCGTCCTGCCAGACCGGGCCGACGGTGTGGATCACATGGCGCGCCGGAAGCCTGTAGCCCTTGGTGATCTTCGCCTGCCCCGTCTTGCAGCCGTGGAGCATCCGGCACTCCATGACGAGGTCGGGTCCGGCCGCGCGATGGATCGCGCCATCCACCCCGCCCCCGCCGAGCAGCGAGGTGTTGGCGGCGTTGACGATCGCGTCGACGTCGAGGGTCGTGATGTCGGCGACGAGAACCTCGACGGACTTGCCGGAGATCGTTCGGGAGAGGACAGTTTCGGTCAGTTTGACGACCATGCCGCCCTCCTCCGCACGTCACCCCCGGGCTTGATCCGGGGGTCCATCGGGCGCGGCGCGCCCGGCGTGATGGATGCTCGGGTCTAGCCCGGGCATGACGCCTTGTGCAGGCGAGGCTCGGTTAAGCAGTCTGCTTAACCTCGACGCCGGCGCCCTTCAGGTGCGACTGCAGCTCGCCGGCCTGGAACATCTCGCGGACGATGTCGCAGCCGCCGATGAACTCGCCCTTCACGTAGAGCTGCGGGATCGTCGGCCAGTTCGAGAATTCCTTGATGCCCTGGCGCATCTCGTCCGAGGCGAGGACGTTGACGCCCTTGTAGGGCACGGCGAGGTAATCGAGGATCTGGACGACCTGCCCCGAGAACCCGCACTGCGGGAACTGCGGCGTGCCCTTCATGAACAGCACGACGTCGTTGTCCTTGATCGCGCTGGCGATTTCGTCTCTGGCGGTCATCTCTGAACCTTTCGTTCGCCCTCAGGCGTCGATCTGCGGAATGGGGCCGGCGCTGGTCTGAAGCGCGAGCGCATGCAGCGCGCCGCCCATCTGGCCCTGAAGCGCCTGATAGACAAGCTGGTGCTGCTGCACGCGCGTCTTGCCGCGGAAGCTCTCCGACACGACGGTCGCGGCGTAGTGGTCGCCGTCGCCGGCTAGGTCCCGGATCGTCACCTGAGCGTCCGGAAGCGAAGCGCGGATCAGCCGTTCGATCTCGCGGGCGTCCATCGGCATCGGCTTTGATCCTTTTTCTACTCCGCGGCCTCTGCGTCGACCGTCGGCCCTGCCATGAAGCGCGGGAACCAGCCCTCGTGGGACTCGCGCAGCTCGTCCAGAAGGATGGGGGCTTCGTCGCCGGGAATCAATCTGTCGCCGCCGGTCGTGCCGATGCGCTGCGCCGTTATCCCGGCCTCTCCCGCCGCGTCGATCACGGTGGAGGCGTTCGCCGCTGGGACGGTGACGACGTAGCGGGCCTGATCCTCGCCAAACCACCAGCCGTGGCGCGCGACGCCCTCCGGCGCGCGGTAGAGGCTCGCGCCGAGGCGTCCGGCGAGCGCCATCTCGGCGACCGCGACCAGCAGGCCGCCGTCGGAGACGTCATGGACGGCGGAGGCGACGCCGGCGGTGATCATGGAACGGACGAAATCGCCGTTGCGCTTCTCGGCGGCGAGGTCGACAGGCGGCGGCGCGCCCTCCTCCCGGCCGGCGACCAGCCACAGCCAGCACGAGCGGCCGAGCCAGCCCTTGCCGTCGCCGATCAGGATGATCGCCTCGTCCTCGCGCTTGAACGCGACGCTCGCGCTCTTGACGAAATCCTTGAGCAGCCCGACGGCGCCGATGGTCGGCGTCGGCAGGATCGCGCGCCCCTGCGTCTCGTTGTAGAGCGACACGTTCCCGGACACGACCGGGAAGTCGAGCGCGCGGCAGGCCTCGCCGATGCCTTTGATGCAGCCAACGAGCTGGCCCATGATCTCGGGCCGCTCGGGATTGCCGAAGTTGAGGTTGTCGGTGACGGCGATCGGGTCGGCGCCGACGGCGGTCAGGTTGCGCCAGGCTTCCGCCACCGCCTGCTTGCCGCCCTCGAACGGATCGGCCTCGCAGTAGCGCGGGGTGACGTCGGCGGTGAAGGCGAGGCCCTTGGGCCCGCCCTCGACGCGCACCACCGCGGCGTCGCCGCCGGGCTTCTGCACGGTCTCGCCGAGGATGAAGTGGTCGTACTGCTCCCAGACCCAGCGGCGGGAGGAGAGCTCCGCCGAGCCCATCAGCGAGATCAGCGCGTCGCGGGTCGCGACGGGCGCCTCGATATTGGCGGCGGCGACCTGCTGCTGCTTCGGCGTCTCCGTATGCGGCCGGTCATATTCCGGCGCCTCGTCGCCGAGCTCCTTGATCGGCAAGTCCGCCTTGAGCTCGCCGTCGAGATAGACCTTGAAGCGCAGATCGTCCGTGGTGTGACCGACGACGGCGAAGTCGAGACCCCACTTCACAAAAATCGCGCGGGCCACGTCCTCTTTTTCCGGATGGAGGACCATGAGCATGCGCTCCTGGCTTTCCGAGAGCATCATCTCGTAGGCGGTCATGCCCTCTTCGCGCACCGGCACGTTCTCGAGGTCGAGCCGGATGCCGAGGTCGCCCTTGGCGCCCATCTCGACCGCCGAGCAGGTCAGCCCGGCCGCGCCCATGTCCTGGATCGCGACGACGCTGCCCGAGGCCATCAGTTCAAGGCAGGCCTCCAGCAGCAGCTTTTCGGCGAAGGGGTCGCCGACCTGAACGGTCGGGCGCTTCTCCTCCGAGGCCTCGTCGAATTCGGCCGAGGCCATGGTCGCGCCATGGATGCCGTCGCGGCCGGTCTTGGAGCCGAGATAGACGACGGGCAGGCCCACGCCGGTCGCCTTGGCGTAGAAAATGGCGTCCGCCTTGGCGAGGCCGACCGCCATGGCGTTGACGAGGATGTTGCCGTCGTAGCGCGGGTGGAAGCCGACGAGGCCGCCGACCGTCGGCACGCCGAACGAATTTCCGTAGCCGCCGACGCCGGCGACGACGCCCGAGACCAGATGGCGCGTGCGCGGATGATCGGGCGAGCCGAAGCGGAGCGCGTTCAGCGCCGCGATCGGCCGCGCGCCCATGGTGAAGACGTCGCGGAGAATGCCGCCGACGCCGGTCGCCGCGCCCTGATACGGCTCGATGAAGGACGGGTGGTTGTGGCTCTCCATCTTGAAGACCACGGCGTCGCCGTCGCCGATGTCCACGACGCCAGCGTTCTCGCCCGGTCCCTGGATCACGCGCTTGCCGGTGATCGGCAGCGTCTTCAGCCACTTCTTCGAGGATTTGTAGGAGCAGTGCTCGTTCCACATCGCCGAGAAGATGCCGAGCTCGGTGAAGGTCGGCTCACGGCCGATGAGCTTCAGGACTCGCTCGTACTCGTCGGGCTTCAGGCCGTGCTGGGCGACGAGTTCGGGCGTGATGGCGGGTTCGGTGGACGTCATCGGACTCGCGGGTTTCGAGCGGGAGCGGCGGTTGCGTCTTGCTACGCGAATGAGGCGCGCGAGGCTAGGCTTCGCGTCCCGATCGGATGTCGCGCCCTCGGGCGGCGGCTCTATCCCCGCTATGACCGCTCAAGCCCTAGCCCTGGAGCGCCAAAACTTGACCTCGTAGATTGTCGACAATATACATCCGACTATCGCGGGCGCCGCGAGGTCGCCTGAAGCGCGAACGGGAGAGCGACGATGGCGCACGCACGAGCTTCAGCCGGGACCCCGACCCGCCGCGACAACGCGCGGCCGGAGCTTCAGAGCAAGACTCTGGCCGAGGCCCGGATCGATCTCGCCGCCTGCTTCCGGATGGCGGCGCGGCTCGGCTTCGAGGAAGGGATCTGCAACCATTTTTCGGCCGTCGTGCCGGGCTGCGACGACCTCTTCATCGTCAATCCGTACGGCCTCGCCTTTCGCGAGGTCACGGCGTCGAGCCTTCTCATCTGCGATCTCGACGGATCGGTCGTGTCCGGCGACGGCGAGCCGGAAGCCACGGCGTTCCACATCCACGCCGAGATCCACCGGCGCGTTCCGCACGCCCGCGTCGCTTTCCACACCCACATGCCCTACGCCACCGCGCTCACCATGGTGGAGGGCGACCCGCTGGTCTTCGCCGGCCAGACCGCCCTGAAGTTCTACGGCCGCGTCGCGGTCGACGAGGATTATGGCGGCCTCGCGCTCGACGGCGACGAGGGCGCGCGCATCGCCTCCGCGATCGGCGACGCCGACATCGTTTTCATGCGCCAGCACGGCGTGATGGTGCTGGCGCGCACGATCGCCGAGGCCTGGGACGACCTCTACTATCTCGAACGCGCCTGCGAGGTTCAGTGCATCGCGATGTCGCTCGGCCGGCCGCTGATCCCGGTGGCGGACGAGGTCGCGCGCAAGACCGCGGCGCAGATGCGCGAGGGCGACGCGGCGTCCGCAAGACTGCATCTGGAGAGCGTGAAGCGGCTGCTTGACGCCGAGGAGCCGGGCTATCGCGGCGGGGGGCGGCCATGAGCGACGTCGATCCCCTCCGCCCGGTGGAGCGCCGCAGCGCCGAGGCGCGCGCGCTGGAGGCGCTGCGGGACGCGATCGTCTCGGGTGGGCTGGCGCAGGGTTCGCGCATCACCGAGATCGACCTGTCGAACCGTCTCGACGTGTCGCGCGCGACGGTGCGCTCTGCGCTCCATACGCTCGCCGCCGAGGGGCTCGTCATCCAGACGCCCTACGCCGGCTGGGCGGTGCTGAGCCTCGGCCCCGACGACGTCTGGGAGCTGCTGACGCTGCGCGCGAGCCTCGAAGGCCTCGCAGGCCGCCTCGCCGCCCAGCGCCACGCCGACAGCGAGCGGCCGAAGCTCGAGGCCGCGATGGACGATCTGCGCGCCGCCTGCACAAGCGGGACCGCCGACGAGGTCGCGGACGCCGATTTCCGGCTCCACGAGACGATCGTGGCGCTCGCCGGCCATGGCCGGCTGTCAGAGCATTACCGCCGGCTGCGGACGCAGGTCCGGCTGCACATCAACGCCGGCGACGCGCTGGTCTTCGACAAGAGCGAGATCATCGGCCAGCACGAGCCGATCGTGCGAGCCGTGCTCGCGCGCGACGCCGCGCTCGCGGGCTCTCTGAGCGAACAGCACAACCTCACGGAAGGACAGCTGCTGCTCGACCGGGTCGAGGCGGATTTCGCCATGTCCGGCGCGCAGGCGCGAACCTCGGGAGCGAACCGATGAAGACCCTCAAGCGGCCGACCTGGCTGACCTTCGACTGCTACGGCACGCTGATCCAGTGGGACGAGGGATTGCTCGCCGCAGCCGAAGCCATCCTCGCGCGCCGGGGCGACGGCCGGACCGACCCGGCGACGCTGATCGCGACCTATGACAGGCACGAGCACGCGCTCGAACAGGAAAAGCCCCACCGGCTGTTCCGCGACGTCGCCGGCGAGGGCCTGCGCCGCGCGATGATCGAGCTCGGCCTCGCCTTCGAGCCGTCCGACATCGAGATCCTCACCTCGCGGATTTCGGCGATGCCGCCGTTCCCGGAGGTGGTCGCGGCGCTCGGCGAGATGAAGCGCATGGGGTTCCGGCTCTGCGTCATCTCGAACGCCGACGACGACATCATCGCCGGGAACATCGCCCAGCTCGGCGGCGTCATCGACCGCGTCGTCACGGCAGAGCAAGCGAAAGCCTACAAGCCGAGCCGGCAGATCTTCGATCATGCGCATCGCGCCATCGGCGTGACGTCATACGACGAGCTGATCCACATCTGCGCGAGCCCGCATCTCGACCTCGTCGCCGCGCGGGACTTCGGCTTCCGCGCGATCTGGGTCGACCGCGGCACCGGCCGCAAGCGGCCCGCGGACTACGAGCCCGACGCCGTCTTCCCGACGCTCGACCGCGTCGCGGAGTTTTTGGAGACGCGGGAGTGGGAGGACTGACGGCGCCTCCGCGTCACGCCCGGCTTTACCGCCCCACCCGCTCGATCATCGCCATGGCGCCGGCGGGATTGCGGACCTTCGCGCCCGAGATGAAGAAGCAGTAGACGTCGCGGGGCGTCTTTGCCGGCTTGGAGCCGGTCAGGCTCGGCAGGTCGGCCGGAACGCCGCCGGCCGCGTAGATCTTCAGCCGCTCCGCCCAGGCGTCGAGCTCGTCGTCCGGATAGCCGGTCTCGACGTCCTCGCGGCTGCGCTCGAGCCTCAGATAGACGAAGTCGGCGGTGACGTCGGCGAGCGTCGGATGGTCGGGATCGTCGAGGATGACCTGCGCCACCTCTCCTTCGGCGTTGCCGAGCAGTTCGATGAAGGCCGGGTCCGCAAAACTCTCATGGCCGGCCTCGATCACGTGGCGCAGCCTGATCCCGTCGACCCTGGCCGGCAGCAGCTTCAGGAAGGCGGCGATGTCGTCCTTGTCGAAGCGCTTGGTCGCCGGCAGCTGCCACAGGATTGGCCCGAGCTTGTCGCCGAGCGTGGTGGGCTTCGTGTCCCAGAACTTCGCGATCGACTCGGCGCCCTCGGCGAGCACGCGCCGGCTGGTGGTGAAGCGCGAGGCCTTCAGCGGGAACTGGAAGCCTTCGGGCGCCTCCGCGCCCCACTTGGCGAAGGTCTCCGGCTTCTGGCCGCGATAGAAGGTGCCGTTGATCTCTATCGCCGTCAGCCGCTCGGCCATGTAGCCGAGCTCGGCGTCCTTCTTCAGGCCCTTCGGGTAGAAGGTCCCGCGCCACGGCTCGAAGGTCCAGCCGCCGACGCCGACGAAGATGCGGCCGGCGGCCATCTCAGGCGGCCTGCGCCAGCCCCGTGAACAGCGCGAGGCCGTCGGTGCCGCCGACACTCGCGTCCACGAGGTTCTCGGGATGCGGCATCATGCCGAGCACGTTGAGGTTTTCCGAATAGATCCCGGCGATGTCGTTGACCGAGCCGTTGACGTTAGAGTCGCCGCCGACCGAGCCGTCCGCCGCGCAGTAGCGGAACGCCACCCTGCCCTCGCCCTCGAGCCGCTCGACGGTTTCGGCGTCGGCGAAGTAGTTGCCCTCGCCATGGGCGATGATCACCTCGATCACGTCGCCGGCCTGGTAGCCGCGCGTGAAGGCGGTGTCGTTGCGCTCGACCTTCAGGTGCTGCGGCTTGCAGAGGAACTTGAGGTTCCTGTTGCGGGTCAGGATTCCAGGCAGCAGGCCGCTTTCGACGAGGATCTGGAAACCGTTGCAGATGCCGAGCACGAGGCCGCCGCGCGCGGCGTGGGCCCGCACCGCGTCCATCACCGGCGCGCGCGCCGCGATCGCCCCGCAGCGCAGATAGTCGCCATAGGAGAAGCCGCCCGGCAGCACGACGAGGTCGGTCCCATCGGGCAGCGAGGTCTCGGCGTGCCAGACCAAGTCGGGCGCCTGGCCGGTGGCGCGCTTCAGCGCGGTCGCGACGTCGCGTTCGCGGTTCGAGCCGGGGAAGACGAGGACGGCGGCTTTCATCGGATCAGCCCGCGATCTCGTAGCGGTAGCTCTCGATCACCGTGTTGGCGAGCAGCTTCTCGCACATCGCCTTCAGCGTCGCTTCGGCCTCGGCCGGGTCGGAGGTCTTGAGTTCGACGTCGAACAGCTTGCCCTGCCGCACGCTGTCGACGCCGTCGACGCCAAGCGAGCCGAGCGCGCCCTCGATCGCCTTGCCCTGCGGATCGAGCACGCCGTTCTTGAGCGTGACGGTGACGCGCGCCTTCATGTCGGCTCCCGGCTGATGGTCATGTTTCGCGCTCCGTTTAAGGCCTCGCGCCGCCGCGCGCCAGCCCGCGGATCAGCGCGCCGCGCCGATGGCGCCGTCGATCGAGGCGACCGTCTGGTCGCGCAGACGCTGGGCCTTGGCCCGGTCCTGCGACGAGGCGACCACGGAGATCGAGCCGCCCTGGCTCTTGTCGAAGATCGTCGCCATCATCACGACGAGCCCGCTCGGGCAGTCGCCGTCCATCTGGATGCGCGCGCCGGTGTCCCCGACCTTCTCGGCCCGGAAGTTCTCGAATGTGCAGGCCTGCGCGACCGAGCTCTTCTCAAACCCCTTGCGGTAGCCGGCGAGAGAGCCCGCGGGATCGTTGATCACCTCGTCGCGGGCGGCGTCCGGCGCCGGGCGCGCGGCGATCGCGAGCTGGCCCGAGGGCGGGCAGACAGGCGAGGAGCAGGTCAGCTGCACGAGCTCGGGGGTCGCGCTCTTGGTCGTCCAGCCTTCCCCGCCGAGCCCCGAAACCTTGGTCAGGTCGATCGCGAGCGCGGGCGCGGCGGCGATCATGGAAAGCGACACGGCCAGCGCGACCAGCCGGATCGTCCGCGCCGCCATCGACCCAAGGCCTTCGGTCCAGCCGCAAATCGAAGTCATGTCGTCTCCTACCGCAAAGGCTTCCGTTCGGCGCAGGCGTTTAGCCCGTTCAGCCTCACAAGGCCACCGTGCGCGCCGCAAACGTCATGGTGATCAGAGCGCCACATTCCGGCCTTTTCCACCATCGCGCGAGCAGATCGCCAGATGCTCGCTTGCCTTTGGTCTTTGTGGTCCTGAGGGTAAGGAATTCGCGCCCTTTCAGGAGCTTACATGCGCATACCCAGGGCCGCCGCGCTGATGCTGGCTACGGCGTTCTATGCGGTCGCGACAGGAGGGGCTGGCGCGTTCACCGCGTCGATCCTTCGGGACGACAAGGTTTCGGCCTACATCTCCGGCGCCGGCGCGAACTCGCCTTACGCCGCGATGCTGGTCAACGAATTGCTCGCCGAAATCCGACGCACCGCCTTGCCGTTTGTGATCACGGCGCCGACGCCGGTGCTGGTCCAGTTCGCCATCAATCGTCGCGGCGAAGTGTTGCGCGTCGCCGCGCTTCCGAAATCAAGCCCGAAGGCCATCCACGACTATGCCGAGATGATCGTCCGGAACGCGTCCCGCCGCTTCACGGCGCCGCCCGCGGATACGCCTGGCGACCCGCTGCTTTTCGCGCTGCCGTTGCGGCTCCAATAGAGAGCTTTCGCCGGGTGGGCGCCGTAGCGCCCACCCGGCGAAGCAGATACAGTCAGTCCTTCGACGTCACCAGCACCGGCCCGCGGCCGGTCGGGACCTCGGACTCGGGCAGGATGCCGAGACGGCGCGCGACCTCGGAATAGGCCTCGACGAGGCCGCCCATGTCGCGGCGAAAGCGGTCCTTGTCGAGCTTGTCGTTCGACTTGATGTCCCACAAACGGCAGGAGTCCGGCGAGATCTCGTCGGCGACGACGATGCGCACCGTGTCGTTCTCCCAGAGCCGGCCGGTCTCCATCTTGAAGTCGACGAGACGGATGCCGACGCCGAGGAACAGGCCGGAGAGGAAGTCGTTGACGCGGATGGCCAGCGCCATGATGTCGTCGATCTCCTGCGGGCTCGCCCAGCCGAAGGCCGTGACGTGCTCTTCGGAGACCATCGGATCGTTCAGCTGGTCGTTCTTGTAGTAGAACTCGATGATCGAGCGCGGCAGCTGGGTGCCTTCCTCGAGGCCGAGCTTGGTCGCGAGCGAGCCGGCGGCGACGTTGCGCACCACCACCTCGAGCGGGATGATCTCGACTTCGCGGATCAGCTGCTCGCGCATGTTCAGCCGGCGGATGAAGTGCGTCGGCACGCCGATGTCGTTCAGGTTCTGGAAGATGTATTCCGAGATCCTGTTGTTCAGCACGCCCTTGCCGTCGATGATTTCGTGCTTCTTGGCGTTGAAGGCGGTCGCGTCGTCCTTGAAGTGCTGAATCAGCGTGCCGGGCTCGGGGCCCTCATAGAGGACCTTCGCCTTGCCTTCGTAGATGCGGCGGCGGCGGTTCATCGGCGTATACCGTGGCTTGAGGAAATCCATATCACCTTGCCGGTGTGTGTGGCCCGACCGGATGGGCGTCTCGTCCGGCGCGCGCGAATTCGGGTCGTCGGCCGTCCGGGCCGACATCGCGCGAGCGCGGAACCTATCCGATCACGCATCCGCGCACAACGCGGCCCCCGCGCGCCCTGTTGTCGCCCGCTCCGCGCTCTGGGGGAGGCGCGGGCCAAGGACGATCAGGCCTGACGGCGGATCCGCCGCCCACCAGCCGGCGATTCGCTGCGGCCCCCGCGCGGCGAAAGCTCCCTGCCGGCGACCCGCGTGACGTCCGCCGCGATCCCGGGAGTTTTCTGCAGCGTGGATGCGCCCGGCTGATCCGGGCGCCCCGTCACATCATCAGCAGCAGCGACCGGCCGGGCACGTCGATCGTCGCGCCGCCGGCGACGTCGCGTTCGTCCTCCTCCGGGCGCTCGGTGTCGACCTTCACGGTCCACGGTCGCTCGCCCGCGCGGTCGGGGAGCGTGAACGGCACGACGCCGTCATGGCTGTTGAAGATCACGAAGGCGCTCGCGCCATCCTGCGTCTGCAGCTTCAGGCCGATGCAGTCCGCGCCGGGGTCGCGCCAGGCTTCTTCCGTCTGCGGCCCGCCGTTCGGGTTGATCCACTCGATGACCATGCCGTCGCGGAAGCTCGAGCGGCGCAGGATCGGGTTTTCGGCCCGCAGTTTCACCAGCTTCTGCGTGAAGGCGAGCAGTTTCTGGTTGTTCTCGTTGAGATCCCAGTTGACCCAGGAGATCTCGCTGTCTTGGGCATAGCCGTTGTTGTTGCCCTGCTGGGTGCGGCCGAACTCGTCGCCGGCGAGGATCATCGGCGTGCCGTGGCTGAACAGGAGCGTGGCGAGGAAGTTGCGCTTCTGGCGCTCGCGCGTCGCGACGATCCCCTCGTCGTCGGTCTCGCCCTCGAAGCCGTAATTGTAGCTGCGGTTGTCGGAGTGGCCGTCCTTGTTGTCCTCGCCGTTCGCCTCGTTGTGCTTGTCGTTGTAGGAGACGAGGTCGTGCAGGGTGAAACCGTCATGGGCGGCGATGAAATTAACGGTCGCCCACGGCCGGCGGCCGCGCTGGTCGTAGACGTCGCCCGAGCCCAGAACGCGGGCGGCGAGGTCGCCCATCGCGCCGGAGCCCGACTTCCAGTAGTCGCGCACCGTATCGCGATACTTGTCGTTCCATTCCGCCCAGCCTGAGGGAAAGCCGCCGACCTGGTAGCCGCCGGGGCCGATGTCCCACGGCTCGCCGATCAGCTTCACCTGCCGCAGCGTCGGGTCCTGGTTGACCGCGTCGAAGAAGCCGCCGCGCGGATCGAACCCGCCCGGCTCGCGGCCGAGGATCGTGCCGAGGTCGAAGCGGAAGCCGTCGACATGGCACTCCTCCACCCAGTAGCGCAGCGAGTCGGTGACCATCTGCAGCACGCGCGGATGGCTGGTGTTCACCGTGTTCCCGGTGCCGGTGTCATTGATGTAGTAGCGATGCTCGTCCGGCATCGTGCGGTAGTAGCTGAGGTTGTCGATGCCCTTGAAGGAGAGCGTCGGCCCGAGCTCGTTGCCCTCGGCCGTGTGGTTGTAGACGACGTCGAGGATCACCTCGATCCCGGCGTTGTGGAAGGTGCGGACGAGGTGCTTGAAGCTCGCGAGCCGCGCCCGGCCCGACTTCTCGCCGTGGCCGGCGTAGCGCGCCATCGGCGCGAAGAAGGCGATCGAGTTGTAGCCCCAGAAGTTCTTCAGCCCCTTGGCCTCGAGGTGCTGGTCGTCGAGGAAGGCGTGGATCGGCAGCAGCTCGACCGAGGTGACGCCGAGCGCCTTGATGTGGTCGACCACCGCCTTGTGGCTCAGCCCGTCGAACGTGCCGCGGATGTCCTCGGGCACGTCCGGGTGCAGCATCGTGTAGCCGCGCACGTGGGTCTCGTAGAACACCGTACGGTCCCATGGGATCTCGGGCTTGACGTCCTTGCCCCAGTCGAACGCGGTGTCGGCGACCTCGCATTTGGGCGTGAACGGCGCTGAATCGCGCTCGTCGAAGGACAGGTCCTTGGCCTCGTCGTCGAGCTTGTAGCCGAAGTGGGCGTCGTTCCACGCGATCGTGCCCACCAGCGACTTGGCGTAAGGGTCGATCAGCAGCTTGTTCGGATTGAACCGGTGGCCGTCTTCGGGCCGGTAGGGTCCGTGGACGCGGTAGCCGTAGAGCTGGCCGGGCGTGACGCCCGGCAGGTAGCCGTGCCAGATCTCGTCGGAATATTCCGGCAGTTCGACCCGCTCGACCTCGTTCCCCCTGTCGTCGAACAGGCAGAGCTCCACGCGCTCGGCATGGGCCGAGAACAGCGCGAAATTGGTGCCTTCGCCGTCGAAGGTCGCGCCAAGCCTGTTCGGACGCCCCGCTTCGACGTGGCGATCGGTCCTGATGTCGGTGGTCGTAGCGATCGGATTCGCCGGGCGCGCGCGCCCGTCCCCCTGCTGATGTTGCGCCGCGAAAGAAACGGCGCAGGAGGCGGACCGTTCCCTTGGTCCGCGCGCCGCCGCCGGGGCCGGTCAGGCCTTCGGCTTGGATGGGGGCTTGGACGTGGGCTTGGACGTGGGCTTGCGCGACGGCGACTTCGGACCCTTCGCCGGCGCGACGTCGACCGGCGCGCCCTTGCCCGGCTTGGCGGCCGATTTGGCGACGGGCTTTGCGACCGGCGCCGCGACGCCGGCGTTCGCCGCGCTCTGCGCCACGACCCTCACCGTCCGGGTCTTGCCGCCGGATCTGTCGCTCGCGTCGACCCGTTTCTCGGCCTCGTACCAGTAGCGATGATCGTCGCCGTCGGGACGGCCGGCCTCGACCCAGATTCGGTAGGCCTCGTCCCGGATTCGCGTCTCGCGATCGCCCATCTGCGCCCTCCTGAAAGGTTCCAAAGGGGTTGTCGGAATGAACCGGCGACCGATGTCTAAGTTCCGGACAGGGGACCGCGCCGCCAGCTTCAGGGCACAGAATTCAGCCGAATCAATGCACGATCAACCGGAGCCACGCATGCTGAAAGCCTCCTCCGAGGCAGCCGCCGCGACGGAGCGCCCGCGGATCGCGATCGAGTCGATCACGCCGACCGTCGACGGCGGGCGCTTCCCCGTGAAGACGATCGTCGGCCGCCCCCTCACGATCGAAGCCGACATCTTCGCCGACGGCCACGAAGTCCTCAAAGCCGAGGTTCTCTGGCGACGCGAAGGGTCCGGCGACTGGAGCCGCGCGACGATGCACGAGCTCGTCAACGATCGCTGGAGCGCGAGCTTCACGCCGGGCGTCATCGGCGCGCATGAGTTCGCGATCGAGGCCTGGTGGGACGACTTTGGGACGTTTCGCCGCGACCTGACGAAGAAGCGGGACGCCGGGCTCGACGTGAAGCTCGAGACCGACGAGGGGCTGCAGATGCTCGAGGAGCACGCCGCCGCCGCGGACGCGGAGGACGCCCGTCCGGTCGCGGACATCGTCCTGCGCACCCGGCCCGCCGACACCGGCGGGCGCGTCGCCGAACTGCTGTCGTCGGCGACCGCCGCGGCCGCCAAGGCCGCCGATCCGCGCGCACATCGCACGCAGACCGAGCCGTTTCCGCTCGAGGTCGAGCGCATCCAGGCCGGATACGCGAGCTGGTACGAGCTGTTCCCGCGCTCCGAAAGCGGCGACCCGCTGAAGCACGGCACGTTCCGCGACGTCATCCGCCGCCTACCGCAGATCCGCGACATGGGCTTCGACGTGCTCTACTTCCCGCCGATCCACCCGATCGGCCAGACCAACCGCAAGGGCCCGAACAACACCCTGACGCCCGGTCCCGAGGACGTCGGCAGCCCCTATGCGATCGGCGCCGCCGAGGGCGGCCACGACGCGATCCACCCGCAGCTCGGCACGCTCGAGGATTTCCGCGCGCTGGTGGCGGCGGCCGCAGAGAACGGCATGGAGATCGCGCTCGACTTCGCGATCCAGTGCTCGCCGGACCATCCGTGGCTGAAGGAGCAGCCGGGCTGGTTCAAGTGGCGGCCCGACGGCTCGATGAAATACGCCGAGAACCCGCCGAAGAAGTACCAGGACATCGTCAATGTCGACTTCTACGGCCCCGACGCCGAGCCGGGCCTCTGGGAGGCGCTGCGCGACGTCGTGCTGTTCTGGGCCTCGGAGGGCGTGAAGACCTTCCGGGTCGACAATCCGCACACCAAGCCGTTCCCGTTCTGGGAGTGGATGATCGCCGAAGTGAAGGCCAAGCACCCGGACGCGATCTTCCTGTCGGAGGCGTTCACGCGCCCGAAGGTGATGTATCGCCTCGCCAAGGTCGGCTATTCGCAGTCCTACACCTACTTCACCTGGCGCAACCACAAGCACGAGATCGCCGAGTACCTGACCGAGCTGTCGACGACGGCGCCGAAGGATTTCTTCCGGCCGCATTTCTTCGTCAACACGCCGGACATCAACCCGTATTTCCTGCAGACGTCAGGCCGTCCGGGCTTCCTGATCCGCGCCGCGCTCGCGACCACGCTGTCGGGCCTGTGGGGCATGTATAACGGCTTCGAGATCTGCGAGAGCGCCGCCCTTCCGGGCAAGGAAGAGTATCTCGACAGCGAGAAGTACGAGATCCGGGTCCGCAACTGGAACCAGCCCGGCAACATCATCCAGGAGATCACGCGGCTGAACCGCATCCGCCGGGAAAACCCGGCGCTGCACAGCCATCTCGACGTGAAGTTCTTCAACTGCTTCGACGACCAGATCCTCTGCTTCGGCAAGGGCCGGCGAAGCATCGACGGCGCGGCGCTCGAGGACATGATCTTCGTGTTCGTCTCGCTCGATCCGTTCTCCGAGCGCAACGCCGGCTACGAGCTGCCGCTCTGGGAGTTCGACCTGCCCGACGACGGCACGCTCGAGGTCGAGGACCTGATGCGCGGAAACGCCTTCACGCTGACCGGCAAGAACCACTCGATCTACGTGAACCCGCACGAGCTGCCGTTCCACGTCTGGCGCCTGCGCGCGCCGCTTGGAGCGACCATATGAACGCGCCGACCGCGCCCGGAGAGTTCAAGAAGCCCGAGGGTCCAGTCGTCTCGAAGGACGGCGTCGACCCGCTGTGGTTCAAGGACGCGATCATCTACCAGCTGCACGTCAAGTCGTTCATGGACTCGAACGGCGACGGCATCGGGGATTTTCCCGGCCTGATCTCCAAGCTCGACTACATCGCCGACCTCGGCGTCAGCGTGATCTGGCTGCTGCCGTTCTATCCGAGCCCGAGGCTCGACGACGGCTACGACATTTCCGAATACACCGGCGTCTCGCCGGACTACGGCACGCTCGCCGACGTCAAGCGCTTCATCGCCGAGGCCCACAAGCGCGGGCTGAAGGTGATCTCCGAGCTCGTCATCAACCACACCTCGGACCAGCACCCCTGGTTCCAGCGCGCGCGGCGGGCAAAGCCGGGCTCGGCGCACCGCAATTTCTACGTGTGGTCCGACACCGACGAGCTTTATTCCGGCACGCGCATCATCTTCCTCGACACCGAGCGCTCCAACTGGACCTGGGATCCGGTCGCCGGCCAGTATTTCTGGCACCGCTTCTACAGCCACCAGCCGGACCTGAACTTCGACAACCCGCAGGTGCTGAAGGCCGTCTTCAAGGTGATGAAGTTCTGGCTCGACCTCGGCATCGACGGGCTGCGGCTCGACGCCGTGCCGTACCTGATCGAGCGCGACGGCACGTCCAACGAAAACCTGCCCGAGACCCACGACATCCTCAAGAAGATCAGGGCCGAGCTCGACCGGACCTATCCGGACCGCTTCCTGATCGCCGAGGCCAACATGTGGCCGGAGGACACCAAGGACTATTTCGGCGAAGGCGACGAATGCCACATGGCGTTCCACTTCCCGCTGATGCCGCGGATGTACATGGCGATCGCGCGCGAAGACCGTTTCCCGATCACCGACATCATGCGGCAGACTCCGGAGATCCCGGAGAACTGCCAGTGGGCGATCTTCCTGCGCAACCATGACGAGCTGACGCTCGAAATGGTGACCGACAAGGAACGCGACTACCTCTGGAACACCTACGCGACCGATCGCCGGGCGCGCATCAATCTCGGCATCCGCCGTCGCCTCGCGCCGCTGATGGAGCGCGACCGCCGCCGCATCGAGCTGATGAACTCGCTGCTGCTGTCGATGCCCGGCACGCCCGTCATCTATTACGGCGACGAGATCGGGATGGGCGACAACATCCATCTCGGCGACCGCGACGGCGTCCGCACGCCGATGCAGTGGTCCATCGACCGGAACGGCGGGTTCTCGCGAGCCGATTTCGCTTCGATCGTGCTGCCGCCGATCATGGACCCGCTCTACGGCTACTTCGCCGTGAACGTCGAGGCGCAGGCGCGCGATCCGCATTCGCTGCTGAACTGGACGCGCCGCATGCTGGCGACGCGTCGCCGCCACATCGCCTTTGGCCGCGGCACGTTGCGGTTCCTGTTCCCGCAGAACCGTCGAATCCTGGCCTATCTGCGCGAATACAACGGCGACACCATCCTGTGCGTCGCCAACATGGGCCGCAGTCCGCAGGCGGTCGAGCTCGAACTGTCCGAGTTCGAAAGCCGCGTGCCGGTCGAACTGACCGCGGGCTCGGTGTTCCCGCCGATCGGGCAACTGACTTATCTGCTGACCCTGCCGCCTTTCGGCTTCTACTGGTTCCTGCTCACCAAGCAGAGCGAAGCTCCGGGATGGCATGTGCCGGCTCCAGAACCCATGGCCGACTACGAGACGCTGGTGTTGCGCGCGGGCGTCGACGACGCCATGCAGGTCGAGGCGCGCAAGACGCTCGAGACCGCTGTCCTGCCGAACTACCTCGCCAAGCGCCGGTGGTTCTCGGGCAAGGACCAGAAGCAGATCCTCGCCCGCATCAAGGCGATGTCCCGCTTCGAGGGCCGCGGCCAGCCGGTCGCGCTGATCGAGGTCGAGGTCACCGGCGGCGCGGAGGTGACGCGCTGGCTCCTGCCGCTCGCCGTCGTCTCGGACGACGAGCAGGTTTCGAGCCTTGCGGGCCGGCTCGCGCTGGCGCGCGTTCGCCGCGGCCGCGAGGTCCAGCTGCTGACCGACGCCTTCGCGCTGCCGAGCTTCGCCCACGCCATCGCGCAGGCGCTCCGCAAGGGCGCGACGCTGCCGAGCGGCGACGGCCAGATCATCTTCGTCAGGGCGGACAACGTCGATATCCCGGAACTGCCGGCCGACGCGGAGATCAACTGGCTCTCGGCCGAGCAGTCCAACTCCTCGCTGATCGCCGGCGACCTGATGATGATCAAGGTTCTCCGGAAGATCGCGCCGGGCGCCCATCCGGAAGCCGAGATGGGCCGCTACCTCACCGAGCAGGGCTACGGCGCGGCCGCGCTGTTCCTCGGCGAGATGGTGCGCGTCGCCGCCGACGGCAGCCGCGCGACCCTCGCGATCGTGCAGGGCTACCTGCGCAACGAGGGCGACGCCTGGACCTGGACGCTCAACCACCTGACGCGCGCGCTGGACGAGTTCGGCTCGACCGGCGGCGGGCAGATGAGCGACGCCTTCCGCTTCAGCGAGTTCACCGGCTTCGCGGGAACGCTCGGCCGGCGCCTCGCCGAGCTTCACGCGACGCTGGCGCGGCCCTCCGAGGATCCGGCCTTCGATCCGCGCCCCGCCTCGACGCAGGACGTCGAGGCCTGGAAGGCGCGCGCCACCGGCCTCCTCGACGGCGCCATAAACGCCCTTCGCTCGAAGGAAGGCTGGAACGACCTCGGCCACGCCGAGAAGGCCGCCTCGATCGTCAGACGCCGCGAGGAGATCGTCGCCGCCATCGGCCGCCTCGCCGATTCCGGGCAGGGCTCGCCCATGACGCGGATCCATGGCGACCTTCACCTCGGCCAGATCCTCGTCACGCAGGGCGACGCGGCCTTCATCGACTTCGAGGGCGAACCCGCCCGGCCGCTCGAGGAGCGCCGCGCCAAGGCGTCCCCGCTGCGCGACGTCGCGGGCGTGCTGCGCTCGTTCGACTACGCCGCCGCGATGGTCGGCCGCAACGAGCAGTCCTCCCCGCATGTGAGCGGGCCGAGGCGCGCCGATTTCCTCGAGAAGTTCCGCGCCGACGCCGCCAACTCGTTCCTTGAGGCCTACCGTTCGAGCGCGGCCGACGCCGGGCTCGGCGTGTCGCAGGAGCTGCTTGACATGTTCCTCATCGAGAAGGCCGCTTACGAGATCGCCTACGAGGCCGCGAACCGACCCGCCTGGATCGACGTTCCGCTAGGAGGCCTTCACGCTCTCGCGGCGCGCCTTGCGCCTGAGGACGGCCAGACGCCATGACCATGACCACAAGCATCGACCGCGCAGCCCTGAAACGCCTCGCCGATGGATCGCACGCCGATCCGTTCGCCGTGCTTGGCCGTCACGACGACGGAGACGGGCCGTATATCCGCGCCGTGCTGCCCGGCGCCGAAAGCGTCGAGGCGATCGACGCCGGCTCCGGCGCCGTGATCGGGACTCTCGCGGAGATCGACGGCACCGGCGTGTTCGAGGGCCCCGTGCGGGGAGTCGATCCCTACCGGCTGAAGATCCGCTGGCCCGGCGGCGTCACGCAGGAAAGCGCCGACCCCTATTCTTTCAGCCTGCTGCTCGGCGAGCTCGACCTGCACCTGCTTGGCGAGAGCCGCCATTTCGAGCTGGCGTCGGCGCTCGGCGCCAATGTGATGAGCATCGACGGCGTCGAGGGTGTGCGCTTCGCCGTCTGGGCGCCCAACGCCAAGCGCGTCGCGATCGTCGGCGACTTCAACACCTGGGACCGTCGCCGCCACCCGATGCGCGTGCGTTTCCCGTCGGGCGTGTGGGAGCTGTTCGTTCCAGGCCTCAAGGCCGGCGAGCGATACAAGTTCGCGATCAACGGCCCGGACGGCGCGCCGCTCGCCGACAAGGCCGACCCGGTGGCCAAGTCCGCCGAGAGCGCGCCGGGCACCGCCTCGGTGGTCGCGGGACCGCAGGCCTACGCCTGGACGGACGACGCCTGGATGGCCGCGCGCGGCCAGAGCAGCGCGCCCGACAAGCCGCTGTCCTTCTACGAGGTTCATCTCGGCTCGTGGCTCAAGGACGGCCGTCAGGTCGACTGGAGCTTCGCGATCGAGAAGCTGATCCCCTACGCCGCGCAGATGGGCTTCACCCATATCGAGCTGCTGCCGGTCGCCGAGCATCCGTTCGGAGGCTCGTGGGGCTACCAGCCGCTCGGCCTGTTCGCGCCGACCGGCCGTTACGGCTCGCCGGACGACTTCGCGCGCTTCGTGGACGCCGCCCATGCGGCCGGCGTCGGCGTCGTGGTCGACTGGGTGCCGGCGCATTTCCCGACCGACCCTCACGGGCTCTACCGCTTCGACGGCACGCCGCTCTACGAGCACGCCGACCCGCGCGAGGGGTTCCACATCGACTGGAACACCGCGATCTACAATTTCGGGCGCCGCGAGGTGCAGAACTTCCTGATCGCGAGCGGCCTGCACTGGCTCGAGCAGTTCCATGTCGACGGGCTGCGCGTCGACGCCGTCGCCTCGATGCTCTACCGCGACTACTCCCGCAAGGAAGGCGAGTGGGTGCCGAACCATCTCGGCGGCCGCGAGAACCTCGAGGCGATCGGCTTCCTCCAGCACTTCAACGCCGTGGTGCGCGAGCGCGTGCCGGGCGCGATCACCATCGCCGAGGAATCCACCGCCTGGCCGGGCGTCACCCGCTCCACCACCGAGGGCGGGCTCGGCTTCCACTACAAGTGGAACATGGGCTGGATGCACGACACGCTGAACTACATGGAGCAGAACCCGATCTACCGCTCCTACAACCACGACGGCATCACCTTCGGGCTGGTCTACGCCTTCTCCGAAAAATTCGTGCTGCCGCTCAGCCATGACGAGGTCGTCCACGGCAAGGGCTCGCTCATCAACAAGATGCCGGGCGACACCTGGCAGAAGTTCGCGAACCTGCGCTCGCTCTATGGACTGATGTGGAGCCATCCCGGCAAGAAGCTGCTGTTCATGGGCGGCGAGATCGCCCAGTGGACCGAATGGAACCACGACGGTCAGGTCGACTGGCCGGCGATCGACGATCCGGCGCATGTCGGCGTCCAGCGCCTCGTGCGCGACCTCAACCGGACCTATGCCGCGGAACCGGCGCTCCACCGGCGCGACTGCGAGGAGAGCGGCTTCCGCTGGGTGATCGGCGACGACCGCGCGAACTCGGTCTTCGCGTTCCGGCGCCTCGGCGAGAACGGCGACCCACAGGTCCTGGTCGTCGCTAACATGACGCCGGTGCCGCGGCACGAATATCGCATCGGCGTTCCGACGGCCGGCCGATGGAGCGAGATCATCAATACGGATTCGGCGATCTATGGCGGCTCGAACGTCGGCAATTCGGGCGCGGTCGAGACCGCGCCGGTCGAGAGCCACGGCGAGGCGCAGTCGCTGCTGCTGTCGCTGCCCCCGCTCGCGGTGATCGCGCTTCGCGCAGGGTGACGACGGACTGATCTTTGGGGGAAGACTGCGTGCGCGATGCGAGAGGTCCGCTGCGGCGGGCCGCCGATTCTGAACGTCCGGCTCGATGACCACGCTGGAGGAAGGCTCGCCCTACCCGCTCGGCGCAACGTGGGACGGGCTCGGCGTCAACTTCGCCGTCTTTTCCGCCCATGCCGAGCAGATCGACCTCTGCCTGTTCGACCCGTCCGGCCGGCGCGAGATCGCGCGCATGCCGCTGCCGGAGAAGACCGACGAGGTGTTCCACGGCTACCTGCCGGACGCCCGCGCCGGTCTGCTCTACGGCTTCCGCGCGCACGGCGGCTACGACCCGCAGCACGGCCACCGCTTCAATCCGAACAAGCTGCTATTGGACCCTTACGCCAAGCAGGTCTTCGGCGAGGTGCGCTGGTCGGACGCGCTTTACGGCTACCGCCTGCACTCCCCCCGTGCGGACCTCTCCTTTGACCGGCGCGACTCCGCGCCCGGCATGCCGAAGGCCGTGGTGGTCGACGACGCCTTCAACTGGGGCGACGACCGGCCGCCCAACGTTCCCTGGCACGAGACCGTCATCTACGAGGCCCATGTCCGCGGGCTGACGATGCTGCGGCCGGACATCCGCCCGCACGAGCGCGGCACCTTCGCGGCGCTCGCGAGCCCGCCGATGATCGAGCACTACAAGCGGCTCGGGATCACCGCCGTCGAACTGCTGCCGATCCACGCCTTCGTGCAGGACCGCCGCCTCGTCGAGATGGGGCTCCGCAACTACTGGGGCTACAACACGATCGGCTTCTTCGCGCCCGAGCCGCGCTATCTCTCCGACGGCTCGCTCAATGAGATGAAGGTCGCGATCCGCCGCCTGCACGCGGCCGGGATCGAGGTGTTTCTCGACGTCGTGTATAACCACACCGCCGAAGGCAGCGAGGAAGGCGCGACGCTCTCCTTCCGCGGCCTCGACAATCTCAGCTACTACCGGATGGAGGCCCACGACTGGCGCCGCTGCGTCAACGACACCGGC
Organism: uncultured Methylopila sp.; assembly: GCA_902168115.1. Taxonomy (GTDB): domain Bacteria; phylum Pseudomonadota; class Alphaproteobacteria; order Rhizobiales; family Methylopilaceae; genus Methylopila. The sequence continues at coordinate 72,620 of CABHPB010000072.1, read as the reverse complement.
TGCGGCAACACCGTCAATCTCAGCCATCCGCGCGTGCTGCAGATGGTGATGGACTCGCTCCGCTACTGGGTTGAGGCCTATCACGTCGACGGCTTCCGCTTCGATCTCGGCGTCACGCTCGGCCGGGAGGATCACGGCTTCGATCCAAATTCGGGCTTCTTCGACGCGGTCCGGCAGGACCCGACGCTCTCCCGGGTGAAGCTCATCTCGGAGCCGTGGGACATCGGTCCCGGCGGTTACCACCTCGGCGGCCACCCGCCCGGTTTCGCCGAGTGGAACGACAAGTACCGCGACAGCGTGCGGCGGTTCTGGCGCGGCGACGCCGGCCAGCGCCCGGAGCTCGCGGCGCGGCTCGCCGGTTCATCAGATCTGTTCGACCGGCGCTCGCGCAAGCCATGGGCGTCGATCAACTTCGTCGCGAGCCACGACGGCTACACGCTCGCCGACGCGACGGCCTATGTGCAACGACATAACCTCGCCAATGGCGAGGACAATCGCGACGGCCACGGGGAGAATTACTCGTCGAACGGCGGCGTCGAAGGCCCGACAGCCGATCCCTCCATCCGCGCCCGCCGGACACGCCTGCAGCGGGCGATGCTGGCGACGCTGTTCTTCGCTCAAGGAACGCCCATGCTGCTCGCCGGCGACGAGTTCGGCCGCACGCAGCACGGCAACAACAACGCATACGCGCAGGACAACGAGACCTCGTGGATCGACTGGCGACGCGCGGAGACGCCGGACGGCGAGGCGCTGGTCGCCTTCGTCGCGCGCCTGACCGAGCTGCGTCGCCAGCACCCGATCCTGCGCTGCAAGCAGTTCCTCCATGGCCGCGAGCAGCCTGCGGCGGGCGTGCTCGACATCGCCTGGTTCGACGAGCGCGGTCAGGATCTTGGCTCGGAGGACTGGAACGATCACGAGGAACGCACGTTGAGCCTGCGCCGCGCCGCCCAGCGGGACGACGGCGCCGTATCGATCCTGACCCTGATGCTGAACCCCACCGAAGCTCCGGTCTCCTTCGTCGCGCCTGCCCCGGCGCTGCCTTCGACGATCCTGATCGACACGGGCAAGCCCGAGATGGCCGAGCGCGCGGCGCCAGGCGACACGGTCGATGTCGGTCCGCAGAGCGCGGTCCTGTTGCTGGCCGTCGCGCCGGCGGCGAACCGCCGGTCAAGAAACGCCAAGCCGAAGGCCGAAGGCCCGGGAGACGTCGAGACTTGAGTTCAGCCTTCTCACGCAGCCTGCCGCTTGGCGCGACCTATGATCCGGCGGGAACGACGTTCCGCTTCTGGGCGCCGGCGCATCCCGAGGTCAGGCTCGAGATCGACGGCCGCGACCCGAAGCTGATGAAATCCCTCGCGGACGGATGGTTCGAGCTGACGCTCGAAGTCCCGGCCGACGCCCGCTACCGCTACCACCTGCCGGACGGGCTCACGGTCCCGGACCCCGCCGCCCGTTTTCAGGACGGCGACGTGCATGGCTGGAGCGTGCTCGTCGACGCGCGCGCCTATCGCTGGCGCGCGTCCGACTGGCGCGGCCGGCCGTGGCGCGAGGCGGTGATCTACGAGTTGCACGTCGGCTGCTTCGGCGGCTTCGCGGGCGTCAAGCAGGCCCTGCCGCTGCTCGCCAAGCTCGGCGTGACGGCCGTCCAGATGATGCCGATCGCCGATTTCCCGGGCGAGCGGAACTGGGGCTACGACGGCGTGCTGCCCTACGCCCCCGACGCCGCCTACGGAACGCCCGACGAGCTCAAGGACCTCGTGGATAGCGCGCACGAGTTCGGCCTGATGGTCATGCTCGACGTGGTCTACAACCACTTCGGACCGGACGGGAACTACATCGGCGCCTACGCCCCGCCGGTGTTCCGCGACGACATCGAGACGCCATGGGGCGGCGCGATCGACTTCCGGCTTCCGCAGGTCCGCGCCTACTTCACCGAGAACGTCCTCTACTGGCTCGGCGAGTATCGGCTCGACGGGCTGAGGCTCGACGCGGTCCATGCGATCTCGGAGGCGGACTGGATCGAAGAGATGGCCGCCGCCGTGCGCGCGCTCGAAGCCTCGGAAGGGCGCGAACTCCATCTCGTGCTTGAGAACGAGCACAACGAGGAGAGCCACCTCGCCGGCGACGTCGACGCCCAGTGGAACGATGACTTCCACCACGTCATCCACGTCCTGCTGACCGGCGAGCGCGAGGGCTACTACGCCGACTACGCCGAGGACACGGCCGAGAAGCTCGCGCGCTCTCTCGCCGACGGCTTCGTCTATCAGGGCGAGGTCTCGCCCAACCTCGGCAAGCCGCGCGGCACGAAGAGCGGGCATCTGCCGCCTTACGCTTTCGTCAGCTTCCTCCAGAACCACGACCAGATCGGCAACCGCGCCTTCGGCGACCGCCTGACCTCGCTCGCTCCGCCCGCAGGCGTCGAGGCCGCGACCGCCGCGCTGCTGCTGAGCCCCCAGGTCCCGATGATCTTCATGGGCGAGGAGGTCGCGAGCGAGACGCCCTTCCTGTTCTTCACCGATCATGAGGAGCCGCTGGCGCAGGCGGTGCGCGACGGACGCCGCAAGGAGTTCGCGAAGTTCGCAGCCTTCGCCGGAGAAGAGATTCCGGACCCGAACGCGCTCGGGACCTTTGAGAGCTCGATCCCCGAGCCGCATGCGACGCGCGCGGAGGCGCGCACCGCGCTGTTCCAGAAGCTGCTCGCCATACGCGCGGCTGAGATCTCCCGCCGCGCCGCCATGCCGGAGGTCGAGGCCAAGGCCATCGGCCCCAAGGCCGCAAGGGCCACGTGGCGGTTCGAGGACGGCGCGCGGCTGACGCTTGCGACCAATCTCGCCGACCAGACGGTCGACGTCGCGCCGCTCGGGGGGCCCGTTCTGTTCGAGATCCCGCCCGGCGCCGCCGACGGACTTCGGTCCGGCACGCTGCAGGGCTTTGCGACCGTCGCCATCCTGGAGAGCGCCGCGTGAACCGCGACGACACGCTGCGCCACATCGCGACGCGGGCCGGACTTTCCGTGCACTGGACGGACCAGTCGGGCCGCCCGCAGACCGTTTCGCCGGAGGCTCTTGAGCAGCTGCTGGCGGTGATGGGCCTCGACGGCGCGACCGACGGCGCGGCCCGGGCGGCGCTCGAAAAGCTCGACGCGATCGAGCGCGAGCCGGCGCCGCTCGTTACAGCGCTGGTCGGGCGGCCCTTCATGGTCGACGCCGCCCATGGCGAGAAGGCGAAGCTCACCCGCGAGGACGGCGTCGTGTTCGAGTTCGAGCTGGCGGGCGCCGGCGGCGGCAAGGCCGAGGCGCGGCCCATCCTCGAGCCCGGCTACCACCGCCTCGCTTTCGGGAGCCGCGAGATCACCGTCGCAGTCTCGCCCGGCCGCGGCCGCTCGATCGAGGATTTTCCCCGCCGCATGTGGGGGCTCGCCGCGCAGGTCTATGGCCTGACCCGCAAGGGCGACGGCGGGATCGGCGATTTCGGCGGCGTCGACGATCTGGCGGAAGCCGCGGCGCTCGCCGGCGCAGACGCGCTGGCCTTGTCGCCGCTGCACGCCGGCTTCTCCGCCGACCCGCATCATTTCGGCCCGTACTCGCCCTCGAGCCGTCTGTTCCTCAACCCGCTCCACGCCGACCCGGACTTCCTGTTCGGCGAGGCGCGCGTCGCGGAAGCGGCGCGGGTCGCACGGACCGCGAGCGCGCGGCGACGCCATGAGCGCGAGGCGCTGATCGACTGGCCGGCCGCCTCCCGGGCAAAGCTCGCGACGCTGCGCGCGCTCTACGACAGTTTTTGCGCCGTCGAGCTTCTGGAGGACGCGCCCGGCCGCCTCGCGAACGACTTCGCGGCCTTCCGGCGCGAGGGCGGCGCGATGCTGGAAAAGCACGCGATCTTCGAGACCATCCACGCGGACCGCTTCGGCCGCGACCCCGGCCAATGGGACTGGCGCGGCTGGCCTTCGGGCCTGCGTGATCCTGACGGGCCGGAAACGGAGGCCTTCGCCCACGCCAACGCCGGCGAGGTGACGTTCCACGTCTTCCTGCAGTGGCTCGCCGACCGCTCCTTCGGCGCCGCCCAGCAGGTCGCGCGGAAAGCGGGCATGGCCATCGGCCTGATCTCCGACCTCGCCGTCGGCATGGACGCCGGCGGCAGCCACGCCTGGAGCCGCCAGCAGGACGTGCTGGTCGGCCTGTCGGTCGGCTCGCCGCCGGACCTGTTCAATCCGAACGGCCAAGGCTGGGGGCTCGCCACCTTCTCGCCGATCGCCCTCAGGCGCACCGGCTTCGAGCCGTTCCTCGCGACCCTGCGCGCCTGCATGAGGAACGCCGGCGGCGTGCGCATCGACCACGCCATGGGTTTTGAGCGCCTGTGGGTCGCGCCGGAGGGCGCGCCATCGCGCGAGGGCGCCTATCTCGCCTTCCCGGTCGAGGACATGCTGCGCCTCACCGCGCTCGAATCCCTACGAAACGAGGCGATCGTCGTCGGCGAGGACCTCGGCACGGTTCCGGACGGCTTCCGCGACCGCATCGCCGCGGCCGGGATCGCCGGCATGAAGGTGCTGCAGTTCGAGCGCGACGACCATCGCGGCTTCTATCCGCCGGGCTACTACCCCTCCGGCGCGCTCGCCATGACGACAACCCACGACCTGCCGACCATGGCGGGCTGGTGGTCCGGCGCCGACATCGCGCTCAGGGAGTCGATCGGCGGCCAGCAGTTCGGCGAGACATTCGGGAACGACCGCTTCACCCGCAAGAACGAGCGCGCCGAGCTCTGGCGCGCCTTCGTCGAGGCCAGCGCGGCGGAAGGCCCGCAGCCCGAGCCGCAGGATCATCAGCCGGCCGTCGACGCCGCCGTCGGCTTTCTCGGCGAGACGCCCTCGCGCCTCGTCCTGCTGCCGCTCGAGGACGCGCTCGGACAGGTCGAGCAGCCGAACCTTCCCGGTACGCTCGACGAGCACCCGAACTGGCGCCGGCGCCTGCCCAAGCCCGCGCCGGACCTCATTGCGAAACCATCGGCCAAGGCGCGGCTTGTCCAGTTGAACAGGAGACGAGACGCGTGACTGACACGCATGGGGCGGCCTCCCCGCCCCGCGCCACGATGCGCATGCAGTTCCACAAGGCGTTCCCGTTCGAGCGGGGCGCCTCGCTCGCGCCCTACCTGAAGGCGCTCGGGGTCAGCCATCTCTACTCCTCGCCGATCCTCACCGCCCGCGCCGGCTCCAATCACGGCTACGACGTCGTCGATCCCACCACGGTGAATCCGGAGCTCGGCGGCGAGGACGGGTTCCGCGCGCTCGTCGCGGCGCTTCGGGCCGAAGGGCTCGGCATGATCGTCGACATCGTCCCCAACCACATGGCGGTCGGCGGCGACAACGAGTGGTGGCTCGACGTCCTCGCCTACGGACCGGGCAGCCGCTTCGGCCATTTCTTCGACATCGACTGGGAGCCGGCAGACCCCGCGCTCCACGGCAAGGTCCTGCTGCCGACGCTCGGCATGACCTATGGCGAGGCGCTGAAGTCGGGCGAGCTGACGATCACGCGCGAGGGCAAGCGCGGGGGGCTCACTTTGCGCTACGCGGACCACCTGTTCCCGCTGCGCCCGCAGGACCGCTACGAGATCGAGGAGGCCGGCCTCGAGGCCTATGACGCGACGTCCGAGGACGGCCGAGCCCGGCTCCACGCTTTGCTCGAGAAGCAGAACTGGCGCCTCGCGCACTGGATGGTCGCGGGCGACGAGATCAACTGGCGGCGCTTCTTCGACGTCAACGAGCTCGCCGGCCTGCGCATGGCCGACCCGGCCGTGTTCGAGGCGACGCACGCCAAACTGCTCGACCTTTATGCCGAAGGCCTGATCGACGGGTTCCGCGTCGACCATGTCGACGGGCTGATGGATCCCGGCGGCTACTGCCGGCGGCTGCGCGAGCACCTCGACGCGCGCCAGCCGGAGCGACCCGGCGATCTCGCCAGGCAGCGCGCCTATCTCGTCGTCGAGAAGATTCTCGGGCCCGGCGAGCCGCTGCCGGACGACTGGGCGATCGACGGGGCGAGCGGTTACGACTTCATGGACGACGTTTCCGCCCTGCTGCACGACCCGTCGGGCGAGGAACCGCTCGGCGCGCTGTGGGCCGAAATCAGCGGCCGTCCGGCCGATTTTCATGTCGAGGAGGAAGCCGCGCGGCGCGAGATTCTGGACCGGTCCTTCTCGGCCCAGCTCGACCAGGCGGCCGAGGCGCTGCACAGGGTCGCCCGGCTCGACTACGAGACACGCGACACGTCGCGCGCCGCCATCCGCCGCGCGCTGGTCGAACTGCTCGCGCATTTCCCGGCCTACCGCACCTACGCCAACGCGACCGACGGGCGGACCGAGGCCGACCGGCCGATCTTCGCCCGCGCGATGGAGAAGGCGCGCGCCAGCATCCTGCCGGCGGACGCGCCCGTGCTTGATCTTCTGGACGGCTGGCTCGGCGGCCAGGCCGGCGCGCCGGAAGAGCAGCGCCCGCTGCGCGATAAGGCGATCCGTCGCTTCCAGCAGCTCTCTGCGCCCGTCGCCGCCAAGGCGGTCGAGGACACCGCCTTCTACCGCTACGGCCGCCTGCTCTCGCGCACCGACGTCGGCTTCGACGTCGCGACCTTCTCGATCTCGCCGAAGACCTTCCACGAGAAGATGGCGGCGAAGCGCGCGAACTTCCCGAACGCGATGCTCACCACCGCAACCCACGACCACAAGCGCGGCGAGGACGTTCGCGCGCGGCTCGCCGTCCTGAGCGAGATCCCGGACGAATGGGCGGCGGCGCTCGAACGCTGGAGCCAGATGTCGGCGCCGCTGCGCTCCGGCGACGCGCCCGGCGCGGCCGACGCCTCGATCCTGTTCCAGACCCTCGTCGGCGCATGGCCGGTCGACCTGTCGCCGGACGACGCGGAGGGCTGCAAGGCCTTCGCCGAGCGCGTCGCCGGCTGGCAGACCAAGGCGCTGCGCGAGGCCAAGCTCGCCACCGACTGGTCCGCGCCAAACGAGGCCTATGAAGGCGCCGCCCACGCTTTGCTCATGGGCGTGATGACCGGCCCCGACGCGCGGACCCGCGCCGACGTCGCGGCGTTCGCCGAACGCATCGCCGCCGCCGGCGCGTCGAACGGGCTGGTGCAGACGTTGCTGCGGCTGACCGTTCCGGGCGTTCCTGACAGCTATCAGGGGACCGAGTTCTGGGACCTCTCGCTCGTCGATCCCGACAATCGCCGCCCGGTCGACTACGAGGCCCGGCGGGCCGCGCTCGATCGCGGCGAGACGGTCGTCGACGCCTCAACCCACTGGCGCGACGGCGCGGTGAAGCAGGCGCTGATGGCGGCCGTGCTGCGGGAGCGCAATCGGCGCCCTCGCCTGTTCGCGGAGGGAGACTACCTGCCGCTCGCCATCAAGGGCCCGGACGCGGATTCAATCGTCGCCTTCGCGCGCACGCTTCACGACGAAGCCCTCGTCGTCGTCGCAGTCCTGCGGCCGATTCGCGCCCTGTCCTCCCATGACGGAATGATCGCAGACACAAAACTGTTGCAAGATAACAGCATCGCACTGCCGCAATCGATTGCGGCGCTGCAAATGACCGACCCGCTCTCGGGCCGGAAGATTTCCATGAAACCATTGATGGGACTGGAGACTTTCCTGTCTCTCCCGGTCGGCCTCCTGACGACGGACGGCTGATCTATCCGTTGTTGTGCGTATGGCGTTTTGCGGAATGCATGTTCCACTCGAAGCGTCGGCCGGAAGGTCGAATCTTCGGTCCCGTCGCTTTCGTGACAATCGGATCGTCGCGAGAGAAGGGCGGACCCATCCATGGACGACCTCAAATTCGCGTTGTCGCCTGCCGACGCCGAGCTGGTCGGACAGGCCCTCGACGTCTACGCGACCACCCTGCTCCTCACGCCGCTCGGCCTCGGGCTCGACCTGCTGCGCTCGGTGCGCGCGCTGCGCGAGCGCCTCGATGAAGCCGGCATGCTCCATCAGGCGGTGACCGAGGCGATGGACGACCCCGACAGCAACGTGGTCGTCTTCGCGCGCGCCTGACGCGCCATCCCGTTTTCCGACCAGGGTATTTAGCGACCGGCGGGAGCGGCGTCTCCCGCGCGGCCGTTCGCGCTTACGCCGCAGGCCGCCTGAACGGGCGGGTCCCATGGGCGCTCGGCGGCTCGCCGGGTAACGCGCGCAGACGCTGACGTCAGACCAATTGTGAGACGCTTATTAGAAATAAATTCTGAAATACTTCCGTTTCAAAATAATAATGGAATTCTTAGACTGAGAATTTCCATGAATAATAAGAAATAAATCAGTAGACACGCGTTCGTGACGAGATCATGTTCATCGCGCTGCAGGCCGGAGCTTGCCGCTGAACAATAATAAGATTTCGGAGGTCGCCGGTGAACCGGTTTAAGAAGATCAGCTTAGGGCTGATGCTGGGCGTTGGCGGCGCGGCGGCGCTCGTGCACACCGCGTCGGCGAATGACGAGGTGCTGAAGCGCAGCGCCGATCCCAAGCAGCAGGTGCTCCAGACGGTCGACTACGCGAACACGCGCTATTCGAAGCTGGACGAGATCAACGCCTCCAACGTCAAGAAGCTTCAGGTCGCCTGGACCTTCTCGACCGGCGTTCTGCGCGGACACGAGGGCTCGCCGCTCGTCGTCGGCAACATGATGTACGTCCACACGCCCTTCCCGAACAACGTGTTCGCCCTGAACCTCGACGAGGGCGGCAAGATCGTCTGGAAGTACGAGCCGAAGCAGGATCCGAATGTGATCCCGGTGATGTGCTGCGACACGGTCAACCGTGGGCTCGCCTACGCCGACAACATGATCCTGCTGCATCAGGCCGACACGACCGTCGTCGCGCTCGACGCCAAGACGGGCCAGAAGAAGTGGTCGGTCGTCAACGGCGACCCGAAGAAGGGCGAGACCAACACCGCCACGGTTCTTCCCGTGAAGGACAAGGTGATCGTCGGCATTTCCGGCGGCGAGTTCGGCGTCCAGGGCAGCGTCACCGCTTACAATCTGAAGGATGGCTCGAAGGCGTGGCGCGGCTACTCGGTCGGGCCGGACGACCAGATCCTCGTCGATGGCGAGAAGACGATGTCGCTCGGCAAGCCGGTCGGCAAAGACTCGTCGCTGAAGACCTGGGAAGGCGACCAGTGGAAGACCGGCGGCGGCACCACCTGGGGCTGGTACTCGTACGATCCGAAGCTCAACCTGATCTATTACGGGTCCGGCAACCCCTCGACCTGGAACCCCAAGCAGCGTCCTGGCGACAACAAATGGTCGATGACGATCTGGGCCCGCGACCCTGACACCGGCATGGCCAAGTGGGTCTACCAGATGACGCCCCATGACGAGTGGGACTTCGACGGCGTCAATGAGATGATCCTCACGGACCAGAAGATCGACGGCAAGGAGCGCAAGCTTCTCACCCATTTCGACCGTAACGGCTTCGGCTACACGCTCGATCGCGAGACCGGCGAGCTTCTCGTCGCCGAGAAATTCGATCCGGTCGTGAACTGGGCCACAAAGGTGGAGATGGACAAGTCCTCGAAGGACTACGGCCGTCCGCTGGTCGTGTCGAAGTATTCGACCGAGCAGAACGGCGAGGACGTGAACTCGCAGGGCATCTGCCCGGCGGCGCTCGGCACCAAGGACCAGCAGCCTGCGGCGTACTCGCCGGAGACCGAGCTGTTCTACGTTCCGACCAACCACGTCTGCATGGACTACGAGCCCTTCAAGGTCTCGTACACCGCAGGTCAGCCTTACGTCGGCGCGACCCTTTCCATGTATCCGGCCCCCAACAGCCATGGCGGCATGGGCAACTTCATCGCCTGGGACGGCAAGAAGGGTAAGATCGTCTGGTCCAACAAGGAGCAGTTCTCCGTGTGGTCCGGCGCTCTGGCGACCGCTGGCGGGATCGTCTTCTACGGCACGCTCGAAGGCTATCTGAAGGCGGTCGACGCCAAGACCGGCAAGGAGCTCTACAAGTTCAAGACGCCGTCCGGGATCATCGGCAACGTCATGACCTACGAGCACAAGGGCAAGCAGTACGTCGCGGTGCTTTCGGGCGTCGGCGGCTGGGCGGGCATCGGCCTTGCGGCGGGCCTCACCAACGCGACCGACGGCCTCGGCGCGGTCGGCGGCTATGCGGCCCTGTCGCAGTACACCGCTCTCGGCGGCCAGATGACGGTCTTCACCCTGCCGACGAACTGATCGACATCGGATCGGGCCGGAACCACGGCCCGATCCCCTCTCACTTCCACGCCAATCCTGGTCAGCTCCCTCTTTCCAGGCAGTCTGTGGACAGGCGGGCCCTTGCGGGCCCGCCTCTTTTTTTGTCCGCTGCGCCGGTTCGAAGGATCAAATGCGCGGGCGATCCCCGCGCCCCTTGCCCTCACGCCCCCAGGCGTCGTCTACTGCGTTGCAGCAATCCTTTGCCGGGGCCGGCCGACGCCGCCGAGCCAGGCCCGGTCGGCCGCGCAACAACGGAGAGGACCGAATGACCGACGCAGCAGTCGCATCCCCGGAGACCGTCCGACCGGTTCGGGGAGCAGCGCCCGCGGACGCGCCGGACCACAACGCCGACGTCAAGAAGCTCTCGAAGGAAATCCTCGCCGAGCTGACCTATTCGGTCGGCCGCACGCCGGCGACCGCGAGCAACCGCGACTGGTTCGTCGCCACCGCGCTGGCGGTCCGCGACCGCATCGTCGACCGCTGGGCGCTCGAGCATGACCCGGAAAAGCCCAAGCCCGCCAAGCGCGTCTATTACCTGTCGCTGGAGTTCCTGATCGGGCGCCTGCTGTTCGACGCGCTCCACAATCTCGGCCTGACCGACGAGACCCGCGAGGCGCTGGCGGCGCTCGGCGTCGATCTCGACAAGGTCCGCACCGCCGAACCGGACGCCGCCCTTGGCAACGGCGGCCTCGGGCGCCTCGCCGCCTGCTTCATGGATTCGATGGCCTCCATCGGCGTGCCGGCCTTCGGCTACGGCATCCGCTACGACCACGGCCTGTTCCGCCAGGGCATGCGCGACGGCTGGCAGCAGGAATATCCGGAAGACTGGCTGAGCTTCGGCAACCCCTGGGAGTTCCCGCACCCCGAGATCGACTATCCGATCGGCTTCGGCGGCTATGTCGAGCAGGTGATGCAGGGACCGGAGCCGCGGCACGTCTGGCGGCCGGCCGAGACGGTCGAGGCGGTCGCCTTCGACACGCCCGTGGTCGGCTGGCGCGGCAAGCACGTCAACACGCTGCGCCTCTGGTCCGCCCGGGCGCCCGACCCGATCTCCCTCGACGCCTTCAACCGCGGCGACTATGTCGGCGCGCTCTCCGACCGGGTGCGGATCGAGTCGATCTCGAAGATCCTCTATCCGTCCGACGAGACGCCCGCCGGCCAGGAGCTGCGGCTCCGGCAGGAATACTTCTTCACCTCGGCGTCGCTGCAGGACCTGATCCACCGCCACATCGCCGAGAACGGCGACGTCAGTTCGCTTGCCGAGCACGTCGCGATCCAGCTCAACGACACGCACCCCACGATCGCGGTGCCGGAGCTGATGCGCATCCTCGTCGACATCCACGGCACGCCGTGGGCCGACGCGTGGAAGATCACGGTCGCAACCTGCTCCTACACCAACCACACGCTGCTGCCGGAGGCGCTCGAAAGCTGGCCGGTGCCGCTGATGGAGCGGCTGCTGCCGCGCCACATGCAGATCATCTACCTGATCAACGCGCTCGAACTCGAAGCTGCGCGCGAAAAACGCCCCGGCGACGACGGACTGCTGTCGACCATCTCGCTGATCGACGAGCAGAACGGCCGGCGCGTGCGGATGGGCGTGCTCGCCTTCACCGGCTCGCACAAGGTGAACGGGGTGTCCGCGCTCCACACCGAGCTGATGAAGCAGACCGTGTTCCGCGACCTGCACGGGCTGCACCCGGATCGGATCGTCAACAAGACCAACGGCATCACCTTCCGCCGCTGGCTGGCGCAGGCCAATCCGGGCCTGACCTCGGTCATCACGGAGGCGATCGGACCGGCGTTCCTCGACGATCCGAAGCATCTGGAAAAGCTGATCCCGCTTGCGGGCGATTCCGGCCTGCAGGACAAGATCATGGCCGCGCGGCGCGAGAACAAGCTGGCGCTCGCGAAGATCATCCAGGAGCGCAACGAGGTCTATGTCGACCCGGACGCCCTGTTCGACGTCCAGATCAAGCGCATCCACGAATACAAGCGCCAGCTGCTCAACCTGCTGGAGACGGTCGCGATCTACAACGCGATGCGGGCCCAGCCGATGCGAGCCTGGATGCCGCGGGTGAAGATCTTCGCCGGCAAGGCGGCGGCGAGCTACCACACGGCCAAGCTCATCATAAAGCTCGCCAACGACATCGCCCGCACCGTCAACTCCGACCCGACGCTGCGCGGCCTGCTCAAGGTCGCCTTCCTGCCGAACTACAATGTCAGCCTCGCCGAGCGCATCATCCCGGCGGCGGACCTGTCCGAGCAGATCTCAACAGCGGGGCTCGAGGCCTCGGGCACCGGCAACATGAAGCTCGCGCTCAACGGGGCGCTGACGATCGGCACGCTCGACGGCGCGAACGTCGAGATCAAGGAGCATGTCGGCGACGACAACATCTTCATCTTCGGCCTGACCGCACAGGAGGTCGAGGCGCGCAAGCGCCGCGGCTACGACGCGCGCGTCGCTGTCGAGGCCTCATCGACCCTGCGCCAGGTGCTCGACTCGATCAGCGGCGGCGTGTTCTCGCCCGACGATCCCAACCGCTACCGCGGCTTCGTCGAGAGCCTGCTGAACCACGACACCTTCCTCGTGACCGCGGACTTCGACGCCTACTTCGCCGCCCAGCGGCAGGTCTACAAGAAGTGGCGCGACAGGCCGGCCTGGATGACGTCGAGCATCATCAACACGGCGAGGGTGGGATGGTTTTCGTCCGACCGGACCATAGGTGAATACGCCAGGGAGATCTGGGACGTCGTCCCCGACAACGCCTGACCAAACGGGCTTTCGGGAACCGGCCGCAGCGCCTGGGGGAGCATACGCATGCCGCATGAGTTTCCACCCGGCCCGCCCTATGCGCGTGGGGCGATGGCGTTCGTGCTCGCGGGAGGGCGCGGCTCGCGCCTCATGGAGCTCACGGACAGGCGGGCGAAGCCCGCCGTGTATTTCGGCGGCAAGACGCGGATCATCGACTTCGCGCTGTCGAACGCGCTCAATTCCGGCATCCGCCGCATCGGCGTCGCGACCCAGTACAAGGCGCACAGCCTGATCCGGCACCTGCAGCGCGGCTGGAACTTCTTCCGCACCGAGCGCAACGAGAGCTTCGACATCCTGCCGGCGAGCCAGCGCGTCTCCGAGGACGCCTGGTATCTCGGCACGGCCGACGCGGTCTACCAGAACATCGACATCGTCGAGGACTACGCGCCCCGCCACATCATCGTGCTGGCGGGCGACCACATCTACAAGATGGACTACGAGCAGATGCTCGCGCAGCACGTCGAGAACTGCGCGGACGTCACCGTCGGCTGCCTCGAGGTGAAGCGCGAGGAGGCCTCGGGCTTCGGCGTCATGCATGTCGACGACAGCAACCGGATCGTCGACTTCCTCGAAAAGCCCGCCGACCCGCCCGCCATGCCCGGCAAGCCCGACATGGCGCTCGCCTCGATGGGCATCTACGTCTTCGACACCAAGTTCCTGTTCGACCTCCTGCGCAAGGACGCCGAGGACCCGAACTCGTCCCACGACTTCGGCAAGGACCTGATCCCGGCGATCGTGAAGGGCGGCAAGGCGATCGCCCACCACTTCTCGCGCTCCTGCGTCCGCTCGAAGGCGGAGGGCGAGCCCTACTGGCGCGACGTCGGCACGGTCGACGCCTATTTCGAGGCCAATGTCGACCTCACCGACTTCGTGCCCGGGCTCGACCTCTACGACAACGACTGGCCGATCTGGACCTTTTCCGAGATCACCCCGCCCGCCAAATTCATCCACGACAATGACGACCGGCGCGGCCGGGCGATCTCCTCGCTCGTCTCGGGCGGCTGCATCATCTCGGGCTCGGGCGTGAAGGAGTCGCTGCTGTTCACGGGGGTGCGGGTCAACTCCTACGCCGACGTCGACCGCGCGGTGATCCTGCCTTACGTCGACATCGGCCGTAAGGCGCGGCTGAAGAACGTGGTGATCGACAGCCGCGTGAAGATTCCGGAAGGCCTCGTCGTCGGCGAGGACCCGGAGCTCGACGCGGCGCGGTTCCGGCGCACCGAGAAGGGCGTGTGCCTGATCACCCAGGCGATGGTCGACCGGCTGTAGCCGACCATCTTCCACCCTGCGCGTCGCTTGCGATTCCCGGGTCGGTGGGCTGTAAGCTCACGTCAGTCCCACAGGCGCCGCGCCCATGTCCCTCCCCGTCCTCGCCGTCGCCTCCGAACTCTTCCCGCTGATCAAGACCGGCGGGCTCGCCGACGTCGCCGGCGCCCTGCCCGGCGCGCTCAGGCCGCACGGCGTCGAGGTAACGACCCTGCTGCCGGGCTATCGCAAGGTGCTCTCGTCGCTGCAGGGCGGCGAGACCGTCGCGCGGTTCGACGCCCTGTTCGGCGGGCCGGCCTCATTGGTCGCCGCCGAGCACGATGGCCTCGACCTGCTCGTCCTCGACGCGCCCCATCTCTACGACCGCGGCGGCGGGCCTTATGGCGGGCCGGACGGGCGCGACTGGACCGACAACGCGCAGCGCTTCGCCGCGCTCGGATTCGTCGCGAACGAGGTCGCGCACGGCGCCGCGGGGCTGCCGCTGCCGCAAGTCGTGCATCTGCACGATTGGCAGGCGGGACTGGCCGCGGCCTATATCGCGCATGACCCGCGCCCCCGGCCGGCGATCGTTGCGACCATCCACAACATCGCCTTCCAGGGCTGGTTTCCGATCACGCTCTCGTCCGACCTCAGGCTGCCGCCTGAAGCGCTGTCGGTCGACGGCGTCGAATATTACGGCGGAATCGGCTTCCTCAAATCCGCGCTCTATCACGCCGACCGCGTCACCACGGTCTCCCCGACCTACGCCTGCGAGATCCTGGAGCCGGACGGCGGCGTCGGGCTCGACGGCCTGCTCTCGGGCCGCGCCGCGACCGTCTCGGGCATCCTCAACGGCATCGACGGCGAGGTCTGGAACCCCGAGACGGACCAGCGCATCCCCGCGCGCTATTCGGCCCGCGACCTCTCGGGCCGCGCAGAAAACCGCCGCGCCCTCGCGGAGCGCTTCGGCCTCGACCAAAACCCCGACCGCCTCACCTTCGGCGTCGTCAGCCGCCTGTCCGTGCAGAAGGGCCTCGACCTGCTCGCCGAAGCCGTGCCGCTCATCCTCGAGCTCGGGGCCAATCTCGCGCTGATCGGCGCCGGCGACGGCTGGCTGGAGGATCGCTACCGCAACCTCGCCGCCGCCCATCCCGGCCGCATCGGCGCCTTCATCGGCTATGACGAGGACCTCGCGCATCTGATGCAGGCCGGCGCCGACGCGATCCTGGTTCCGTCCCGCTTCGAGCCCTGCGGCCTCACTCAGCTCTGCGCGCTGCGCTACGGCGCGGTCCCGGTCGTCGCGCGGGTCGGCGGGCTCGCGGACACCGTGATCGACGCCAACCCCGCGGGCGTTGCGGCCGGGGTCGCGACCGGCGTCCAGTTCTCGCCCGTCTGCCAGTCCGCGCTCGACGCCGCGCTCCGCCGGACGGCAGCGCTCTGGGCCGATCGCCCGGCCTGGTCGCGCCTGCAGGCCAACGGCATGGCGAGCGACGTGTCGTGGAGCGCGAGCGCCAGGCGCTACGCAGAGCTGTTCCGCGAACTCGCGGACTGAAACGGACTGCGTGCTTCGAGACGCGCCTTCGGCGCTCCTCAGCATAAGGCAGGTTCAGTCTCGCGGCGGTCCTCATGCTGAGGAGGCGCGAAGCGCCGTCTCGAAGCACGCAGTCGGCCTCCGCGTCCACATATTCGCCGAGCGTTCAATTGGCCTGGCCGGCTCGCGCCCCTAAAGCTCCAGCCCCGCCGAAAAGCGTCTTGGCCCAGCGCCCGCGCATTGCTATCGATCGCGCCCCGATCACCAACTTCGATCGACCGATAGAGACCGCCGAATGACGACGCCCTACGACGATCTTCCCAAGACCCCGGCCAACTACCAGCCGCTGACGCCGATCGGCTTCCTGTCGCGCTCGGCCATGGTGTTTCCCGAGCGCGTCGCCGTCATCCACGGGCCGCTCCGGCGCACCTACGCCGAGTTCTGGGACCGCTCGCGCCGGCTTGCGGCGGCGCTCGTCAAGCGCGGCGTCAAGCGCGGCGACACCGTCTCGGTCCTTCTCGCCAACACGCCGGAAATGCTCGAGGCGCACTACGGCGTGCCGATGACCAGCGGCGTGCTGAACACGCTGAACACCCGGCTCGACGCAGACATCCTCGCCTTCACGCTCGACCACGCCGATTCCAAGGTCCTGATCGTCGACCGCGAATACACCAAGGTGATGCGCGAGGCGCTCGGCAAGGCCAAGGTCAAGCCGCTGCTCGTGACCGTCAGCGACCCCGAATACAATGGCGACGGCGAGGCGATCTCCGATCTCGACTACGAGGCGCTGCTCGCCGAGGCCGAGCCCGACGAGGCGCCGGTCTGGGCCGGCGATGAGTGGGACGCGATCTCCCTGAACTACACCTCCGGCACCACGGGCGATCCGAAGGGCGTCGTCTATCACCACCGCGGCGCGCATCTGCTCGCCACCGGCAACGTGGTGACCGGCAACATGGGCAAGCATCCGATCTATCTCTGGACGCTGCCGATGTTCCATTGCAACGGCTGGTGCTTCACCTGGTCGGTGTCGGTCACGGCCGGGACGCACGTGTGCCTCAGACAGGTGCGCGCCAAGGCGATGTACGAGGCGATCGCCGAGCACAAGGTCACCCATCTCTGCGGCGCGCCGATCGTCATGGCGACGCTGATCAACGCGCCGGACGAAGAGAAGAAGCCGCTGCCGCATGTCGTGGCGTTCTTCAGCGCCGCCGCGCCTCCGCCCGAGGCCGTTCTGGCCGGCATGAAGGACGCCGGCTTCGAGGTGACCCATCTCTACGGCCTGACAGAGACCTACGGTCCGGCGGTCGTGAACGACTGGCACGAGGACTGGTCCGACCTCGACCTGCCCGGCCAGGCCAAGCGCAAGGCGCGGCAGGGCGTCCGATACGCCGCGCTCGAGGATTTTCGCGTCATCGACCCGGAGACTATGGAGTTCGTCCCCGACGACGGCGAGACAATCGGCGAACTCATGTTCCGCGGCAACGTGGTGATGAAGGGCTATCTCAAGAACCCGAAGGCCACCGAGGCCGCCTTCCGCGGCGGCTGGTTCCACTCGGGCGACCTCGGCGTCCGCCACCCCGACAAATACGTGCAGATCAAGGACCGCTCCAAAGACATCATCATCTCGGGCGGCGAGAACATCTCCTCCATCGAGGTCGAGGACGCGCTCTACAAGCACCCCGCCGTCGCGGCGGTCGCGGTGGTCGCGAAGCCCGACGACAAGTGGGGCGAGACGCCTTGCGCCTTCGTCGAACTGAAGCCCGGCAAATCGGCGAGCGAGGAAGAGCTGATCGGCTGGTGCCAGGAGCGCCTCGCCCGCTTCAAGGCGCCGAAAACCGTGATTTTTGACGAGCTTCCGAAAACCTCGACCGGCAAGGTGCAGAAATACTTGCTGCGCGACCGCGCCCGAGAGGGGTAATACCGTATTCTTATTATTGTCATGGCGATCCGGAACGAAGCCGCGTCTGGAGGGTTGGGGACGCGAGGGTCGGCAGACAGACAGCGGCGGAACATGAACCGCCCCAGGAGAGACGCCACATGACTTTCGCTCCCATCCGCACCATCGCCTGCGCCTCCGCGATCCTGCTCGGCGCGAGCGTCGGGGCCATGGCCGGTGACAAGGCCAAGAGCGATTCTTCGGGCATGAGCGACAAAAGCTCGACCAGCACGTCCACCACCACTGCGCCGGGGGCGAGCGGCGCTGCGCCGGGCCACGATCCGGCAGGCCCGGGCAACAGCGAGAACGCGCCCGGCCACAACAAGGCCGACAGCACGACGAACACGACCACGTCGACGACGTCCGGAAAGGCGAAGTAAGCCTTTTCGGAGTCCGACTGCGGCGGGCGCTACCAGGCGCCGCGCGGATTTCTGAAGACGAAGGAGGGCCCGGCCGCGACATGCGACCGGGCCCTCGCCGTCTCGAGCTGGCCGACCAGAGGTCGGCCGCAGCGCTTACTCCGCCGGGACGATCGTGGTCGCCGGCGTCGCCGGGATCGTCGTCGACACGGCCTCGGCAGACTCTTCCTTGTCCATCGAGATCTGCGCCGCGATGAAGTACAGCGTAAAGCCGACCACGATCAGCGTGAACAGCCACTCATAGCCCGCGAAGGGATAGACCGCCGCGAGATCCGCAAGGTTGGCGACGGACGTGATGCCTGTGCTCATGGGTTTTCTCCTTGGAAGCGGACGTCAGATCTTGGCTTCGGCGCGCTGGATGGCCTCGAACTCGGCCTCCAGGCCCGAATGCGCCGGGTAGGTCGTCGGAACGTGCCTGCCGTCGAGGCCAAGCAGTTCCTTCTCGGGAGACACGCGCAGCATGCCGAGCGAGGACAGGATCTTGCCCAGCGCCCAGCCCGGCAGCAGGCCGAAGCCGAGGGCGAAGACCAGCGATCCGATGATGTTGCCGAACGGCGTGACGATCGGCAGGCCCTCGGCGTTCACGCCGAACCAGCCGACGCCCTCGCCGAGCGCGACCGCCGTGCCGGCGGACGGCATGATCGCCGGATAGCCCCAGAGCGCGAAGCCTGCGACCACGCCGCCGAACAGGCCGCAATAGCCGTGGACCGAGACCGCGCCGACGGCGTCGTCGATCTTGAACTTCTTCTCCTGCCAGTAGTGCAGCTTGTAGGCCATCACCGTGCCTGCGACCGCGATCACCAGCGCGATGACCGGGTGGTAGAGGTCGTTGCCGGCCGAGGCCGAGATCAGGCCGGTCAGGCCGCCCGAATAGGTCCAGAACGGGTTGCCCTTGGACACGATGTAGGCGGTGACCATGCCGCCGAAGAGGGCGAGCGAGAAGTTCATCACGACGCCGGAAAGGGTGATCGGCACGCCGTAGATGTTGGTCGCGGTGAAGTAGGGCGTTGCGCCCTCGGCCGCGACGTTCGCGATCGGGATGTGGCAGGCGGCGTAAAAACCCCAGAAGCCGATGAAGATCATGAACAGGCCGATCGTGACCAGCCAGGGATTGTGCGGCGGGATCTCGCGCGGCGTGCCGTCGGCGGCGAACTTGCCGATGCGCGGGCCGAGATGCATCAGGACGCCGAGCGTCGCAAAGCCCGCGACCGAGTGCAGGACGGCCGAGCAGTACTGGTCGTGAAAGCCGAGATACTGGGCCATCCAGCCGTTGCCGGCCCAGCCCCACGCCGCCGGAACCACCCAGGCGATCGCGCCGACATAGATCGCGATGATGAAAAAGGCGGAGGTCTTGGTCCGCTCGATCAGCGAGCCCGAGACGATCGAGGCCGCCGTCATGCCGAACAGCGCGAAGGCCGCCCAGAACACGCCCGAGATGCGGTCCGAAAGATTCGGAGCGATCTTCTGCGACCATGGCTCGAAGCCGGTCGAGAGGCTGAGCGACAGGCTCGTCACCGGCCAGCCCTGGAAGGCGATATAGATCCACATGCCGAACAGGAAGAAGCACAGCCCGACCAGCGGGATCGCCATGGTGTTCTTCAGCAACGTGTGCTGGACGTTCTTCGTACGGGCGGCGCCGACCTCGTACATGCAGAAGCCGACGTGGATGAAGAACATCAACACGACGGTCAGGAAGAAGTAGAACTCGGTGAATATCGTCGTCAGCGCGCCAAGCTGTTCCGTCATATGGCCGACCCCCGTTTGATCGTCGAGCCGCACGCGCGACTCGAAGGGTTCGGGAGGCAACGGCCGTGCCAGCTGAGCTGGATCGTTGCGAACCTTGCAGACCGACAGATCACGGATACGTGATCTGTCGGTCGACGGCACAACAACTGTGCGTGTCAGAAACGTTTCGCCTAAAGAAACATCGGTTGGCACGGTGGGCAGTGTGGCCACATGGCCACTCGGATGACCAATCCGCGGGCTGGTCGCCGGCTTCCGGAACGGCTACGAAAAACTTACCGTTATCGTTTCTTGAATGAGGTGGAAGACGGAAGTCTTCCGGGCCGCGGAACCAGCCGCGGACGGCGCCAGGGCAGAACATGACGACATCAGCACTTCGTTTCACCCGGGCGGCGCTCGCAATCGCGGCGGCGTTAAGCCTCGCCGGCTGCTCGGCGACCATGGATTCCCCGAACGCGGGCTCGGAAGCCGTCGCCTTCGCGATGTCGAAGAGCTATCCGAGCGCGCTTCCGGTCCAGTACCGCAAGACGGAAGTCGTTGATCCGACTGGCGAAGCGCCGGGCACGATCGTGATCGACACCGCCGAGAAGTATCTCTACCTCGTCGAGCCGGACGGCCGCGCGATCCGCTACGGCGTCGGCGTCGGCAAGGAAGGCTTCGGCTGGTCGGGCGAGGCGAAGGTCGGCAACAAGCAGGAATGGCCGGACTGGGTCCCGCCCCCCGAGATGCTGGAGCGCCGCCCCGACCTGCCGCTCAGAATGTCCGGCGGCCCCGAGAACCCGCTCGGCGCGCGCGCGATGTATCTCTATCGCGACGGCAAGGACACACTGTTCCGCATCCACGGCACCAACGAGCCGCTGACGATCGGCAAGGCGATGTCGTCCGGCTGCATCCGGATGATCAACTTCGACGTGGTCGACCTCTACGAGCGCGTGCCGATGGGCGCCAAGGTCGTGGTGCGCTGAGGCGATCCGCGGCGCCCGTCGACCGGTTCGACGGGCATGACGGCGCCCCGCCGTTCTGATCAATGTGCGCCGCCCGCATCCGGCGGCGCACGGAGTTCCGCCTGATGCGATATGTCCGCGAGATCCTCGACGCGCGCGTCTACGACGTCGCGGCATGGACGCCGACCGACCGCATGGTGCGTCTGTCCGGCCGGCTCGGCCGCGACGTCCTGCTGAAGCGGGAAGACCTGCAGCCGGTCTTCTCCTTCAAGATCCGCGGCGCCTACAACAAGATCTCCAGCCTGACCGAGGCCGAGCGACGCGCCGGCGTCGTCTGTGCGTCCGCCGGCAACCACGCGCAGGGCGTAGCGCTGTCGGCGAAGCGTCTCGGCATCCGGGCGGTCGTGGTGATGCCGGTGACGACCCCGACCATCAAGGTCGACGCCGTGCGCCACTTCGGCGGCGAGGTCGCGCTGAACGGCGACACCTTCGACGACGCCTACGCCTATGCGAGGACGATCGGCTCCGAGCAGGGCCTGACCTTCATTCACCCCTACGACGACCCGGACGTGATCGCCGGACAGGGCACCATCGCGGTCGAGATCCTGCAACAGCACCCCGGGCCGATCGAGGCGATCTTCGTGCCGATCGGCGGCGGCGGGCTCGCCGCTGGCGTCGCGTCCTACGTCAAGTTCCTGCGGCCGGACGTGAAGGTGATCGGCGTCGAGCCCGCAGACGCCGCCTCGATGAAGGCGGCGATCGAAAGCGGCTCTCGCGTCACGCTCGACCGAGTCGGACTGTTCGCCGACGGCGTCGCGGTGAAGCAGGCCGGCGAGGAAACCTTCAGAATTTGCCGGGAGCTGCTCGACGAGGTCGTGACGGCCGACACCGACGAGATCTGCGGCGCGGTGAAGGACATCTTCGAGGACACGCGCGTGCTGGCCGAGCCCGCCGGCGCGCTGTCGCTCGCAGGGCTGAAGTCATACGCCGCGCGCGGCGGCGGCAGTGACGGCGCGCTGATCGCGATCAACAGCGGCGCCAACATGAACTTCGACCGGCTGCGCCATGTCGCCGAGCGCGCCGAGCTCGGCGAGGCGCGCGAGGTCCTGTTCGCTGTCACGATCCCCGAAGTCCGCGGCAGCTATCGCCGGTTCGTCGAGCTGATCGGCGGGCGCACCATCACCGAATTCAACTACCGCGCAGCGACCGGACCGGACGCCCATGTCTTCGTCGGCCTGAAGTTCGCCGACGCGCGCCGCGAGAAGACCGAACTGCTCGCCGCGCTGGAGGCGGAAGGGTATCGCGTACTGGATATCAGCGCGGACGAAACCGCCAAGCTCCACATCCGGTACATGGTCGGCGGCCGCATGCCGGGACTGACCGACGAGGTCGTGCTGCGCTGCGAGTTCCCGGAGCGGCCGGGCGCGCTCGCGAAATTCCTCGACGCCGTCGGGACGGACTGGAGCATCACTCTGTTCCACTACCGCAACCATGGCGCGGATTACGGCCGGGTGCTGGTCGGGCTGAAGGTGCCGCAGGACGACCGCGACCGGTTCAGGGACCGGCTCGCAGCGCTCGGCTACCCCTACGAGGACGAGACAGAGAACCCGGCTTACGGCCTGTTCCTGCGAGCGTCCTGATACCGGCGACCCCCGGCCGATGCCCTGACGCAACACCTTCCGATCACGGCGGAATCCGTGTCGGCATGTGGCAATTTCGTGTCGGCTGAACGTAAGCCGGCTCGCCGTCCCCGCCTAAAGTCGATCGCATCGGGGATCCCGAGCGATCGGGAATAAGTCGGGGAATCAATTCGATGCTGCATCGGGGATTGCTTGCGGTCGCTCTCGTCGGGTCCACCCTTGCGGCCTTCGCCGCGGCGGACGTCGTCCACGCCCAAACCCGGCAGACCACGGTCGACCCCGAAGACGCCAAGGCGTCCCAGCCGAAAAAGACCCGCAAGCGCGCCCAGACCGGCAAAGCCGTCGTCGCGGAGCCCGCGGAGACCCCGGCCGCGGCGCCGGCCAAGCGTCCGCTGATCTCGAACGACGGCAAGCTGACCCTCGGCGGCGCGATCCGCGCCCGGTTCGACACGCGGTTCAATTCCGGACCCAGCTTCCAGTCCAGCCACCTGTCCTTCGACACGCTGGCCTTCAAGCTGAAGTACGACTCCAGCACCTTCTTCGGCGCTGCGCAGTGGCGCTTCTACGGCGGCAGCTTCATCTACGGGCACAAGAACGGCTACGAGAAGTATCCGGGCGAGGTCCAGTTCCCGATGTGGGCCTATGGCGGCTACAAGATCACCGGCCAGGACAGCATCGTCGCCGGCATCAACCAGGCGCCCTTCGGCCTGACGCCCTATTACGGCACGAGCTTCATCGAAAGCCTCGGCTTCGCGCAGGGCCTCGAGGAGGTCTACAACCTCGGCGTCAAGTACAGCCACGCCGACGAGCGCTGGACCTGGGACGTCGGCTTCTACCCGACCGCCGCCCCCGACGCGATCGGCATCAGCCGCGACAGCGCGCGCTACTCGGCCAACATGGTCAAGGCCGACAGCTACGTCCCGAACGGCTCGAACAACCACGAGCGCAACATGGTGGTCGGCCGCGTCGAGCACACCTTCTTTAAGAACGACGTCGCGTCCTTCACGGGCGGCCTGTCGGCCTGGTGGTCGCAGGTGCACAACCTCGACAACGGCCGCGACGGCCACAAGAACCTCGAGGCCGTCCACTTCAACGCGACGTGGAACAACTGGGGCTTCAAGGGTATCTACGTCCGCCAGGACATCAAGGCCAAGAATCCCGGCCGCGACGACATGATCACAATCGGCGGCTACGACGCTTCGTACAACCTCGCGACGCGCGGCAACTTCTTCTCGGGCGAGGTCAACTACAAGATCCAGCAGCCGATCGGCGGCTTCGACCTGATGCCCTACCTGAACTACAGCGCCTTCGTGAAGGACAAGGCCGCCTTCAAGACCTCCGAGCGCTACATCCTCGGCGTCGCCTGGACCTGGAAGAAGGATCCGCGGCTGGTCATCTATTCGGAAGGCATACTCGGCAGGAACGACCCCTATGTCGGCGCCGGCCAGTTCACCGGCGGCCTCGCGCAGGGCGGCGACGACAAGTGGAAGAAGGCCATCATCGTCAATGTGGGCTTCTACTTCTGAGAAACACCGCATGCCCGCGAACTACACCACGCCCGGCCCAAGCGGCCGGGCGTTTTCGTTTGAACCGAGAAGCTCTTAGCCCGCCTTCGCGAAGCGCTGCGTCGCCTTGCGCTCGGCGCTCGGCGGCTGGCCGAAATGGTCGACATAGGCTTTCGAGAAGTGCGAGGCCGAGGTGAAGCCGCAGTCCATCGCGATCGTCAGCAGCGGCTGCGCCGTCTGCCGGATCAGGTTGCGCGCCCGGTCCAGCCTGATCTTCAGGTAATGCTTTGCGGGCGACTGGTTGAGATACTTGAAGAACAGCCGCTCGAGCTGGCGCGTGGACAGATGAACCGCGGCCGCGAGGTCATGGCAGCCGATCGGCTCGGCGACGTTGTCCTGCATCAGCTGCACGACCTTGAGCAGCTTCGGATGGGCGACCCCGAGGCTCATGCGCAGGTCCATCCGCTGGCGCTCGCCGGCGTCGCGGATCCGATGATGGATGAGCTGATCGGCGACCTCCGAAGCGATCTCCGCGCCGTGGTCCCGGCTGATGACGGCGAGCATCATGTCGGTCGCCGCGGCCCCGCCCGCGCATGTCATGCGGTTGCGGTCGATCTCGAACAGGTCCGAGCCGACGTCGAGCTCGGAATGCTCGCACAGCAGCCCCTCGAGATTCTCCCAGTGGATCGTGGCGCGGTAGCCGTCCAGCAGGCCCGCCTTGGCGAGAAGGTGGGTCCCGGTGCAGACCGCCCCGATGACGCCGCCGCGCGTCACGGCGCGGCGCAGCGCCGTCGTCGCCTGGCGGGGATCGGCGGCCTGGATGTCGACGCCGCCGCACACGATCAGCACGTCGTCGGCGGCTTCCGGGAAGGCGCCGACGACATTGACGACCAGGCCGTTGGAGGCGCGGGCGCCCTGTCCGTCCTCGGAATAGACCCGGTAGCCGTAGAGGTCGCGCCCGGCGGCGCGGTTGGCGAGACGCAGCGGTTCGATCGCCGAGCAGAAGGCGATCATCGAGAACCGGTCGATCAGCAGGAAGCCGACCGTCGTAGGCCGATCGACCGGCGCCGGCGCGCTGCTTGTCGCCCTCATCGCCCCATCCGACGCAACGTCACGAATTCGACTTGTTCCATATTCCGGCCGGCGCGCCGCGCGGTCAACGACTTATGCCGCGGCGACGCCGGCTCTGCGCGCATGTCGCGAATGGGAAAATCGCGGTCGCCTTGGATGAAGCCCCGGCGCTGCGCCGGGAGCATCTTCAACCGGTCACGGGAGGCCTCTCGATGCGGCGTTTTTCTTACCGGTCCCTCATCTCGGAAGCGCTGAACGCGCATCAGGGCTGGCAGCGCCAGTGGCGCGCGCCGGATCCGAAGCCGTCCTACGACGTCGTCATCGTCGGCGGCGGCGGGCATGGCCTCGCGACCGCCTATTATCTCGCCAGCCAGCACGGGATCACCAATGTCGCGGTGATCGAGAAGGGCTGGATCGGCGGCGGCAACACCGGCCGCAACACCACGATCATCCGCTCGAACTATCTCTACGACGAGAGCGCCGGCATCTACGAGCACGCGCTGAAGCTCTGGGAGGGCCTCAGCCAGGAGCTCAACTACAACGTCATGTTTTCCCAGCGCGGCGTCCTGATGCTCGCGCACAACGTCCATGACGTTCAAAGCTTCAAGCGGCACGTCTACGCCAACCGCCTCAACGGCATCGACAACGAGTGGCTGTCGACCGAGGAGTGCAAGGCGTTCTGCCCGCCGATCAACATCTCGCAGGACATCCGCTATCCGGTCATGGGCGGCGCGCTGCAGCGCCGGGCCGGCACGGCGCGCCACGACGCGGTCGCCTGGGGCTACGCCCGCGGCGCGGACTCGCGCGGCGTCGACATCATCCAGAACTGCGAGGTCAAGGGCATCCGCCGCGACGCGTCCGGCGCCGCCGTCGGCGTCGAGACCACCCGCGGCTACATCGGCGCCAAGCGCATCGGCGTCGTCGCGGCCGGCAACACCTCGGTCGTCATGCAGATGGCGGGCGTGCGCATGCCGCTCGAGAGCTATCCGCTGCAGGCGCTGGTGTCGGAGCCGGTGAAGCCGTGCTTCCCGTGCGTCGTCATGTCGAACGCCGTGCATGCCTACCTGTCGCAGTCCGACAAGGGCGAGCTCGTGATCGGCGCCGGCACCGACCAGTATGTCAGCTACTCCCAGCAGGGCGGCCTGCACATCACCAACCACACGCTCGACGCGATCTGCGAGATGTTCCCGCAGTTCACGCGCATGAAGATGCTGCGCTCCTGGGGCGGCGTGGTGGACGTCACGCCCGACCGCTCGCCGATCATCGGCAGGACGCCTGTTCAAAACCTGTTCGTAAACTGTGGATGGGGCACCGGCGGCTTCAAGGCGACGCCGGGCTCCGGCCACGTCTTCGCGCACACGCTCGCGACCGGCGAGCCGCACAAGATCAACGCCCCCTTCACGCTCGACCGGTTCCGCACCGGCCGCCTCATCGACGAAGCGGCCGCGGCCGCCGTCGCCCACTGACCCCGAGGCCGTCCGCCATGCTGCTGATCGACTGCCCCTGCTGCGGCCTGAGGCCAGAGACCGAGTTCCGCTGCGGCGGACAGGCCCATGTCGCCCGGCCCGAAAAGCCCGTCGACGTCGGCGACCAGGACTGGTCCGAGTACCTGTTCGTCCGCGCCAATCCGCGCGGCGTCCACGCCGAGCGCTGGATCCACCAGCATGGCTGCGGCCGCTGGTTCAACGCGCTGCGCGACACCGTGAGCGACCGCTTCGTCGAGACCTATCCGATGGGCGGCAAGCCCAAGTCGACCACCACCGAGGCGAGGGCGTGATGGCGCAGCATTTCCGGCTCCCCTCGGGCGGGCGCATCGACCGCTCGAAGCCCGTCAGCTTCACCTTCAACGGCTCGAAGATCGAGGGCTACCAGGGCGATACGCTCGCCTCGGCGCTGCTCGCGAACGGCGTCCACTTCGTCGGGCGCTCGTTCAAGTATCACCGCCCGCGCGGCATCATGAGTCACGGCTCCGACGAGCCGAGCGCGCTGCTGTCGGTCAGCCGCGGTCCCGGCCGCACCGACCCGAACAACCGCGCCTCGGTGGTCGAGCTGCGCGAGGGGCTGGTCACGAAATCGCAGAACCACTGGCCGTCGCTGAACTTCGACGTCGGCGCGGTCAACGACCTGTTCTCGCCGGTGTTCGTCGCGGGCTTCTACTACAAGACCTTCATGTGGCCGCGGTCCTTCTGGGACAAGGTCTACGAGCCCTTCATCCGCGCCGCGGCCGGCCTCGGCGTCGCGCCGGACGTTCCGGACGCCGACCGATACGCCAACCGCCACGCCCATTGCGACGTGCTCGTCGTCGGCATGGGGCCGACCGGCCTCGCCGCGGCGCTTGCGGCGTCCGAGACCGGAAAGCGCGTCATCGTCGCCGACGAGCAAGCGGAGCCCGGCGGCTCGCTGCTGCATGCGAGCGAGGAGACCATCGACGGCAAGCCGGCCGCCGAATGGGTGAAGGAGACGCTCGCCGTCCTCGACGCCCGCGAGAACGTCATCCTGCTGCCGCGCACCACCGTGTTCGGCTACTACAATCACAACCACGTCGCGATGACCGAGCGGGTCACCGACCACGTCGTCGACCCGAAGGGCGCGCCGCGCGAGCGCCTGTGGCAGGTGCGCGCCGGCCATGTCGTGATCGCCGCCGGCAGCCTCGAGCGGCCGCTGGTCTTCGCCGACAACGACCGTCCGGGCGTACTGCTCGCCGAGAGCGTGCGCGTCTTCGTCAACCGCTACGGCGTGCTGCCCGGCCGCAAGATCGTCTTCGCGACCAGCGGCGCCTCGGCCTATCAGGCCGCCGTCGACGCCAAGCGCGCCGGCGCGCACGTCACGATCTCCGATCTTCGGCTCGAGGCCGACTGCGGCCCCGAGCTCGCCAAGGCCCGCGCCGCGGGCGTCGAGGTTCTGACCGCCCACACCGTGATTGGGACGGTCGGCGCCAAGCGCGTGAAGGGCCTGATCGTCGCGCCGGTGACGGGCGCCGGCGCCATCGGCCCGCGCCGCACGCTCGATTGCGACTGCGTCGGCATATCGGGCGGCTGGACGCCGACCGTCCACCTGTTCTCGCAGTCGCGCGGCAAGCTGGCTTACGACGAGGCGCTCGACGCCTTCCTGCCGGGAACCTCGGCGCAGGCCGAGACGACCGTCGGCGCCTCGCATGGCGACTACGACCTCGCACGCTGCCTGACGGCCGGCTACGCCGCCGGCGCGAAGGCCGCCGGCTCGGCCGCGACCGCGCGCTTCGAGGCGACGCCGACCCTCAAGGGCTTCCAGCCGGTCCGCGTCATGCCGACCGACGCCAATCCGGCGAAGGTCCGCGCCTTCATCGACTTCCAGAACGACGTCACCGCCAAGGACATCAAGCTTGCGGTGCGCGAGGGCTTCCAGTCGATCGAGCACGTCAAGCGCTACACCACGACCGGCATGGCGACCGATCAGGGCAAGATGTCGAACATGAACGCGCTCGGGATCGTCGCCGGGCAGCTCGACAGGCCGCTGCCCTCGGTCGGCACCACGACCTTCCGCCCGCCCTACACGCCGACCACCTTCGGCGCGCTGGTCGGGCCGGCGCGCGACGCGCTGTTCGACCCGATCCGCACCACCCCGATCCACGACTGGGCGGTCGAGCACGGCGCGAAGTTCGAGCCGGTGAGCCTGTGGCGCCGCGCCTGGTATTTCCCGAAGGCCGGCGAGGACATGCACGCGGCGGTCGCGCGCGAGTGCAAGGCGGTGCGCGACGGGGTCGGCGTCTTCGACGCCTCGACGCTCGGCAAGATCGAGGTCGTCGGCCCCGACGCCGCCGAGTTCATGAACCGGATGTACGTCAATCCGTGGCTGAAGCTCGAACCCGGGAAATGCCGGTACGGGCTGATGCTGAAGGAAGACGGCTACATCATGGATGACGGCGTCGTGGCGCGCGTCGCGCAGGACCGCTTCCACGTCACCACCACGACCGGCGGCGCCGCGCGGGTGCTCAACCACATGGAGGACTACCTCCAGACCGAGTGGCCGGACCTGAACGTCTTCCTCACCTCGATCACCGAGGAATGGGCCGTCATCGCCGTCCAGGGTCCGAAGGCGCGCGAGACCATCGCGCCGCTCGTCTCCGACATCGACCTGTCGCCTGAAGCCTTCCCGCACATGGCGATGCGCGAGGGCCGGATCTGCGGCGCGCCGACCCGGCTGTTCCGCGTCTCCTTCACCGGCGAGCTCGGCTTCGAGATCAACGTGCCGGCCGACTACGGACGCGCCGTCTGGGAGGCGATCTACGAGAGCGGCAGGAAGTTCGGGATCACGCCCTACGGCACCGAGACCATGCACGTGCTGCGCGCCGAGAAGGGCTACATCATCGTCGGCCAGGAGACCGACGGCACGGTGACGCCGGACGACGTCGGCCTCGCCGGCATGATCGCCAAGGCCAAGGCGGACTTCGTCGGCAAGCGCTCGCTCGCCCGCCAGGACCTCGTCGCCTCCGGCCGCAAGCAGCTCGTCGGCCTGTTCGCCGACGACCCTTCGCTGGTGCTCGAAGAAGGCGCGCAGGTCGTCGCCGACCCGAACCAGCCGATCCCGATGAAGATGCTCGGCCACGTCACGTCGAGCTACGACAGCCCGAACGTCGGCCGCTCCATCGCCCTCGCCGTGGTCGCGGACGGCCGCGCGCTCATGGGGACATCGCTGTTCGTGACGACGCCCGGCGGCTTCACCCGCGTCAGCGTGGTCGATCCGGTGTTCTTCGACGCCAAGGGAGAGCGCATCAATGCTTGACGACAGCCTCTACGCCCGTCGCGTCTCGCCGCTCGACGGGGCGGCCAAACCCGCATCCCTGCCGGGCGGCGTCACCGTCCGCCAGCTGAAGCCGGAAGCGCGCTTCTCCCTGCGCGTCAAGGCCGGCGCGCCGGCCGACGCCGCGGGCTTCGCGCTCGACCAGAAAATCAACTCGATCGTCGTCCGCGGCGGCCGCTGGTCCGCACGGCTCGGCCCGGACGAGTGGCTGATCGGCGGCCCGGAGGCCGACGCGCAGCTGATCGCCGAGGAGGTCGAGGCGACGCTGAGGGACCGGCCGCATTCGCTGGTCTCGGTCTCCCACCGCAACGTCTCGCTGGAGATTTCGGGCGCGAACGCCGCGATCGCGCTGAACGCCGGCTGTCCGCTCGACTTGTCCGACGCGGCGTTCCCGGCGGGCTCGGCGACGCGCACGCTGCTCGGCAAATGCGAGATCGTGCTGATCCGCGCCGGCGCCGAGCCGTCCTACCGCGTCGAGGTCTGGCGGTCGTTCTCGACCTACGCTCACGGCTTTCTTGTCGAGGCGGCGTTCGGGCTTCAGAACGCGGCCTGAATGGAGTGGCCTCACCGCTGCTCCCCTCCCCCTTGCTGGAGGGGGACGGAAACCGCCGCTCCCCTCGCCGGATCCCCGAATGATCTCCGTCTTCGACATCTTCAAGATCGGCATCGGTCCGTCGAGCTCGCACACCGTCGGCCCGATGGTCGCGGGCAAGCGCTTCCGGGACCACGCCCGGACCATCGAGGGCGTGGCGCGGATCAGGGCGGAGATCTTCGGCTCGCTGGCCTGGACGGGCCGCGGGCACGGCACCGACGTCGCGATTTTCCTCGGCCTGCTCGGCCACGAACCGGCGACGATCGATCCGGACATCGTCGGCCCGCTCGTCGCGCAGCTCGGCGAGACCAGGCGCCTCGCTCCGGACGGTCCTGAGTTCGATCCGGCCGCCGACCTCGTCTTCGACTTCGAACAGATCCTGCCGCGCCACACCAACGGCATGCGTTTTCGTGCGCTGTCCGGGGACGGCGCGGTGCTCGCCGAGACGGTCTACTACTCGATCGGCGGCGGCTTTGTCGTAGCGGAAGGCGAAAGCGAATCGCTCGACCACGGCCCCTCGCGCAAACCGTTCGAGAGCGTCGCGGAGCTGCTCGAGATCTGCGAGCGCGAGCAGCGCTCC
Source organism: uncultured Methylopila sp. (assembly GCA_902168115.1). Lineage (GTDB taxonomy): Bacteria > Pseudomonadota > Alphaproteobacteria > Rhizobiales > Methylopilaceae > Methylopila. The sequence goes on along the minus strand of CABHPB010000072.1, from coordinate 41,585 downwards.
ATCGCGGCGGTCCAGCTCGAGAACGAGTTCGGGCTGCGCAGCGAGGCCGAGATCGCCGAGGGGATCGACGCCATCGCCGAGGCGATGTTCGGCTGCATTGAGCGCGGGCTGAAGCAGGAGGGCATCCTGCCGGGCGGGCTGAAGGTGCGCCGCCGCGCCAAGAAGCTGCATGAACAACTGAGCGCAGGCTCCTGGCTGAACAGCCGTCCTGCCCATGAGATCGTCGACTGGATTTCCGTCTTCGCGATCGCGGTCAACGAGGAGAACGCCTCGGGCGGGCGCGTCGTGACAGCGCCGACCAACGGCGCCGCCGGAATCGTGCCGGCGGTGATGCGCTACGCCCGCGACTTCTGCCCGGACTGGAGCGTCGAGAAGGGCCGCGAGTATCTGCTTGTCGCCGCCGCGATCGGCGGCCTCATCAAGAAGCGCGCCTCGATCTCGGGCGCCGAGGTCGGCTGCCAGGGCGAGGTCGGCTCCGCCGCCGCCATGGCCGCCGCCGGGCTCGCCTCGATCCTCGGCGGCACGCCTGCCCAGATCGAGAACGCCGCCGAGATCGCCATGGAGCACCATCTCGGCATGACCTGCGATCCGATCGGCGGGCTGGTTCAGGTGCCCTGCATCGAGCGCAACGCCTTCGGCGCCAACAAGGCCGTCGTCGCCGCCTCCCTCGCCCTGCGGGGCGACGGTGACCACCGGGTGACGCTCGACGAGGTGATCGAGACGATGCGCCAGACCGGCCACGACATGGCGGCGAAGTACAAGGAGACTTCGCTCGGCGGTCTCGCGGTCAACGTCGCCGCCTGCTGAAGCTTCCGCGCTTCGCCGAGAGTCTGAAGTCTAAGATGTCTAGAATTTTCCTGAATTCTTCGCAGAATTCATTGCGCTCAATAGAGCGTTAAGGAAATTATTGGAAAAAACTCCATTTTTTATGGATAGATCAAATAATCTTAAAAGCTCATCTTCCGGGAGATCAAGGGGGCGCGGCGCAAATTTGCCACCCTTCCACCACGAGAACCGTATCTCCTCCTGATTCTGCGCTTTTACATAAATCTTCTCGATACAGTGGCCTCCGATATTGGCGCTAGCTATCTCTCGCGCATAAGCGGTGTCGCGCATCCTACCCTCTCTAATCCCGACCTCACATCACCATGGGGGCGACTATGCATGCCTTAAAATACCACGAAGGCATCGCTCGCGCCTCGTTCGCAGCATAAGCGCTGTCGAAGGGCGAAGTCGCGCTTTCAAAAGTCGATGTCGCTCGCAAGCCAGCGTGGCGGAACGGCGCGATCATAATCGTTCCAAGGGCGCGGGATACGGCGCCCGGCGATGCGCGGAGCCCAACGATGCTCGACGTGACCCAAACGCCCCTCCAGCAGCTCCTTCGCGACCGCAAGCGCGGCTACACGCTGCCGGCGGCGTTCTATCGCGATCCGGAAATCTTCCAGGCGGACATGGAAGGGATCTTCAAGCGCAACTGGATCTATGTCGGCGTCGAACCGGACGTCGCCGAGCCGGGCGACGTCATGACCGTCGAGGTCGCCGGCGCATCGGTCCTGATCGTCCGCGACGACGACGAGCAGGTCCGCGCGTTTCACAACGTCTGCCGCCACCGCGGCGCCCGCCTCGTCCACGAGGAGAAGGGCACGGTCGGCAACCTCGTCTGCCGCTACCATTCCTGGACCTACGATCTCGCCGGCTCGCTGCTCCACGCCGAGCACATGGGCCCGGACTTCAAGGCCTGCAGCCACAGTCTGAAGCCTGTCCACATCCGTTCGCTCGAGGGCCTGCTCTTCATCTGCCTCGCCGACGAGCCGCCGGCCGACTTCGACGACGTCGCGCGCCGCCTCGGCCCGTACATCGCTCCCCACAACGTCCGGAACACGAAGGTCGCCTTCCAGTCCGACATCGTCGAGCCGGGCAACTGGAAGCTCACGATGGAGAACAACCGCGAGTGCTATCACTGCGGGGCGAACCATCCCGAGCTCACCGTCCCGCTGTTCGCCTACGGCTTCGGCTTCTCGCCGGAGGAGATGGACGACCATGACCGCGCCAACGCCGAGCGCTACGGCTGCCTGATCCGCGACAACCACAAGGACTGGGAGGCGAGCGGCCTGCCGTCGAAGGAGATCGACGAACTCGACACGATGGTCACGGGCTTTCGCACCGAGCGCCTGCCGCTCGACGGCGATGGCGAGAGCCACACCATCGACACCAAGGCGGCCTGCAGGAAGCTGCTCGGCGACCTCACCAACGCCAAGATCGGCGGCCTGTCGGTCTGGACCCAGCCGAACAGCTGGCACCACTTCCTCGGCGACCACATCGTCACCTTCTCGGTGCTGCCGGTCGACGCGACGCATTCCCTGCTCAGGACCAAGTGGCTCGTCCACAAGGATGCGGTCGAGGGCGTCGACTACGACCTCGAGAACCTGACCTCGGTCTGGCTCGCGACCAACGACCAGGATTCGACCCTCGTCGGCTACTGCCAGAGCAGCATGGAGAGCCCGGCCTACGAGCCCGGCCCCTACTCGCCGCACACCGAGATGCTCGTCGAGAAATTCGTGAACTGGTACTGCGGCCGCATGGCCGACTATGTGGGGCGGCGCTCGTGAGCAGCGGCCTCAACGGATCGGCCGAGCCCGCTTCGGAGCGCCTGACCGCTCCCGGCGCATGGAACGCGGAAGCGGACGACGTGCTGGTCTGCCGGGCCGTTCGGCAGGAGACGCCCGACGTCAGGACCTTCGTGTTCGGCGCCCGCACGCCGCAGCGCTTCGACTACAAGCCCGGCCAATTCCTGACCTTCGCCTTTGAGGTCGGATCCGAGACCATCCACCGCTGCTACACGATCTCCTCCGCGCCGACGCGGCCGGACGTCGTGTCCATCACGGTGAAGCGCGTCGCCGGCGGGCCCGTCTCAAACTGGCTGCACGACAACATGCAGCCGGGCAAGGAGGTGCGCGCGCTCGGCCCGATGGGCGAGTTCTCCTGCTTCGAGCACCCGGCGAAGAAGTACCTGTTCCTGTCCGGCGGCAGCGGCGTCACGCCGATGATGTCGATGTCGCGGACCTTCCACGACCTCGCCGAGCCGCGCGACGTCGTGTTCGTGCATTCGGCGCGCACGCCGGCCGACATCGTGTTCCGCGCCGAGCTTGAGCTGATGGCCGCGCGCGACCCCGGCTTCCAGTTCGTGCCCGTGTGCGAGCGCGACGCGCCGGCCGAGCGCTGGCACGGCTTCACCGGCCGCATCAGCCTGCCGATGCTGGCGCTCGCCGTTCCGGACTTCCGCGAGCGCGAGGTCTTCGTCTGCGGTCCCGCGCCGTACATGGCGGGCGTGAAGAAGATGCTGGCGGACGCCGGCTTCGATATGAACCGGCACCACGAGGAGAGCTTCAACTTCGAGGAGCTGTCCGGCGCCGAGCTGGCGGCGGCGGAGCAGGCCGCAGAGACCTTCGAGGCCGAGGCCGCGCCTGCCGAGGTCCGGACCTACCGGGTCGAGTTCTCGAAGACCAAGCGCTTCATCGACTGCCCGGAGAACATGACGGTGCTCGACGCCGCGCGGAAGGCCGGCATGCGGCTGCCCTCGTCCTGCACCAAGGGCCTGTGCGGCACCTGCAAGTCGAAGCTCGCCTCCGGGACCGTCGACATGAAGCACGCCGGCGGCATCCGCCAGCGCGAGATCGACCAGGGCATGGCGCTGCTGTGCTGCTCCAGACCGACGAGCGATCTCGTCGTCGAACGCTGACCGGGCCCCGCGAGGACCGTCCGACCCTTAACGCCGCTTCGGAGCGACGCCTGTGATCGCCAACGCCGACGCATTGCTGAAGCCGCTGACAATCAAGGGCCTGACGATCCGCAACCGCGTGATGTCGACCAGCCACGCGCCCGGCTACGGCAAGGACGGCAAGCCGCAGGAGCGCTACCAGGCCTATCACGCGGAAAAGGCCAAGGGCGGCATCGGACTGACCATGTTCGGCGGCTCGTCCTCGGTCGCGATCGACAGCCCCGCGGCGCCCTGGAACCAGATCTCCGTCGCCGACGACAGCGTCGTGCCTTTCTTCCGGCAATTCGCCGACCGCGTGCACGCGCACGGCGCCAAGTTGATGATCCAGCTGACCCACATGGGCCGCCGCACCAAGTGGGACACCGAGAACTGGTTCCCGACCGTCTCGCCCTCGGTCCGCCGCGAGCCGGCCTCCCGCACGATCCCGAAGGAGATCGAGGAGGAGGACATCGCGCGGATCGTGAAGTCGTTCGCCGACGCCGCGCGGCGCTGCAAGCAGGGCGGGCTCGACGGCTGCGAGGTCTCGGCCGCGCATGGTCACCTGATCGACCAGTTCTGGTCGCCAGCGGTCAACCAGCGCACCGACAAGTATGGCGGGAGCCTGGAAAACCGCATGCGCTTCGGCATGGAGGTGCTGGAGGCGATGCGCGCCGAGGTCGGCGACGACTACGTCATCGGCATCCGCATGACCGGCGACGAGATGGTCGCGGACGGCCTTAGCCAGGAAGACTGCCTCGCCATCGCGGCCGAATACGCCCGGCGCGGGCTGGTCGACTTCGTCAACGTGCTCGGCGGCCAGGCGCGCGACCACATGGCCCACGCCATCTCGCTGCCGAACATGTCGTTCCCGGTCGCGCCCTTCCTGTTCCTGCCGAGCGCCATCAAGCGCGAGGTCGACGTGCCGGTGTTCCACGCCCAGCGCGTGACCGATCTCGCGACCGCCGCCCGCGCCGTTTCGGAAGGCCATGTCGACATGGTCGCCATGACCCGCGCCCACATCGCCGACCCGCACCTCGTCAAGAAGCTCTCGGAAGGCCGCGCCGACGACATCCGGCAGTGCGTCGGCGCCGGCTACTGCATCGACCGCATCTATGTCGGCGGCGACGCGCTCTGCATCCAGAACGCCGCGACCGGCCGCGAGGCTTTCGGCATGCCGCACGAGATCCGCAAGGCGGACGTGCGCCGCAAGGTCGTCATCGTCGGCGCCGGCCCCGGCGGCCTCGAGGCCGCGCGCGTCGCGGCCGAGCGCGGCCATCAGGTCGTGCTGTTCGAGAAGAACCCAACGGCGGGCGGCCAGATCAACGTGCTGTCCAAGGCCGGCTGGCGCGAGGCGATGTCGGGCGTCACCCGCTGGCTGATCGGCCAGGTGCAGAAGCTCGGCGTCGACGTGCGCTTCGGTGTCGAGGCGACCGAGGAGAAGATTCTCGCCGAAAAGCCCGACGTCGTGATCGTCGCGACCGGCGGCAGGGCCTCGCGCGGCCACGCCAGGGGCGCGGAAGAGCACGCGACGACATGCTGGGAGGTGCTCGAAGGCGCCAAGGAGCCGTCCGGCACGGTGCTGCTCTATGACGAGATCGGCGGCCACGCCGCTTCGTCTACGGCGGAACAACTCGCCAAGCGCGGCTGCCTCGTCGAGCTCGCGACCCACGACCGCATGGTGGCGGAAGAGGTCGGCACCACCAACCAGCCGATTCACCTGCGCGAGCTCTACAAGCTCGGGGTCGTCATGACGCCGAACATGGAGCTCATCGAGATCTACCCGGAAGGCAACCGGCTGATCGCGGCGCTCCGCAACACCATGACGGACGCCGAGGAAGAGCGCGTCGTCGACCATGTCGTCGTCGACCACGGGACGACGCCGGTCGACGCGGTCTATCGCGCGCTCAAGGCCGGATCGATCAACCACGGCCAGACCGACCTCGACGCGATCGTGCGCGGCGAGCCGCAGCCTTTCGACCTGTCGGCCGGCTACGCGCTCTACCGCATCGGCGACGCCGTCGCCGGCCGCAACATCCACGCCGCCATCTACGACGCCCTGCGTCTCTGCAAGGATCTTTGAGGCGATGCGGATGGGCGGGTCCGCGAATTTTCAGGCTCGACGCCTCCGCCCCCCTCTCCCCTTGAGGGAGAGGGTCGGGGTGAGGGGTGAATCGCTGCGGGCCCCGGAAAGCGCGGGAACAGGCGTCGCCTTGATTGAAAGAGGTCCCGCCCGCACCCCCGCCGCCGACCCCTCCCCTCAAGGGGCAGGGAAGATCGAGACTTTGCGAGGGAGGGCGTGCGCATGACATACGCCTTCGCCGCCCTCGCCTTCCTGATGGCCGGGCTCGCGACCGCGCAGGCGCTCCGGCGCGCCGCGCTCTGGCGGCTCGGCGCCGCGGCGCCGGTCGACTGGGTCTCGGGTCTCGCCAAGCTGCCGAAGCGCTACCTGGTCGACGTCCATCACGTCGTCGCCCGCGACGCTTACGCCTCGCGCATGCACGCGATCGTCGCCGGCGGGCTGCTCGCCGCGACCGTCCTCACCGCCTTCGCGATCCTGCCCCCTCTTGCGGGGTCGCACCTTTACTGGGGCGTCGTGGCGCTCGCCTTCGCCATCACGCTCGCCGGCTCGCTGCTGGTCGGCGCCCGCCGCTATCCGAAGACCCCGAAGCGCCTGTCCAAGGGGCGCTTCCAGCGCCTGCCCATCCTGCTGCTGGCCTATGCCGCGGGCGGAACCGTCGCGGCGCTTTCGATCGCGTTGGCGGGCCCCGGAAACGCCGTGCTTCCCATCGCGCTGCTCGTCGCGGCGGCTGGCGGGCTCGGCCTCGCCTATGAGGTGAAGGGCGGGCCGATGCGCCATGCGGTGGCGGGGGCGCTGCATCTCATCGCGCATCCGCGCCAGCAGCGCTTCGAGCAGGACAAGCCCGACGCCGCCCTCGTCCCGCTCGACCTTGATGCGCCGAAGCTCGGCGCGGAACTGCCGGCGGACTTCACCTGGAACCGCCTGCTCGGCTTCGACGCCTGCATCCAGTGCGGCCGCTGCGAGACCGCCTGCCCGGCCTTCGCCGCCGGCCAGCCGCTCAACCCCAAGCGGCTGATCCAGGATCTCGTCGCGAGCCTCGCGCCCGACGGCCCGGCCTATGCCGGCAGCCCCTACCCTAACGCCCGCGACGTCGCGGGCGAGGCCGGCCCGCTGTTCAAGGTCATCGGTCCGGACGCCAAGATCCATCCCGATACGCTGTGGAGCTGCACGACCTGCCGTGCCTGCGTGGAAGAGTGCCCGATGATGATCGAGCACGTCGACGCCATCGTTTCGCTGCGCCGTCACCAGACGCTCGAACTCGGCGCGCCGCCGCAGAAGAGCTTCGAGACGCTGGCGAACCTGCGCGAGGCCGACGAGCCGGGCGGGCGGCCGCTGTCCGCGCGCGGCGACTTCGCGGCCGGGATCGAGCTGCCGGTCATCTCGAAGCGCGGCGCGGCCGACGTGCTGCTCTGGCTCGGCGACGGCGCCTATGACCTGCGCTACGGCCGCACGCTCAGGGCTCTGCTCAAGTTGTTTCACGAGGCCGGCGTGGACTTCGCGACGCTCGGCGAGGAGGAGCGGGACACGGGCGACCTCGCCCGGCGGCTCGGCGACGAGGCGACCTATCAGGCGCTCGCCCGCGCCAACATCGAGACGCTGAGGAAATATCGGTTCAACCGGATCGTGACGTCCGACCCGCATGCGCTGCATGCGCTGCGGAACGAGTACCGGGCCTTCGGCGACGACTTCGAGGTCGTCCACCACACCGCTTTCCTGCTCGAGCTGATCGACGGGGGAAAGCTCGCGCCGGGCAAGCTCGACGCCGGGACCGTCACCTATCACGACCCCTGCTATCTCGGCCGCTACAACGGCGAGACCGAAGCGCCCCGGAAGCTGCTCGACCGCATCGGCCTCTCCCGCGTCGAGATGGCCCGCCACGGCAGGCGCTCGATGTGCTGCGGCGGGGGCGGCGGCGCGCCGGTCGCGGACGTGCCCGGAGACGCCCGCATTCCGGACATCCGCATGGCCCAGGCCGCCGAGACCGGCGCCTCGGTCGTCGCTGTCGCCTGCCCGACCTGCACGGCGATGCTGGAGGGCGTCACGGGCCGGAGCGCCGAGGTCAGGGACGTCGCCGAACTAGTGCTGATGGCTGTCGAGGCCAGCCGCGCCGACGAACCGCGGAGGGCCGCCGCGTGACGCGCCCGCGCCGCGATCCCCGCGCCGAGCGCGCAGCGGCCCGAACCGCCGGCGCCGAGCGGCCGCGCTACGACCTCGGGGCGAAGGCCTCCGCGAGCCGCCGCCCGCGCCGCGACCCCCGCACGGAAGCCGCCTCCCAGCGCGTTCCGGGCGCGGCGCGGCTGAGGCTCGACCGCTCGCAGTTCGGCGTTGTCCCGGTCCTGGCCGCTCACGCGCCGGAGCGGCCGGCCGAAAAGGCGCCGCCGAAGCCTGTTATTGTTGAGAACCCGGACTTTTTAGTCCTCGTCGCGCCGGACATGGCCGGCGGGCGGCTCGGCGAGCACGACCGCCAGCTGTTCGGCGCCGCCCGCGAGCTCGCCGGAAAGACCGGCGCGACGTTCGCGTTGGTCGGTGCGGCCTCGCCCGATCTCGGCCCCGCCGGAGCGGACCGCATTGCGATCGCGGCGCGCGACCCCGACGCCTACGATCCCGACGGCCGCGCGGCGGAAATCGTGGCGGCGATGCGCGCCCTCGATCCCAGACACGTGCTGTTCGCCGAATCCGCGGACGGCGGCGACCTCGCGCGCCGTGTCGCGGTCCTGACCGGGGAGCCGCTCTTCGCAGACGCCGAGCAGGTCTCCGCATCCGCGCTCGGTCGCCCCGCGAGATGCCGCAAGGTCGAGCAGCGCTCGGCGCCGACGCGCCTCGTCACCGTGGCGGCGGATTGCGTCGCCTCCTATGCCGGCGCTCCGCGGGAGGCGCGGCTCGAGACGGTCGAACTTTCCACCGACCGGACCGGCGCAGCCGGGGCGATCGTCTCGGCGCGGCTCATTCCGGCCGATCCGGCGACCGTGCCGCTCGCCCTCGCCGACTTCGTCGTCTCCGCCGGAAACGGCGTCACCGACCTCGACCTGTTCGCCCGCGTCGTGGCGGCGCTAGGCGCGACGCCCGGCGCGAGCCGCGTGCTCTGCGACGCGGGCCTGATGCCGCGCGACCGGCAGGTGGGCGCCTCGGGCACCGTGCTCGGCGCGACCTGCTACTTCGCGCTCGGCATCGCGGGCGCGCCCCAGCACCTGCAGGGCGTCGCCGACTGCGAGCACATCGTCGCCGTCAACACCGACCTCCACGCCGCCATGATCGCGCGCGCTGGCCTCGGGATCATCCAGGACGCACAGCTCGTGATGCCGGCGATCCTGAAAGAGCTTGAGCGCGAGCGGGGGGACCGGCCGTGAAGCTCGTCGTCCTCCTCTCGGTCGGACGGCACCCGGTCTCCGGCAAGCCCGCGCTTCCGAGGACAGAGGCGCAGGCCATCCGGATCGCGGCGGAGCTCGGCGCGTCGATTGGCCTGCATGTCGGTCCGGACGCCTTTCCGGCCGAGGCGGCGCTCGGCCACGGGCTCGACCGCGCGGTCCATCTCGCCTGCGCCGGCGGACCGGACCCGATCGGCCCGCTCGTCGCCCGCATCGCGACTGAAGCGCCCGACGTCGTGCTCGCCGGACGGCGCGGCCAGGGCGGCGAGGAAACGGGCCTCGCGCCCTACGCGGTCGCGGCCCGGCTCGGCGTGCCGATCGTCCCGGACGCTGTCGCGATCCGGCCGGCCGGAGACGGCCTCGTCGAGGTCGACCAGGCGCTGCCGAAGGGCGCGCTGCGCCGCCTTGTCGTGCGCACGCCGCTCGTCGTCACCGTCCATCCGAACGCGCCGGCGCCCCTGCCCTACGCCTTCGGCAAGGCGCGCCGCGGCTCGATCGAACGCGTCGACGCCGCCGCGGCCGACCTCGCAGCCGTCGCGCCCGCGCCGGAAGAGCGGCCCTACCGCAAGCGCCCGAAGATGATGCGCGCCGCGGGCGGCTCGGCCGCCGACCGGCTCAAGGCGGTCACCGGCGAGGCGACCGCGGGCGGCGCGAAGATTCTCGACGGTCCGACGCCCGAGGACGCGGCGAAGGAGGTTCTCGCATTCCTGCGCCGGGTCGGCGTGCTGGCGCCCGCGGGCGCCGGCGCGACCGGGCCGACGGCATAACCCTTCATCTCTGGAAGGACGCAACGCACGACGCATCGAACTGACGAGCGATGGAGAAGCGGCCGACGCAGACGTTCGCGTCACGGTCCGCGCATCGCTCGATCACAAAAAAAGACAACAGGAACATGGGGATAGGTCTGTGACAGATAGCAATAGCAGCGAGTCAAGCAGCGTCGATCCGTGGGTCTTCGGGCCGGCCGTCGCCGTCTCGATCGCATTTGTCGCCTGGGGCGCGATCTGGCCGGACAGCCTCTCGGCGATCGCCGGCTCCGTGTTGAAGACCGTGATCGAGGACTTCGGCTGGTCGTTCGTCGTTTCAAGCGCGATCTTCCTGATCTTCGCGCTCTACCTCGCCTTCAGCCGGTTCGGCGACATCAGGCTGGGTCTTGACGACGAACAGCCCGAGTTCTCGACCACCTCTTGGGTCTGCATGATGTTCAGCGTCGGCATGGGCATCGGCCTGATGTTCTGGGGCGTCGCCGAGCCGATCTCGCATTTCGGCACGCCGCCGCACGGTCTCGCGCAGCCGCAGACCAAGGAAGCGGCGCTGCTCGCCATGAAGTACTCGTACTTCCACTGGGCGCTGCACCCGTGGGCGATTTACGCCGTCACCGGCCTCGCCATCGCCTACTTCACCTTCCGGCGCGGCTATCCGAACCTGATCTCGAGCGCCTTCCGCCCGCTGATCGGCGACCTCGCCGACGGCCCGCTCGGCAAGGCGATCGACATCCTCGCGCTGTTCGCGACGCTGTTCGGGACCGCGACATCGCTCGGCCTCGGCGCCCAGCAGATCAACACCGGCATGAACTTCCTCTGGGGCACCGGGACGTCGGTCGGCATCTCGCTCGCCATCATCATCGTCATGACCGTGCTGTTCATCCTGTCCGCCGTCTCCGGCGTCGGAAAGGGCATCCAGTTCCTGTCCAACATGAACATGGTGGTGGCGATCTTCCTGCTGCTGTTCCTCGCGGTCGTCGGCCCGACGGTGTTCATCATGAACACGTTCGCAGAGTCGATCGGCGACTATGTCCGAGACATCATCGGCATGTCGTTCCGCACCGCCGCCTTCTCCGATGGCAAATGGCTCGGCAGCTGGACGATCTTCTACTGGGCCTGGTGGGTGTCCTGGGCGCCGTTCGTCGGCGTGTTCATCGCCCGCATCTCGCGCGGCCGCACCATCCGGGAGTTCGTGGTGGGCGTGCTGCTCGCCCCGAGCGCGGTGACCTTCGTGTGGTTCGCCGTGATGGGCGGCGCGGCGCTGCATTCGGAGCTCTACGGCGCCGGCGGCCTCGTCGAGGCGGTCAAGCAGGACAGCGCCATCGCCCTGTTCTCCCTGCTCGAGCAATATCCGGGCGCGACGATCTCCTGCGTCGTGGCGATGTTCCTGGTCGGGGTGTTCTTCATCTCCGGCGCCGACGCCGGCTCGGTGGTGATGGGCATGCTGTCGGCGCGCGGCACGCTGGAACCGGCGAAGTGGGTGGTCGTGCTCTGGGGCGTCCTCGCCGGCGCGTCCGCCTCGATCCTGCTGATGATGGGCGGCCTCAACGCGCTGCAGACGGCCTCGATCATCGTGGCCGCGCCGTTCCTGCTGGTGATGGCGGGGCTGTGCGTCTCGCTCTATCACGCGCTGCTGGACGACCTTGAGGAACACACCAACTACGGCGCGCCGGACTCGGCCTCCGCCATCGCGGCGCACGCCCGGCCGGCCGACCAGCACCTGACGGCCTGACGAGGCTGGGGACGGCGCGGATCTCCGCGCAGTCCCCGTTTGCTCGGCGGCATCGCCCGCATACAGTCGCCGGATTGCAGGGTCGGCGGAGCGCGGCGCATGACTGCCGGAACTGGAGGCTGGACGCCTGCGATCTCGCCGTCGGGCGGGCCGCTCTACCTCCAGATCGTGGAGGCCATCGAGGCGGGCCTCGAGAACGGATCGCTCCGCGAGGGCGACCGACTTCCGCCCCAGCGCGCGCTCGCCGACGCGATCGGCGTCGATTTTACGACCGTCACCCGGGCCTACGCCGAAGCGCGCCGTCGCAACCTGATCGACGCCGTCACCGGGCGCGGCTCCTTCGTCGCGCCGCGCCGCGATCCCGCCGCGCCGCCGCTCGACCTCTCCATGAACATCCCGCCGGCGCCAAAGGGCGTGCGGCTCGCCGAACTGGTCGCGCGGGGAGTCGCGGAAATCTCGGCGCGCTCGAACCTCGACCTGCTGATGTCCTACCATCCCGGCGCCGGATCGTCGGCGGAACGCGCGGCCGGCGCGGCGTGGCTCCGCCGCACGCTCGGAACGGTCGATCCCGAGCGCGTGCTGGTCGCGGCCGGCGCGCAGTCGGCGATCGCGGCGATCCTGTCGGGCGCGACCGGGCCTGACGCCGCGGTCCTGTGCGAGCCGATGGTCTATCCCGGCCTGCTGTCGGCGGCCGCCCAGTTCGGGCTTGCGGCGATCGCCGTCGAGACCGACGCCGACGGCATGCGCCCAGACAGCCTTCAAGCCGCAATGCGGGCGCGGCAGGGCGCGCGCTTCGTCTATCTCAATCCGGCGATCGCGAACCCGACCGCCGCCACGATGCCGGAGGCGCGGCGGCGGGCGATCGCCGACGTAGTCGTCCGCCACGGGCTCACGATCATCGAGGACGACCCGTACTCGCCGCTCGCGCAAGACGCGCCGCAGGCCTTCGCGACGCTCGCGCCGGCGACCACCTTCCATGTCGCGACGGTCTCGAAGTGCCTGACGCCCGGCCTACGCATCGCCTTCGTCGTCGCGCCCGACGCCGCTTCGCGCGAGCGCCTGGCGAACGCACTGCGCGCGGTCTCGCTGATGGCGCCGCCGCTGATGTCGGCGCTGGTCTGCGGCTGGATACGGGACGGCGTCGCGGCCGACCTCCTCGCCGGCGTGCGGGCCGAGGCCGAGGCGCGCCAGTCGCTCGCGCGCGCCGCGCTGCCGGCGGCGATCGCGCATCCCAGCGGGCTTCACCTGTGGCTGCCGCTGACCGGCGGGTGGGACCGCCATGGCCTCGCGGAAAGGGCCCGGCGCCATGGCCTTGCGGTCACGCCGTCCGACGCTTTCCGGGCCGGCGGCCCGGCCGTGGAGGCCGTGCGCGTCTCGCTCGGCGCCGTTCCCGAACGCGCTCGTCTCGCGGCGGCGCTGGAGACGCTGGCGGCGATCCTCGCGGCCGGTCCCAAGGCCCTGCGCGACGTCGTCTGAGCCGCGCTGGTCCATCGTCCCGCCCCGTCCCGGCGCCGATCTCGTGACTTGCAATCTCGATATAGGTTGATATCAACACAAATGACGACGCCAGCGTCAGGCTTAACGCGGGGCCGGCCGGCGTCCGAGACAGGCAATGGAGGAGAACGGCATGGGGTATCTCGAAGGCTTCGTCGCGGCGGTGCCGGCCGCCAACAAGGAGGTCTACGCCCGCCACGTCGCCGAGGTCGCGCCGCTGTTCAAGGAGTTCGGCGCGACGCGGTTGGTCGAGACCTGGGGCGTCGACGTCCCCGACGGCAAGCTGACCGACTTCCGCCGCGCCGTGAAGGCGAAGGAGGACGAGGTCGTGGTGTTTTCCTGGATCGAATATCCCGACAAGGCGACCCGCGACGCCGCCAACGAGAAGATCATGACCGACCCGCGCATGCGCGAGGCGGCGACCGACATGCCGTTCGACGGCATGCGGATGATCTTCGCAGGCTTTTCCCCGATCGTGGATCTCGGCGGCGAAGGCCGGACGGGCTACGTCGACGCCACCCTTCTGCCGGCGCCGAGCGGCGCCAGGGACGCCTATCGCGACTGGGCGGCCTCCGTCGGCGAGATGTTCCGCGAGCACGGCGCGATCCGGGTGGTCGACGCCTGGGGCGACGACGTCCCGGACGGCAAGGTCACCGACTACAAGGGCGCCGTGCAGGCGGCGGGCGGCGAGACGGTCGTCTACGGCTGGGTCGAGTGGCCCTCCAAGAGCGCGCGCGACGCGGGTTGGGAAAAAGTCATGCAGGATCCGCGCATGGCGCGGCAGGACCCCGCCGCGCTTCCGGCCGACGGAATGAAGCGGCTGGTCTATGGCGGATTCGAACCTCTGTTCGACGCCTGAGGGCGTCCGGGGCGCGGCCGATACTCGGCCGCGCCACAACTTCCGGTCCATTGAACACTCAAATACCGCGCCGCGCGAATACTCTCCATTAACGCCCTTCTGCGAAAGATTTGAGCAGAGAAAACGCCGTCGGGCGGCGGATAAGTTGGGGGATTCGGCATGGCGTTCGGATTGAGGCGCGCGGCGCCTGCGGCGGCGGCGCAGCCTGCTACGACCGTCGAAAAGGACGTGGTCGACACGGCGGCGCTGGTGGCGGCGCTCGAGGCGATGCGCCGCGGCCAGGATTCGGCCGACTGGCCCTCCGGCGACGTCGGCGTCGCGCTGCGCTCCTTCGCGGCCGAACTCGCCCGCCGTGGCAAGACCGAACTCCAGAACCTGCTCGGCTTCGCCAAGCAGGCGGCTTCCACCAGCGCCTCGATCGGCTGGGTCACCCACGACGTGCGCCAGGTCGCCGACGGCGCGGGCACGATCGCCGGCGCGGTCGAGGAACTCGCGAGTTCCATCGCCGAACTGTCCGCCATGAGCAACGACGGCTCGAGCGACGCCATCGCCGCGAGCGAGGAGACCAGCGGCTGCCTCGGCGAGATGCGCCAGGCCGCGGGCTCCATGGGCACCATTCGCGAGAGCGTCGGCGCGATCTCGGCGCGCATCGGCGTGCTCGAGGACGCGGTGCGCCAGATCGCCGAAATGGCCGACGCGATCGAAGCCATCTCCTCCCAGACCAATCTGCTCGCGCTCAACGCCACCATCGAGGCGGCGCGCGCCGGCGAAGCCGGCCGCGGCTTCGCGGTCGTCGCGAACGAGGTGAAGTCGCTCTCCGGCCAGACCGCCAAGGCGACCGAGCAGATCCGCGCGCGCATCACGACGCTCACGGAAGAGACCAACGCCATCAAGCGCGCCACCGCCGACAGCACTGAAGCGGTCTCGACCGGCGACGCTCGCATCCGCGCCACCGGCGACCGCGTCGAGACGGTCGGCATGCAGGTCGCCGGCATCAGCGCGCGCATGCAGGCGCTTGCCGAGGTGCTTGGCCAGCAGCGCGCCGCCACCAACGAGATCTCCGAGAGCGTCTCGCGCATCGCCTCGCTCGCCTCCAAGACCCGCGGCGAGATCGGCGACGCGCTCAACGCGATGGTCGGCGCCGAGACGACCGCCATGGCGGCGGTCGACGCCGCCGAGAAGTTCGGCCTCGCCGACTACGCCCTGATGCGCCTGTCGGCGGACGCCGCGGTCGAGCGTCGCCGTCTCGGCTCGATCCTGATCGGCGCCTCGGCGGCCGAGCGCTCCGAGCCGTTCGGCGCCAAGCTGGACTCGCTCCCCGCCGACCAGCGCCCTGCGGCGGTCATGCGCCTGCGCGACACGGCCCGCTCCGAAATCGACCGGATGATCTCGGCCGCGAAGACGCAGGACTGGGGCGTCGCCTCCGCGAGCTTCGAGAAGGCCGAGAAGGCGCTGCAGGAGATCGCGAAGGTCGTCGAGAGCGGCGCTTACTGACGCTCGGTCAGGGCTGGCGCTCGAAGGCCGCGACGATCGTCACCTCGACGTCGTCGGACACGACCGGGCTCGCATAGCCGAGACCGAACTCGCTGCGCTTGACGCGCGCCGTGGCGGAGAAACCGACCGTCTCCGCCTTGGTCATCGGGTTGACGCCGGCGCCGTGGAAGGCGGCGTCGAGCTTCACGCGCTTCGTGACGCCATGGACCGTGAGGTCGCCCGTCACCTTGGCCTTGTCTCCCAAGACCTCGATCGACGTGGATTTGAACGTCGCGTTCGGGAACTTCGCGGCGTCGAGGATCTCGGCGCTCCGCAGATGCTGCGAGAACTTTTCCGACGTCACGACCAGCCCCGACATCGGGACCTCGATCTCGAGCCTGGCGTCGTTCGGCTTCGCCGGATCGAGCGCGAGCGTTCCGGTGATCTGTCCGAACATGCCGAACAGCGTCGAGAACCCCATGTGGTCCACGGACCATGCGACCTGGGTGTGGTTCGGGTCGGCCTTGTAGGTCCCCGCCTTCACGCGGCCGGTGTCCCGCGCGCCGGGCATGCCGGCCGCGGAGCCCGCGCCCTTGTCCTGCGCGAGGACGGGTCCGGAGGCCGCGATCAGGGCGGCCGCCGCCAGGGCGAAGAGATTGCGCTTCATGTCACGTCCAGACGTTGCGAGGCTTCGCGCCCTTATGTGGCGACCAAAGACGCTTCGTGAACCGGCCGACGTTCAAAAGGCCGTTTGCGAGGATACGACGGTAGACCGCCGACCTCAGAGATCCTCGAGGAAGCGGCGGCGCGGCAGGCCTTCGGCAAGGGCGGTCGGGGCGTTCATCTCCAGAAGGTAACGCGAAAGGGCCGCTCTTTCGAGCGGCCCTTTGAACACGTCGATCGCCTGCGCGGTTCTTCAATTGTCGAGGAAGCTCCGGAGCTTCCGGCTCCTTGACGGGTGCTTCAGCTTCCTCAGCGCCTTCGCTTCGATCTGGCGGATGCGCTCGCGAGTGACCGAGAACTGCTGGCCGACCTCCTCAAGAGTATGGTCGGTGTTCATGCCGATGCCGAAGCGCATGCGCAGCACGCGTTCCTCGCGCGGCGTCAGCGAGGCGAGCACGCGGGTCGTCGTCTCGCGCAGGTTCGACTGGATCGCGGCGTCGATCGGCAGGATCGCGTTCTTGTCCTCGATGAAATCGCCGAGGTGGCTGTCTTCCTCGTCGCCGATCGGCGTTTCGAGCGAGATCGGCTCCTTGGCGATCTTGAGCACCTTGCGGACCTTCTCGAGCGGCATGGCGAGCTTTTCGGCGAGCTCCTCCGGCGTCGGCTCGCGGCCGATCTCGTGCAGCATCTGGCGCGAGGTCCGGACGATCTTGTTGATCGTCTCGATCATGTGGACCGGGATGCGGATGGTCCGCGCCTGATCCGCGATCGAGCGGGTGATCGCCTGCCGGATCCACCACGTCGCATAGGTCGAGAACTTGTAGCCGCGGCGGTACTCGAACTTGTCGACGGCCTTCATCAGGCCAATGTTGCCTTCCTGGATCAGGTCCAGGAACTGCAAGCCGCGGTTCGTGTACTTCTTGGCGATCGAGATCACGAGACGAAGGTTCGCCTCGACCATCTCCTTCTTCGCCTGCCGGGCCTCGCGCTCGCCCTTCTGCACCATCTGGACGATGCGGCGGAACTCCTGGATCTCGAGGCCGGTCTCGGTCGCGAGATTGTGGATGTCGCCGCGGATGTCCTTGATCAGGTCCTTTTCGGACGCGACAAAGCCCTTCCAGCCCTTGGTGCCGAGCATGGCGACGCGCCGGATCCAGTTCGGATCGAGCTCGTAGCTCTGGTACTGCTTGAGGAAGTCGAGCCGGTCGACGCCATAACTGTCGGCGAGCCGCAGCAGCCGGCCCTCGAGCGCGACGAGCCGCTTGTTGATGTCGTAGAGCTGCTCGACCAGAGAATCGATGCGATTCTGGTTCAGCGACAGCGACTTGACGTTGCCGACGATGTCGTCCTTGAGCTTCTTGTACTTGCGGTCCTGCGCCGGCGAGAGCGTCTTGTTCTGCAGACGGTTCTCGACGTTCTGGTCCTGCAGGCGGCGCAGCTTCTTGTAGTCGTCGGCGATGGCGTCGAAGGTCTCCACGACCTTCGGCTTCAGCTCGGTCTCCATGGCGGAGAGCGAGACGTTGTTCTCCATGTCGTCGTCTTCAAGGTCGCCTTCCGGCGCCTGCGTCTCGCCGCCCTCGCCCTCGGCGGTCTCCTCGCCCTCGGCGCCCTCTTCGGCGGCGGGCTGCTGGGCGGCGTTGTTCTTCGCGTCGGGACCGGCGTAGGTCGCCTCGAGGTCGATGATCTCGCGCAGCAGGATCTTGGCTTCGGCCAGCTCGTCGCGCCAGATGATGATCGCCTGGAAGGTCAGCGGGCTCTCGCAGAGGCCCGCGATCATCGCCTCGCGGCCGGCCTCGATGCGCTTCGCGATCGCGATCTCGCCCTCGCGCGACAGCAGCTCGACCGAGCCCATCTCGCGCAGGTACATGCGCACCGGATCGTCGGTGCGGTCGGCCGGCTCGGACTTGGTCTGGACGGCGACGGCGCCGGGACGCGGGGCCGCGACGATCTCGCCGCCCTCCGGCTCCTCCTCGTCGCTTCCCTCCTCGCGATCCTTGTCCTCGGCGTCCTCGGCCTCGATGACGTTGATGCCCATCTCGGACAGCATCGCCATCACGTCCTCGATCTGGTCGGTCGTGTTCTCGGCCGCCGGAAGGACCTCGTTCAGCTCGTCATAGGTCACGTAGCCGCGCTTCTTGGCGGCGTTGATCATGCGCTTCACAGCGCGATCGTTCAGATCGAGGAGCGGGCCGGCTTCCGTCTCGGGGGCCGCCGTCTCCGCCTCGTCCTTGGCTTGCAGTTTCGTCGCCATTCGTTCTCGTCTCCGGACCGGCCGCGCCGCCGATCCTCTCCAGCCATCGCCGCTCCGCTCTTCCCGGAGCGTGACGACTCACATCAACTCAGTTACGGCTCGATCGCCTTACGCCTCTGTTAACCAAACAGGTCCAACGGCGACAAACGCGATCGCCGGTCCCGACCG
This sequence comes from uncultured Methylopila sp., assembly GCA_902168115.1. Classification (GTDB taxonomy): domain Bacteria; phylum Pseudomonadota; class Alphaproteobacteria; order Rhizobiales; family Methylopilaceae; genus Methylopila. Next base: position 22,979 of record CABHPB010000072.1, on the reverse strand, counting down.
CTCAGGACCGCCGCGCGTCAGATCGGCCTGACCGTCCGGCCAGAGGCTCCGCCAAATCCCTCGATGGCCGCCTCCGCACCTTCCGTCGTGGCGAGCTGGCGCTGAATTTCGACGATCCGGCGGAAATTGCCGTCCGTGAAATCCCGCCCGAAATCCTGCTCGGCCGCTCGGAGCTCCGTATTTAGAGCCCGCACCTTGTAGTGCAAGGCGCAGGCGTGACGCCAGCCCATTGATGCGTCCCTCGGATCAGCCTCCGGTCCCGCCCACCAATCGCCGGCGAGCCGCGCGGCGTCGGCCCGCTCCAGCGCCGCGCCCTCGCCCGACGCCACGATCGCCTCGCGCATCGCCGCGCCGTCGGACGCGCCGCCCGCATAGGCGTCGAGCGCCGCGCGCCGCAGGCGGTCGAGCTCGCGGGCGCCGAACTCGAGTTCGGCGAAGGCTTCGGCCAGTTCGTCGAGCAAGGCCGGATGCTCGATCATAGCGACCACCAGCGCGACCTCGCGGGCCGCGAGCCGTCCGGCGCCGGCGCCGACCATCGGGCTCTGCCGCAGCAGCGCCGAGGGCGCGATCGGCGCCTCCGCCGGCGCGCCGCGGCGCGGCTGGCCGGATCGTCGCGCGCCCGAGGCCTGCCGGGGCCCGGCGGCGCCGCGCCGCGCGGGCTCGGGCCGGCCGAACCGCGCGAGCCGGCTCTCGATCGCGATCTGGTAGTGCCGCTTCACCGTCTCGTCGCGGATCGCGGCGAGCGCCTCCCGCAGCCGTCGCTCGAAGGCGGCCGCCCGCTCGGGCGTGTCCGTCGGCCCGGCGTCGAACTCGCGCGCCCACAGCATGTCGACCAGCGGCGCGGCGGAGGCGAAGGCGGCCTCGACGGCGCCGGCCCCTTCGGCGCGCACAAGATCGTCCGGGTCCTGCCCCTCGGGCAGGAAGGCGAAGCGGAGCGAGCGGCCCGGCTGGAGCAGCGGCAGCGCCGTCTCGATCGCGCGGAAGCCCGCGCGACGGCCGGCCTTGTCGCCGTCGAAGCAGAGGATCGGCTCCGGCGCCATGCGCCAGAGCAGTTCGAGCTGGTCGCTCGTCAGCGCCGTGCCGAGAGGGGCGACGACATGGCCGACGCCCGCCGCCGACAGCGCGATAGCGTCGACATAGCCCTCGACGGCGACGACGGTCCCCGCGTTGTGGGCGGCCGCGCGGGCGCGGTGATGGTTGTAGAGCGTCGCGCCCTTGTGGAAGAGCGGCGTCTCCGGCGAGTTCAGGTATTTTGCGGGCACATCCGCCTGCATGGCGCGGCCGCCGAAGGCGATAACCCGGCCGCCGCGATCCTGGATCGGGAAGATGACGCGGTCGCGAAAACGGTCGAACGGCTCCGGCACGTCCTCGCCCGAAACCAGCAGTCCCGCCTCGACCATGTCGGCGACCGGCACGCCCTTGGACGCAAGATGGCGCTTCAGCGCCGTCCGGTCGTTTGGCGCGTATCCCATGCGGAAATCGCGCTGGGTCGCGGGGCTGAGCGCGCGGCCGGCCAGATAGCCGCGCGCGGAGGCGCCGACGCGGTCCTGAAGCTGCGCCTCGAAGAACTTCGCCGCCATCTCCATGACGTCGAGCAGGCTCGCCCGCGCCTCGGCGCGGCGCGCCTCCTCGGGCGTGTCCTTGGGCATCGGCACGCCCGCCATCTCGGCGATCCGCTCGACCGCCTCGGGGAAGGAGACGCCCTCGACCTCCATCAGGAACTTGAAGACATCGCCGTGCTTGCCGGACGAGAAGCAGTGATAGAAGCCCTTCTGGTCATTGACGAAGAAGGACGGCGTCTTCTCGGCGTTGAAGGGCGACAGGCCGGCATATTCCCGCCCCTGCCGCTTCAGCTTGACGCGCCGGCCCACGACGTCCGAAACCGGAAGCCGCTGGCGCAGTTCGTCGAGGAAGCTTGGCGTGAAACGCATCGGGCGCGCGGCGATTCGGGTCGGTGAGGATCGGCCCTCAATATAGGTCGTCCGACCGTCCGCCGGGAGCGGCAAGGCGATTCGCCTCGCGCGCTCCCGCTATTCACAGGGCCAGATCGGTCCTCAGTCCCCGATCACGACCAGCAGGTCCTTGGCGTCGACCGGCGTGCCGGGCGAGACCAGCACCTCCTTGATCACGCCGCCCCGCTCGGCGTGGAGCGCGGTCTCCATCTTCATGGCCTCGATCGAGCAGATCACGTCACCCTGCTCGACCTTCTGGCCCTCCTTGACCGAGACAGTCGAGATGATGCCCGGCATGGGGGCCGCGACATGGGACGGGTCGCCGTCGGTCGCCTTCTTGCGCGCCTCGCGGACATTGGCGGCGGTGCGGTTCGGCACCTTCACGCTGCGCGGCTGGCCGTTGAGCTCGAAGAAGACGCGGACCTGCCCCTCCTCGTCGGTCTCGCCGACGCCCTGGCAGCGGATCACCAGCACCTTGCCGCGCTCGATCTCGACCGAGATCTCGTCGCCGGCGTGGACGCCGTAGAAGAACACCGGCGTCGGCAGACAGGAGACCGGCCCGTATTTCTTCTCCTGCGCGGCGAAGTCGGAGAACACCTTTGGGTACATGAGGTAGGAGGCGAGCTCGGCGTCGGTGATCTTCCTGTCGACCTTCTCCTCGGCCTCCTTGCGGACCGCGTCGAAGTCCGCCGGCTTCATCAGCGCGCCGGCGCGCTCCTTGAGCGGCTTCTCGCCCTTCAGGACTTTCTTCTGGATCTTCTCCGGGAAGCCGTCCGGCGGCATGGAGAGCTCGCCCTTCATCAGCTGGACGACGCTTTCGGGGAAGGACACCTCGACCTTCGGATCCTCGACCTCCGCGCGGGTGAGGCCGGCCGAGACCATGACCAGCGCCATGTCGCCGACGACCTTCGAGGTCGGCGTCACCTTAATGATGTCGCCGAACATGTCGTTGACGTCGCGATAGGTCTTGGCGACCTCGTTCCAGCGCCGCTCCAGCCCCATGGAGCGGGCCTGCTCCTTGAGGTTGGTGAACTGCCCGCCCGGCATCTCGTGGAGATAGACCTCCGAGGCCGGCGCCAGCAGGTCGCTCTCGAAGGCGGCGTATTGCGCGCGCGCCGCCTCCCAATAGAGCGAGATCTGGCGGATCGCGTCGGCGTCGAGCTCCGGATCGCGCGGAGAATTTTTCAGCGCGGCGGCGACCGAGCCGAGACAGGCCTGCGAGGTCATGCCGGACATGGCGTCCATCGCGACGTCGATCGCGTCGACGCCGGCGTCGACCGCCGCGAGAACGGAAGCGCCGGCGACGCCCGAGGTGTCGTGGGTGTGAAGGTGCACCGGCAGGCCGATCTCCTCGCGCAGCGCCTTGACCAGCACGCGGGCGGCGGCGGGCTTCAGCAGGCCGGCCATGTCCTTGACGCAGAGGACGTGCGCGCCGGATTTCTCAAGCTTCTTAGCCAGCTTGACGTAGTACTTCAGGTCATACTTCGAGCGCGACGCGTCGAAGATGTCGGCCGTGTAGCAGATCGAGGCCTCGCACAGTTTGCCGGCCTCGTTCACCGCCTCGATCGTCACCTGCATGTTGTCGAGCCAGTTGAGGCAGTCGAACACGCGGAAGACGTCCATGCCGTTCGCCGCCGCTTCGTGGACGAAGCGCTTCACGACGTTGTCCGGATAGTTGGCGTAGCCGACGCCGTTCGAGCCTCGCACGAGGCACTGCAGCAGGATGTTGGGCGCGCCCTCGCGGATCTTGTGCAGCCGCTCCCACGGGTCTTCGGTCAGGAAGCGCATGGCGACGTCGAAGGTCGCGCCGCCCCAGCATTCCAGGCTCAGCAGGTTCGGCAGGCCGGTCGCGTAGGAGCTCGCCGAGGCCGCGATGTCGAAGGTCCGCATGCGGGTCGCGAGCAGCGACTGGTGCGCGTCGCGCATGGTCGTGTCGGTGACGAGCACGGCCTTCTGCTTGCGCATCCACTCGCCGAACTTCTTCGGGCCGAGCTTGTCGAGCAGCTGGCGCGAGCCCGGCGCAAGGTCGAGATGGCCGCTCGCGGGCCCCGCCTCCTCCTTCGCGGTCGCGAAGATCGGCGCCTTCGGCGCGAGCGCGCCGGGCTTCGGCTTCGCGCGGTCCTTGGTCTCGGGATGGCCGTTGACGGTGACGTCGGCGATGTAGGTGAGCAGCCGGGTCGCGCGATCCTGGCGCTTGGAGAACTCGAACAGCTCGGGCGTGTCGTCGATGAAGCGGGTCGTGGTCTCGCCCGCGAGGAAGATCGGGTGCTCGACGACGTTCTCGAGGAAGGCGAGGTTCGTCGCGACGCCGCGGATGCGGTACTCGCGCAGCGCGCGGCTCATGCGCTTGCAGGCTTCCTCGGCCGTCGGCGCCCAGGCGGTCACCTTCTCCAGCAGCGGATCGTAGAAACGGGTGATGACCGCGCCCGAATAGGCCGTGCCGCCGTCGATGCGGATGCCGAAGCCCATGGCGCCGCGATAGGCCGAGATGCGGCCGTAGTCCGGGATGAAGTTGTCTTCCGGGTTCTCGGTCGTCACCCGGCACTGAAGCGCGTGGCCGTTGAGCCGAAGCTGGTCCTGCGCCGGAACGCCCGATTCCTCCGAGCCGATCGGCGCGCCTTCCACAAGCCGGATCTGCGCCTTCACGATGTCGACGCCGGTGACGACCTCGGTCACCGTGTGCTCGACCTGGACGCGCGGATTGACCTCGATGAAGTAGAACTCGCCGGTGTCGGCGTCCATCAGGTACTCGACCGTGCCGGCGCCGAGATAATCGGTCGCGCGGGCGAGTTTCAGCGCGCTCTGGCAGAGCGCGGCGCGGCGCGCGTCGTCGAGATAGGGCGCCGGGGCGCGCTCCACGACCTTCTGGTGGCGGCGCTGCACCGAGCAGTCGCGCTCGAACAGGTGCACGGCGTTGCCGTGCCGGTCGCCGAGGATCTGCACCTCGACGTGGCGGGCCTTCTCGACGAGCTTCTCGAGATAGACGTCGTCCTTGCCGAAGGCGGACTTGGCCTCGCGCTTGGCGTTCTTCACCTCCTGCGGGAGCTTGGCCATGTCGCGGATGACGCGCATGCCGCGCCCGCCGCCGCCCCAGGAGGCCTTCAGCATCACCGGAAGGCCGATCTCCTCGGCGAGTTTCTTGATCTCCTTCTCGTCGTCGGGAAGCGGATCGGTCGCCGGCATCACCGGCACGCCGTTCGCGATGGCGAGGTTGCGCGCCGCCACCTTGTTGCCGAGCGCGCGCATGGTGTCGGCGGACGGACCGACGAACAGGATGCCGGCCTCGGCGCAGGCGTCGGCGAATTCGGGGCTTTCCGAGAGGAAGCCATAGCCCGGATGGATGGCGTCGACGCCGGCGTCCTTGGCGACGCGGATCACCTCGGGGATCGACAGATAAGCCTCGAGCGGACCCATGCCCTTGCCCACCTGATAGGCCTCGTCGGCCTTGAAGCGGTGAAGCGAGAGCTTGTCCTCCTCGGCGTAGATCGCGACCGTGCGGATGCCGAGCTCGGTCGCGGCGCGGAACACGCGGATCGCGATCTCCGAGCGGTTGGCGACGAGCAGCTTGGTGATCTTGCGGGCAGTCATCAGCGCGTCCTCGGCAGCGGGCGCCCCGTTCTTCGGGGCGGCTTTCCGCGCCTTCGCCGATACCGTGCCGGCGATCGCAGGCTTCCTGCTCGAAGACGTTTTCTTGTTCGACGGCGACTTGCCTGCGGACATCCGGTTGAGACCCCGTGCGGCCGCCGGCGGCGGCCATCCGAAAGTCTCATCTTTCGCATGCGCGAAGGCCGGCGCAAGTCGCCCGGTCGAGGTCGCCGGTTTTCAGCGCGCCACGGCGGCGATGCGCCGCGCCATCTCGTCCGACGGCTCCTTGAAGGAGACCCGATCCGCGATCATGCCGTCGCCGTTGACGAGGTAGAGCGCCGCGGTGTGCTCCATCGTGTAGTCGCCGGACTTGAACGTCAGCTTGCGCGCGACGGCCCCGAAGGCCTGCGTCGCCGTCGCGACGTCCTCGCGGGAGCCGGTCAGGCCGACGATCCGCGGATCGAACGCGGAGAGATAGGCGCCGAGCGCCTTCGGCGTGTCGCGCTCCGGATCGATCGCGACGAAATAGACGTGGAACTCCTTAGGCAGCCTGGGCGAGGCGGCGAGCGCCGTCGTCAGTTCGGCCAGCGCCGTCGGGCAGACGTCCGGGCAATGGGTGAAGCCGAACATCAGCCCGTAGGGTTTTCCGTCGAGGTCCGCCCCGTCCACCGTCGAGCCGTCGACCGCGGTCAGGGTGAAGGGCCCCGGCGTCATCGGATCGGCGTCGGCGCCGGCGATCGCCAGCGCTCCGAACAGGCCGGCGGCGATCGCGAAAACCGCGGCGCGGATCGAGGCTTGCACGCGCATCTGAATCAACCTCGGCAGGTTCGGCGTCGCTGGTCAGGCTACGCCCGCACGGGCAAAGGAGTCGTAACCGCCGCGCGCAGCCGTCACTGCACGCGAAGAATTTTCGCCACGCTCGGCGTGCCCTTCTCGGTCATGGCGAACAGCATCCAGTCGCCGGGCAGCAGCATTCCGCGGTCCTTCGGCATCTTGAGCCGGAAGCTCGGTCCGTCGGCCGACATCACCTTCACGGACATCCGGCGCTGGTCGTTGTTGAGCGAGTGGGTCGCGGCGTTGAGGCGGATGAGCGCGAAGGACTTCGCGTAGCCTTCCGCCTGGACCGCGATCGTCTCGCCCCACGTCGCCTTCTTCGGCGCCTTGACGATCGTCGGACGCGGGGCGGGCGAGCCGTCGGCGTTCAGCAGATAGGGCGGCGTCAGGATCTCGACGTCCGGGTGGTTGGCGGCGCAGCCCTCGCCGCACAGGCCCCCGCCGCCGGCGAGCACCCGCCCGTCGGTCAGCAGCACCGCGATGCTGTGATAGTTGCGCGGCGTCGACAGGGCCGCGAGGCGCGTGAAGGACTTCGTCTTGGGCGACCAGATCTCCGCCAGCATGGCGGCGTGCGAGTCGGTGAAGGTGATGGGGACGGCCTGCCCGCCCACCACCACGACTTCGCCGGTCGGCAGCACCACCGAATTCGCGAAGGAGCGCGGGAACGCCATCGGCTTCTGCCTGACGACCTTCACCGGGCCTCCCGGTCCGCGCGAGAAGTCGATCGTGTAGGCCGAGCTGGTGGCCATCGCGACCTGATAGGACGGCGCGCCGCCGACCTTCAGGAGCTTGCCGGCCTCGTACATCACGACGTTGCCGTTCTGGCTGTAGGGGTCGTCGCCGCGCTTGCCGGCGGCGACGATGCGCCCCTTCCCCGCCGTGTCCACCCAGTGCATCTCGGCGCTCGGGCCGGCGTGGAAGGCCCAGCCGTCGTCAGCTCCGAACAGCCACATGTGCTGGTCGCCGAGCATATCGCCGAGGGGGTCGTCCGCTGCGAGCGCGTCGCCAGACACGCCCTTCAGCTTGCGCCAGGTTCCCGTCTTCGGGTTCCAGACCTCGCCGATCTTGCCGCCGAGGCCGCCGCTCCAAGAGCCGCCGATGGTGAGCGCCTCTCCCGTCGAGAGCGCCGTGTCGCCGTTGTACCCGCGCGCGACGTTGAGCTCGCCAGTCGCCGACCACTTGTTGGTCTTCGGATCGTAGATGCTGGCCTTGGAGGCTGACTCGCCGCCGGTCACAAGGATGCGCCCGTCCGCCAGCATGGAGGTGCCGGGGCAGAACATGTCGTGGCCGGTCTTGGTCACGAGTTTTTCGGTCGCCGTTCCGGTCTCGGGATCGAAGATCGAAGTGAAGGTCTTGCCGAGGTCCGGCGCGAACTGGAACCGGCTCCAGGACGACCAGGTCAGCACCTTGCCGTTGCGCAACGTCGAGGCGGCGACCGGCACGATCGGCATCGCGATCTTCGGTCCCCACTCGGACGGCGCGCCGGGCCCGGACATGGTCCATTGCTGGCTCGGCTCGTCGACGCAGGTCCACTGCACGAGGGGCCCCGCCTCCTCGATCGACGCGTCCTTGACGCCGAGGCACTTGCCGCTCTGGACCGACGCGATGACGACCCAGTCCGCGCTGGCGCGCACGGTCCAGAGGCCGATCGTCCCGGGCTGGGCGCAGGGGGCTTGCGCGACCGCGGCCTCGTCCGCCGAGGAACCGCCGACGACGACGGCGCACAGGCCCGAAGCGCGGTTGACGAGCCTCGAGCCGCCTGTCGCCGGTACGACGCTCCAGGTCATCGCGGACCGGTCGAAACATGTCGTCTGGACGAGCCGGGCGCCGGCGATCGTGCTCTCGCCGGAAGGCGAGACGCATTTGCCGGCGTAGCGCCCGACCAGCAGGACGCCCTGATCGTCGGCGGCGGCGGGAATTGTCTGCGCCGCGGCCGGCACGGCGCCGAACCCGCACGCCACGGCGAGCGCAACAACGAATGCGCGCGGAGTCGTCATCTCGGTTTCCTGCCGCGGCGCCACGCGCCCGTACGGCCGAAATCAATGCCAAGTCAGCGATAAAATTTCTTCAAGGACCGACGCCAAAGTGCCGACAGGCCTAACGAAACGCTAACGCCGTCATCTCAGTCGACGAGCGTCTCGCCCGGGACGACCGGAGCCTCGGGCGCGGTCGAGGGCGCGAAGGCGGCGAGCATCGCCACCGTCGCGCAAAACAGGGCCAGCCGCATCGCGCCTCTTTTGCGCAGTGTCATCACTGCACCCGGATGATCTTGGCGAGGCTCGGCGTGCCTGCGCCGTTCATCGCGAACAGCATCCAGTCGCCCGGCAGCAGCGTGCCGCGATCGGACGGCAGCTGGAGCCGGAAGCTCGAGCCGCTCGACGAGGCGATCGCCAGAGGCAAGCGGCGCTGGTCGTTGTTGACCGAGTGCGTGGTCGAGCTGAGCCGCACCAGGGCGAAGGCGCTCGCGCCGGTCGCGCCGACAGTCACCGTCTGCCCCCAGGTTCCAGTGGTCGGCGCGCTCGATATCGTCGGCCGCGCCGCCGCCGAGCCGTCGGCGTTAAGCAGGTAGGGCGGCGTCAGGATCTGGATGTCGGCGTGGTTGGTCGCGCAGGAGCCGCAGAGCCCGCCGCCGCCCACGAAGACGCGCCCGTCGAGCATCAGCCCGGCGACGCTGTGATAGGTGCGCGGGATGGTCATGTCGGCGAGCCGCGTGAAGGCGCCGCTCGACGGCGACCAGATCTCGGGGATCATGATGGCGCGGGCGTCGCTGAACGGCGTCGGATAGGTCTGGCCGCCCATGACGACGACCTCGCCGTTCGGCAGAGCGACCGCGTTGGCGAAGGCGCGCGGGAACGCCATCGGCTTCTGCCGCGTCACCGCGACCGGCTGGCCGGGGCCGCGCGAGAAGTCGATCACGTAGGCCGCCGGCTTGGCGAGCCGAGCCTCGTAGCCGGGCGCGCCGCCCATCTTGAGCAGCTTGCCGGCGTCGTACATCACGACGTTGCCGTTCATCGAATAGGCGTCGTCGCCGCGCAGGCCCGCGTTCGAGACCGTTCCGGTCCCGGCGGTGTTGACCCAGTGCATCATCTGGCTCGGGCCGGCCTGGAAGACGTAGCCGTTGGCCGCGCCGTAGAGCCACATGTGGTTGTCGCCGCGATAGATCCCGCCCGGATCGGTCGCGGCCATCGACTCGCCGCTGACGCCGGTCAGCCTGCGCCACGTGCCGGCCGAGCGGCTCCAGACCTCGCCGACCTTGCCGCCCTGCCCGCCGCTCCACGAGCCGCCGACCGTGAACACGTCGCCGGTCGAGAGCAGCGTGTCGCCCTGATAGCCGCGCGGCACGTTGAGGCGGGTGGTCGCCGTCCAGGCGTTGGACGTCGGGTCGTAGATGCTCGCCTTGCTGCTCGAGGAGCCGCCGGTCACGAGGATCCGGCCGTCGGCCAGCACCGAGGTGCCGGGGCAGAACATGTCGTGGCCGGTGTTCGACACGAGCCGCTCGGAGGCCGAGTTGGTCGCCGGGTCGAAGATGGCGGTGAAGGTCTTGCCCTGGTCGCCGCCGAAGGCGAAGCGGTCATAGGCCGACCAGGTCAGGATCTTGCCGTTTCTCAGCACCGAGGCCGCGACTGGCACGATCGGCAGCGGAAGGCGGGCCGTCCAGGCGGAGGGAGCGGCGGCGCCCAGGACCGTCCACTGCTGGTTCGCGCCGCTGTTGCATGTCCACTGCAGGATCTTGCCGCTGTGGTCGATCGAGCCGCCCTCGACGTCGAGGCACTTGCCGGAATGGACGGCGACGAGCTCGACGGAGTCGGCCTTCGGACGCATGGTCCAGAGCTGGTTGGCCTGCGTCCCGCACGGATACTGGATCGCCGTCGCGCCGTCGGCCTTGGAGGCGCCGTTGACGTCGAGGCACAGGCCGCTGTTGCGGTTGACGATCTGGTAGGCGCCGCCCGTCGCCGGCCGGAAATCCCACAGCAGATGCGCCTGCTGCGCGCAGGTCCACTGGGTGAGCGCGGTCAGCTGCGCCTTGCTGGCGCCGGGGATGTGGGCGCACATGCCGCTGTTGCGGTTGACGAGCAGTCCGCCGCCCGGCGCGGCCGACGGAGCGAGCGTCCACGTCTGCTGCGCGGCGCCGGCGCAGTTCCACTGGCTCAGCGTCGCGCCCGGCGAGGTCGAGGCCCCGCCGATCTCGAGGCACTGGCCGGAATTGACGTTGCGGATCTCCACGACCGCGCCGCTTGCGACGATGCTCCAGCGCTGGCCGGCCCCGCCAGTGCAGGCCTGCTGCTCGCTCGCGGTCCCCTGCACCACCGAGGCCCCGGCGACGCCGAGGCACAGGTTGCTGTTGCGGTTGACGATCTGGTGGCCGCCCGCGGCGCTGGCGCGGAACTCCCACTGCTGCTGCGCTCCCGAGCCGCAGGCCTGCTGGACGGCCCTCGCCCCGATCGCGGTCGAGGCGCCCGAAATCTCGGCGCAGAGGCCGCTGAACGGCGACTTGATCTGCCCGGCCGACGGGATCGTCTGAGCCGCGGCGTCGTTCCCGAACGCGACGCAGCCGAAAAACACCGCCCCCGCCGACGCCAAAGCGCGCAGTCCGTTCATCGTGAGTCCCCCCGGAAAAGCCGTCCGCACTCCAACTGCGGCCAGTTTTCCGAGAAAAACTCAGTCAAATTTTCTGAAACGACAATCGAATTGGCGCGTAAAGATTAACGCTGATAGCCCGAATACATGCGTTTTTCGGGCAATTTCGCGCAAATCATTGATCCGGAACCATTTCCGATCGCGCCGCTTGGGCTGTCAGGCGTGACGCGCGGCGAGCTCCGGCCGCTCGACGGCGGCGCTCTGGGCCGTGGCGCGCGCGGGCGCGCTTTGCGGCTTGCCGCGCGTCGCCTCGCCCACCGTGTTGGCGATGGAGGCGAGCCCGACCAGCACCAGCGCCATCCCGCCCTCGTACACGATCTGGACGAGGTAGGACCGCCCGAACCATTCGAAGACGGCGTAGCTGGTCGCCGCGAACACCGTGCAGATCACGAACAACGGCAGGCTGCGGCGGCCGATCAGGATCATCGAACGGGCGAAGACGGAGTTCCCGATCGGGTTGTCCTTCTTGAGCAGCACGGTGGTGACGTGCGCCATCGCGAGGAAATGGATCAGGCGCACCGGCGAGGCGTACATCTTGTCGAACCAGCCGGGCAGCCAGCTCACCTTCCAGTCGACGATGCCGAGCTGCGCCCACGGCGCGGCGCCGATCAGCCCCACGACGAGGATGGCGACCGAGATCGCGAACGTCACCGGCGAGGCTGCGACCCGGCGCAGCCACGGCTCGTCGCGCATCAGGCACACGCAGAAGCCGGCGAGGAACACCGCCTGCCATGAGAGCGGGTTGAGGCTCCACAGGCGCGTGTCCGGATAGGACGAGAAGTTCAGCCCCGTGAACCAGGCGATCGCCCAGACCGGGATCGCGAAGGCGACGTAGTAGGCCCAGCGCTCGCGGAACAGGAAGAACAGCACGCCGATCAGCAGCGTCAGCAGGATGTAGAGCGGCAGGATGTCGAGCAGCGGCGGCAGATAGGCCAGCGTCGCGAGCTTCGGCATCACCGTCTCGGTCGCCACGAAGAACGGCCGGATGAAGAGGTCGCGCTCCATCACGCTCGATCCGGCCCAGCCGCGATAGGTCGAGGCCAGCGTCGCGATGATGATAAAGGCCGCGATGTGGTGGATGTAGAGCGTGAAAGCCCGCATCACCGCGTAAGGCAGCGCGGTCACCGGCCTGACGAGGAACTTCGCCAGGAACATCGTCGCCATCGCGTAGCCCGACAGGAAGACGAACAGTTCGGCGGAATCGGACAGGCCGTAGTGGCGCGTCGTGAACCAGCTCAGCACGTTCTCGGCCGAGTGGTTCCAGAGGATGAACACGATCGCGAGCCCGCGGAAGAAGTCGATCCGCCAGTCCCGCAGCGACGAGGCTGGGGCGTCCGTCGGCTTCTTCTCGGGCGCGTGCTCGGTCATCTCGGTCCAGCGGTGGGAGGTCGTCGCCGTCGGCGCACGGGGTCTTCGTCGACCGCATGCTGCGCCGTATCGGCGCCGGTATGAAGGGCGCTATCGGGCCTGCGACAAGGGCGCGGCGATTTCTTCCAGAGATCGGCCCTCCGCGTCTATCCCCCAAATGAGGGCCGCGACGCCGGCGACGATCATCAGCGCGGCCGCGAAGGCGTAGCCCCAGAAGATCGGCCAGACGTCCCCGCCTCCGATCAGCACGCCGAAGACGTAGGGGGCCACGACCCCGCCGAGACCGGTGCCGACGGCGTAGAAGGCGGCGATCGCGAGCGCCCGGACCTCGAGCGGAAACACCTCGCTCGCGGTGAGATAGGCCGAGCTCGCCGCCGCCGAGGCGAAGAAGAAGATCACGCACCAGGCCGCCGTCTCGCTCACCGGCCCGAGCGCGCCGAGCGCGAACAGATAGCCGGTGACGAGCAGAAGAACGCCGGAGACCACGTAGGTCGCGAAGATCATGCGGCGCCGGCCGACCGTGTCGAAAAACGGCCCAAGCACGATCGGGCCGATCACGTTCCCGATGGCGAAGGGCACGAGATAGAGCCCGACATGGGCCTCCGGCACCCCGTGAAACTTGGTCAGGATCAGCCCGTAGGAAAAGAAGATCGCGTTGTAGAGAAATGCCTGCGCGATCATCAGCACGAGGACCAGCGCGGAGCGGCCGCGATACTGCCCGAGCATAGACGAGAAGATCAGCCCGAAGCCGAAGGTCTTCTGCGGATGGATCAGCAGTTCGCCCTTCGCGGGCGGCAGGTCCGCGCCCTTTTCCTCGACGACCTGCCGCTCGATCTCCGCGGTGACGGCCTCACCCTCCGGGATGCGGTCATGGCAGGCGAGCCAGCGCGGGCTCTCCGGCACGAAGCGGCGGGTGAACAGGATCAGTAGGCCGAGCGCGGCCCCGATCGCAAAGCCGAGCCGCCAGCCGACGTCGACCGAGAACAGCGAGACGTCGAGCAGCGCGACGCTCGCGAGCGAGCCGAGCGCGGCCCCGGCCCAGAAGCTGCCGTTGACGATCAGCGCGACCCGCCCGCGCAGCCGCGCCGGCATCAGCTCGTCGATCGCGGAGTTCACCGCCGCGTATTCGCCGCCGATCCCGATCCCCGTCAGCAGGCGGAAGGCCGCCATGCTCCAGAAGTCCCAGGCGATCGCGGACAGCGCGACGCCCGCCACGTAGATCCCGAGAGTCGTGAAGAAGATCAGCTTGCGCCCGAAGCGGTCGGTCAGCCAGCCGAAGCCGAGCGCGCCGATGACGGCGCCGACGAGGTAGGACGACGCCAGCGCGCCGATCTCGGCTTCGGTGAGGCCGAGCGAGGCCTTGTCCTGCAGGCGCGGCGCGAGCGCGCCGACGATCGTCACCTCGAGCCCGTCGAGCACCCAGGTCACGCCGAGCGCGATCACCACGAGCAGATGGAAGCGCGACCATGGCAGCCGGTCCATGCGCGCGGGGATGTCGATCCGGACGGCGCCCGGCGCGGCCTCGGCCGGCGCGGTCACCGCGCAGCTCTCACGCCGCCGCCACAGGCGCTGGCGCCGGAAGCGCCTTCTCCCATGCGAGCGCATGGGCGACGATGACGTCGAGATCGTCGAAGCGCGGTCGCCAGCCAAGCACGGTTCTGGCGCGGTCCGGCCGGGCGACCAGCGCCGCCGGATCGCCGGCGCGCCGGGGCGCGGAGTCGACCGGGAAATCGTAGCCGGACACCCGCTTCACCGACGCGATCACCTCCCGCACGGAGGCCGCGCGCCCGTAGCCGCAATTGGCGACGAGATCGCCGCCGCCGCGCGCCAGATGGTCGAGCGCGAGCATGTGCGCCTCGGCGAGGTCGGTGACGTGGATGTAGTCGCGCAGGCACGTGCCGTCTGGCGTCGGATAGTCCTCGCCGTAGATTTGCAGGCTGTCGCGCTTGCCGATCGCGACCTGGGTCGCGAGCTTGATGAGATGGGTCGCGCGCGCGCTCGACGACCCCGAGCGCCCGCTCGGGTCGGCGCCCGCCACGTTGAAGTAGCGCAGCGCGACGTAGCGCAGCCCGTAGGCGGCCGAGGAGTCCGCCAGCATGCGCTCGGTCATCAGCTTGGAGGCGCCGTAGGGCGAGACGGGCGCGAGCAGCGCGGCCTCGTCGAGCGGCTCGCCGCCGGACTCGCCGTAGACCGCCGCCGTCGAGGAGAACACGAAGCGCTTCACGCCGCCGGCGACCGCCGCCGCGATCAGCGCGCGCGAGCGGACCGTGTTGTTCAGGTAGTAGTCGAGCGGGTCGCGCACCGAATCCGGCACGACGATCGAGCCGGCGAAGTGGACGATGGCGTCGACGCCGTGCTCGGCGATGATCGTGCGCACGAGGCGGTCGTCGCTGACGCAGCCTTCGACGAAGAGAACGCCGTCGGGCACCGCGCTGCGGAAGCCGGTCGACAGGTCGTCGAGCACGACGACGGCGCGGCCCGCGTCCATGAGGGCGAGGGTCATGTGGCTGCCGATGTACCCGGCGCCGCCGGTCACCAAGACGGTCATCGCGGAGTCCAGACGTCCGTGGCGGCGCGCTCCCGACGAGCGCGCGCGACCGACCCGATCGAACATTGGGCGCAAGGTCTTCATGTTCAACAAAAATGCAGTTGAACGGTTAAAACTCGTCGCCGGATCGGCCGCCGTCAGATCATCGGGCGTGGGGTGATATCGTCCTCGAAATGCTGGGCGAACCGGCTCACGCCGCGCAGGTTGTGGACGATGAGGCGCCCCTCCGAGATCCCGAACAGCTTCTGCGCGCGCAGCCGCGCGAGCGTCTTGTTGGTGTGGACGAGCGACAGGCCGAGCGCGTCGGCGATGTGCTGCTGGGTGAGCGGAAGCTCGAGCGTCCCGTCCTCCACGAGCCCGAGCGTTTCGGCGCGCTTGTAGAGACCCGCGACGAGCGCCGCGATCCGTTCGGCGGCCCCGCGCCGGCCCGCGCTGAGCAGGTTCTCGTCGACCAGCGACTCGGCCCGCGCGCCGAGCCAGGTCACCTCGTAGCCGAGTTCCGGGTAGCGCTCGAACAGCCGGCCGAGCTTGCGGCGGGGGAGCAGGCACAGCTCGACGTCGGTCAGCGCGACGGCCCCGTAGGGCGACTTGCCGAACATGGAGGACTGCAGCCCGATCAGGTCGCCGGGCAAGGCGAAGTTGAGGATCTGCCGCCGTCCGTCGGCGAGCTCCTTGTAACGGAACGCCCAGCCCGAAAACAGCGTGAAGAGTTCCGGATCGGTCTGTTCCGGATGAATGAATTCCGCGCCGGCCTCAAGACGCAGATGATCGCTCTTCCAGGTCTCGATGAGCGCGACCTCTTCATCGCTCTTCTGCAGAAAAGCGGGACGCACTCGCAGAGGGCAAGCAGCGCAACGGACGTACATCTGCGACGGAACTCCAGCGCCCGCGGCCATGGGACGATCAATCGCTGCTGACATCAACCAAATTCCGCTGCCTCGCTATGTCGGATGACATAGGGCGGCTGCGCAATAAGAGATAAATCCCATGCCATGGAAGTTGATCCGAACCGGTCCGGCGACGACCCTCTGGCGACGCTGCAGCATCGTCACAGGAACCAGATCCAGAACATGACGAGTCTGGTCGGGCTGTTCGGCCGGCGCATGCCGCCGGGCGCCTGCCGCGAGGCCTTCGTCGACCTGCGCGCGCGCTTCGAGGCGCTGACCTTCTCGTCAGGCGACGCGGCGCAGGCCGGATCGCACGTCGTCCTCGACCTGCCCGAGCTCGCGTCCCGGCTGATCGAAGCGCTCGACCCCGAGCGGCGGCGGAGCGTCGCGCTGGAGGGCGCCCCGGCGCGCGTGTCCGCGGCGAGGGCCGACGCGATCAGCCGCGTTCTCGGCGAACTCGTGATCGCTCTGTTCCGCCGGGGTCTTGCCGACGACGCCGGCGCGGCGGAGATCGCGATCCGCGAGGACGGGGGCGTTCTGGTGATGCGCGTCGCGGCGAAGACCGGCGCGGCCGATCCGGCCGGCGCGGGCGACGATCTCGGCTGGTCGATCGCCGAGGGGCTGGCGCGCAACCTTTCGGGCGCGCTCTATCGCCTGTCCGAGGCCCCTCTCGTCATGGAGGCCCGGATCCCGGCCGACGCCCTCGGACGTTGACATCGGTACCGGGCCCTTGCTCTCTGGCCCGCGCGCACCATGATGCGACGAGCCGGGAAATCCCGCGCTCTCTGACCCTATCCCGGACACTGGTCTAAATGGCTCTCGCCGACACAATCGCCCCGCACCTGCCCTTCCTGCGTCGCTACGCCCGCGCCCTGACCGGGCGCCAGGACAGCGGCGACGCCTATGTCGCGGCGGTGCTCAAGGCCCTCATCGCCGACCCCTCGATCTTTCCCTCGGGGGTCGACCCTCGCGTCGGCCTCTATGCGATCTTCTCCCGCATCTGGTCGTCGGTCGCGCTCAACGTCGAGACCGGCGCGGAAGCGCAGCAGTCCGAGCGTACGATCGAGGCGCTGACGCCGCGCTCGCGGCAGGTCTTCCTGCTCGTGTCGGTCGAGGGCTTCACCCCGTCCGAGGCCGGCCGCATCCTTGGCCTCAGCGAGTCGGAGATCGCGAGCGCGATCGACGAGGCCGGCCGGGAGATCGCCGAGCAGGTCGCGACCGACGTGCTGATCATCGAGGACGAGCCGATCATCGCGATGGATCTCGCCAAGCTGGTAGAGAGCCTCGGCCATCGCGTCGTCGGCACCGCGCGCACCCACACCGAGGCGGTCGCCCTAGCCGCGAAGTCGAAGCCGGGCCTGGTTCTGGCCGACATCCAGCTCGCCGACGGCTCGTCGGGCCTTGAAGCGGTGCAGGAGATGCTGCCGGACCTCGAGGTCCCCGTGATCTTCATCACGGCCTATCCCGAGCGCCTGCTCTCGGGCGAGCGCCCGGAGCCGGTCTTCCTCGTGACGAAGCCGTTCCAGACCTCGACCGTGAAGGCGATCGTCAGCCAGGCGCTGTTCTTCGGCGCCCGTGCGAAACGAGGCGCCGCGCGCGCGAGCGCCTGACCCCGTCGCATCCGTACGAATACGTATGGCGGGCCCGGATGGAAACTTCCGGGCCCGCTGCGCGTTGTGGCCGCAATGATCGGGCGGCGTCCTGTCGACGACCGCGCGACGTTCCGATGACAAGGATGCGACCATGGCTTACCTGAGCCACAGTTCGCTCGACCATAGGACGCTACGGACCGTATCGGGGCGCCTTACGTCGGGGATGATCTTCCGGTCTGCGCTCGTCGCCGTGGCTGCCGCCGCGGCCGTGCTGGCGCTGTCCGAAGGCGGCGCGGCGCCGACCGCGACGACTGCGCCTCTCGCGGTCAAGTCCGCGAGGATCGCGCCAGCTGTTCCGGTCGCCGGCGCGGCAGGCCAGCTTACCGTCGATCAGGCGGCCCGGACGACGACAGTCGAAAAGGGCACGGTCTCGACGTTGAGCCCGGCCGGCCCGTGGGCGTCGGAAGTCAAGTGAAGCCGGGCGCGCCAGTCCGGCTTCGATTTGAGACGCTCAGTCGCTCTTTTGATGGGCGGGACACAGAATCCTGTGCGATCCCGTCGCATTTTCATGCGGCGATCTGTCCATGTCGGCAGGGAACTCTAGAACGTTAGCGAAAGTTAAGCGTCCGGCCGCCAACTTGCGTGGCGGGCTTCGTACGGTTCCGGCCGGAGTCGGGACCGAAAAGTGGGGAACGCCGCGCCTCGTCAGTCTCGGCGGGCCGCGTAGGAAAGTGAGCATGACGCAGCGCAAGGGCGGGGCATTGCAACTCGACACCGACGTTCAGGCCCATATCGGCCGGCAACTGCGGGCGGGTTACGTCGATATCCTCAATCAACCCGTGCCGGATCGGTTCATGGAATTGCTGGCGGAGCTCGACCGCCGGGAAGACCCGAGCAACGGCCAGGACGACAACGACGTTCGCCAGTCGCGCACGCGATGACAGAGCCTAAGCCGCCCGCTCCGCGGGACGAACTGCTCGTGCACATCCCGAGTCTGCGCGCGTTCGCCGTCTCGCTCGCCGGCCAGATGGACCGCGCGGACGACCTCGTTCAGGAAACCCTCGTCAAGGCCTGGCGCAACCTCGGCAGCTTCACCGAGGGCACGAACATGCGCGCCTGGCTCTTCACCATCCTGCGCAACGTCTACATTTCCGACATCCGGCGCCGGCGCCGCGAGGTCCAGGACACCGACGGCGTCTTCGCCGAGGGCGTCGCGGTCGCCCCGCAGCAGAACGGCCACATGGATCTCGTCGACTTCCGCAAGGCGCTCGGGGAGCTTCCCGAAGAGCAGCGCGAGGCGCTGATCCTCATCGGCGCGGCCGAGTTCTCCTATGAGGAAGCCGCCGAGATCTCGGGCTGCGCGGTCGGGACCGTGAAGAGCCGCGTCAACCGGGCGCGCAACGCGCTCGCCAAGCGTCTCAATCTCGACGCCGGCGAGATTGGCCTCGACGCCGAGCTGAGGGCCGCCTTGGGGGCAGGAGCCGGGGGCGGCTGATCCCAGCCGGCGCCCCGACCCGACATGACCCTTCCCTCGTTCAACACGCTTCGCAGCCGCATCGCGCTTCTCCTGATCGCGGCGAACGTTCCGGTCATCGCGCTGGCGGTCTGGATCGGCGTGAACCAGTCGCAGCTCGCGGACGTCGCGGACAGGGACCGCCTCGTGCAGGCGGCTACGCTGGTCGCGGCGCGCGCCTCGGGCATGAAGGGTGACGGCGCGCCGCTCGAATCCGGCATGCGCGACCAGATCTTCAAGGACCGGGGGTCGCGGTTCGAGATCGCCGCCGCCGTCGTCGCCAAGGACGGGTCGCCGCTGGCGCTCGACGAGGAGGTCTCGCCCTTCGGGCGCGACTGGCTGCCCGCCAACGGCCTGCCGACGATGGCGACCGCCGACAAGCGCATTCTCAAGGCGCGCGGGGCCGATGGACGGGCCTATCGCTATGCGGTCGCGCCCGTGAAGACCGGCCAGGCGTTCGCGATCGCCGCCACGCCGTTCGATCTGATGGCCCGCAACAAGACGCTGTGGCTGATGCTGGCGCTCGCGCTGCCGGCGCTGATGATCCTGCTGTGCGTCGGCCTCGTGCTGTTCGGCATCGAACGCTTCGTGCTGCGCTGGATCCGGGTGCTGAAGTCCGCCGCGGCGGCCTCCGACGGCGCGCGGATCGCGACCCGCTCGGCCGCGCTGAAGGGCGCTCCCGACGAGTTGATGCAGCTCGGCGAAGCGCTCGACGCCATGGCGCTGCGCGTTGAGGAACGGTCGAACGCCCTGACCTCGGCGGTCGAGGACCGCGACCGCCTGCTGCGCGAGCTGCATCATCGCGTGAAGAACAACTTCCAGATGATCGCCAGCCTGCTCGCCTTGCAGCGGCAGGAGGCGCCCGAGACGCTGAGCGCGATCCTGCGGGCCCCGGAGGACCGGGTCCGGGCGATGGCGGCCGCTTACAAGGTCTCCTACGCCTCCGGCGAGATCGGCCATGTCGAGGTGGCGGCGCTCGTGCGTGACGTCGCCCAGCAGGCGCGGCAGGCGGTCGGCGGGCGACGCTTCGAGGTCTCGGCCGATTTTCCGAAGGACGCCGGCGAGGTCGACCTCGACCGGGCTGTCTCGCTCGCTTTGCTCATCATGGAGCTGCT
This sequence comes from uncultured Methylopila sp., assembly GCA_902168115.1. Lineage (GTDB taxonomy): Bacteria > Pseudomonadota > Alphaproteobacteria > Rhizobiales > Methylopilaceae > Methylopila. The sequence continues at coordinate 2,947 of CABHPB010000072.1, read as the reverse complement.
GAGCGCCGCAGCCTCCGCCTGTCAGTCCGCGAGCGTCGTCGCGTCGAGCAGCGAGGACGGGCAGATCGCCCTGCTGATCTCGGGCCCGCAGCCCGGCTGGCTGCCGGAGGGCGGCCTGTCGCAGAGGCTCATGGGGGCCTATGCCGACCAGCTCGGCACCGCCATCGAGCAGCTCGACGACGGCGCGGTCCGCATCGCGGTGAGGCTCGCTTCGGAAAAGCCCAAGATCGGCATGAACCCGAAGGCGGCGGCCGTCGGCTGAGGCCTTGCGGGCGCTTTCGGCGCCGCCTATCACGCAGCCCATGGCCGCGCCCCCTCTCCTCCTCCTCAAGGACATCCGCCTCACCTTCGGCGGCAAGCCGCTGCTCGACGGCGCGGAGATCTCCGTCTCGCCCGGCGAGCGGCTCGGGCTGGTCGGCCGCAACGGCTCGGGCAAGTCCACCCTCTTGAAGATCGCCGCCGGGGCGGTCGAGGCCGACGACGGGACGCGCTTCATCCAGCCCGGCGCCACGGTCCGCTATCTCGCTCAGGAGCCCGACTTTTCCGGCTTCCCGACGGCGCTTTCCTTCGTCGAGGCGGGGCTGGAAGCTGGCGACGACGGCCATCGCGCGCAATATCTGCTCGACGCCCTCGGGCTCAGCCCCGACGCCGACACCTCGAAGCTGTCCGGCGGCGAGGCGCGCCGCGCCGCGCTCGCCCGCGCGCTTGCGCCGGAGCCGGACATCCTGCTGCTGGACGAGCCGACAAATCATCTCGACCTGCCGGCGATCGAGTGGCTGGAGGAGGAGCTGAAGAGCTCGCGCTCGGCGCTGGTGCTGATCAGCCACGACCGGCGCTTCCTTGAAAATCTGACGCGGAGCACGCTCTGGCTCGACCGCGGCCGCACCCGCCGCCTCGGCAAGGGTTTTGGAGCCTTCGAGGCGTGGCGCGACGAGGCGCTGGCGCAGGAGGAGCTCGACCGGCACAAGCTCGACCGCCAGATCGAGCGCGAGAAGGACTGGCTGCGCTACGGCGTCACCGCCCGCCGCAAGCGCAATGTCGGGCGCCTCGCCCGGCTCGACGACATGCGCGAGCAGCGCCGGACCGCGACCCGCGCGCAAGGCTCGGTGAAGCTCACCGTCACCGAGGGCGAAACTTCGGGCGCGCTGGTGCTGGAGGCCAAGGCCGTCTCGAAGTCCTTCGGCGAGCGGCCGATCGTGAAGGACTTCTCGACCCGCGTCGCGCGCGGGAACCGGATCGGGCTGGTCGGGGCGAACGGCGCCGGCAAGACCACCCTGATCAACCTGCTCACCGGACAGCTGAAGCCGGACAGCGGCGTGGTGCGGATCGGCTCGACTGTCGAGATCGCGACGATCGACCAACGCCGGTCGAGCCTCGATCCCGAGATGAGCCTCAAGGACGCGCTCACCGGCGGCGGCGGCGACACGGTCGACGTCGGCGGCGGGACCAAGCACGTCATGAGCTACATGAAGGACTTTCTGTTCGCGCCCGAGCAGGCCGGATCGCCCGTCAAGGCGCTGTCGGGCGGCGAGCGCGGCCGGCTGCTGCTCGCCAAGGCGCTCGCGACGCCCGCCAACCTGCTGGTGCTCGACGAGCCGACCAACGACCTCGACCTCGAGACGCTGGACCTGTTGCAGGAGATGGTCGCCGACCATCCCGGCACGGTCATCCTCGTCAGCCACGACCGCGATTTTTTGGACCGCACCGTCGAGGCGGTGATCGTCGCCGAGGGCGACGGGCGCTGGGTGGAGTACGCCGGCGGCTATTCCGACATGGTCGCGCAGCGCGGCCAGGGCGTGCAGGCGCGGACGGTGGAGCGCGCCGCCCCGGCGCGCGCGGAGAAATCCGGGTCGTCCCCCGCCGCTCCGATCGCGCGCAAAAAGCTGTCGTTCAAGGACCAGCACGCGCTCGACACGCTGCCGAGGCGCATCGAGGAGCTCGAGGCGGAGATGGCCCGGCACGAGAAGACGCTCGCCGACCCCGCGCTTTATGCGCGCGACCCGAAGGGTTTTGAGGCCGCCACCGCCGCGCTCGAAAAGGCGTCCTCCGAGCGGTCGTCCGCGGAGGACCGCTGGCTCGAGCTCGAAATGCTGCGGGAAGAGCTCGCCGCGGGGTGAGCGACGCCATCCCTATCACCGACCCCGACGACCCACGCATCGCGCCCTATCGCGCCGTGAAGGAGCGGGACGTCGTGGGGCACGGCGAGCGGTTCGTGGCCGAGGGCGAGGTGGTGCTGCGCCTGCTGCTGTCGGGGCGATGCCGGCACGCGGCGGAAAGCGTGCTCGTCTCCGAAAAACGGCTCGATAACCTCGGCGACCTGCTCGACCCTCTGTCGCCGGACGTCCCGCTCTATGTCGCCGCGCAAGCTGTCATGGACGCCGTGGTCGGCTTCCACATCCATCGCGGCGTGCTGGCGATCGGCCGGCGCGCGCCGGACGAGGGCGCGTCGGCTCTGCTCGCGGGGCTGCCTGAAAAGGCGCTCGTCGTCGCGCTGTCGGGCGTGTCGAACCACGACAATGTCGGCGGGATCTTTCGCAACGCCGCCGCCTTCGGGGCGAACGCCGTGCTGCTCGACGGCGCCTGCTGCGACCCGCTCTACCGCAAGGCGATCCGCGTCTCGGTCGGCGCCAGCCTGATCACGCCCTTTGCGCGAGGCGGTTCGGGCGAAGAGATGCTGGACGCGCTGGAGGCGGCGAAGTTCGAGACCGTCGCGCTCAGCCCGGCAGGCGACGTGCAGCTGCACGAAATCGCCCGCGCGCCGCGCATGGCGCTGCTGCTCGGGGCGGAGGGTCCCGGCTTGTCCGAGGCGCTGATGACGCGGGCGCGGACGGCGCGGATCGACATGGCGGCCGGCTTCGACAGCCTCAACGTCGCCGCGACGAGCGCCGTCGCCCTCTACGCGATGACGCGCTGACTCCCCTCCCCCTTGAGGGGAGGGGAGTCAGCG
>CABHPB010000071.1 GCA_902168115.1 uncultured Methylopila sp. | reverse complement strand
CCGAGATCTACACTATCCTCTTCGTCGGCAGCGTCAGATGTGTATAAGAGACAGGCGTCAACATAGTCGCGCCCGACGACGCCGAGCGCAGCGCCCCGCACGGCGCGGGCGAAGAACGGCACGTTGGCGACGGCGATCGCGATCGCGGCGTTGGCGAGGCCGGGCCCGAGCGCCGCCACGATGGCGAGCGCAAGAAGCAGGTAGGGAAACGCCATCAGCACGTCGATCGCGCGCATCATGACGCCGTCGACGAGCCGGCCGTAGAACGCCGCTAGCAGGCCGATCGCCGAGCCGACCACGGTCGCCGCCAGCGTCGCCGCAGCGCCGACGGCGAGGCTGACGCGCATCCCCCAGACGAGCCGGGACAGCACGTCGCGGCCGAGCTGGTCCGTGCCGAGCACGCCGAAGCCGGACGAAGGAGGTTGAAGCCGGCGCGCGGGTTCGGCGAGGTCGGGGTCCGGCAGCGGCAGGACAGGCGCGGCGAGCGCGAGCAGGACGAGTGCCGCCACGATCGCGAGCCCGGTCGCGGCGAGCGGCTGGCGGAGCAGCCCCCGCGCGGCCGTCACCGCCTGATCCTCGGATCGAGCGCCGCCTGGACGAGGTCGGTCGCGATGTTGACCAGCATGTAGAGAGTGGCGATCGCGAGCACGCCGCCCTGCGCCAGCAGGATGTCGCGGCGACCGATCGCCTCGACCAGCATCCGCCCGACGCCCGGCCACTGGAACACGGTCTCGACATAGACCGCGCCGCCGAGCACGTAGCCGGCCTGCAGCCCGATCACGGGGACGACCGCGACCAGCGCCGACTTGAGCGCGTGCACGCCGATCACCCTGTCCTCGGTGAGGCCCTTGGCGCGGGCTGTGCGGATGAAGTCCTGACGCAGCACCTCGAGCATCGAGGCGCGGGCGATCCGCCCGACGATCGCGGTCGCGACCACGGCGAGCGTGACTGCAGGCAGCACGAGATGATGGGCGAGGTCGGCGAGGCCGCCCGAGCCGAACAGCGACGTCATCCCGCCGGTCGGGAACAGTCCGAGCCACGCGGAAAGCGCCTGGATCAGTATGATCCCGAGGAAGAACGACGGGGTGGAGACGCCGACGAGCAGCAGCAGGCGGATCGCGCCGTCGAGCCGCGAATTCTGCCGCACCGCCGAGACGACGCCCGCCGCGAGCCCGAAGAAGACGCTCAAGGCCAGCGCGGCGGAAGCAAGAATCAGCGTGGGGCCGAGCCGGTCCATCACCTCCTCGACGACCGGCCGGTCGAGCGCGTAGGAGCGGCCGAGATCGCCCGTCAGCAAGCCCTTCAGCCAGATCAGGAACCGGACCGGCAACGGCCGGTCGAGCCCGAGCTCGGCGTTCAGCTTCGCGACGTTTTCGGGCGTCGCGAAGGTCCCGAGGATGGCGAGCGCGGGATCGCCCGGGATCAGCGAGATCACGAGGAAGACGAGCGCGGAGACGCCGAACAGCACCGGCACGGCGAGCAGAAGGCGGCGCAGCGCGTAGGCCGTCACGGCGCGCCCGCTTTCGAGACGCCGCTCAGATCCATGAGAAACGAGGGCTGCAGCTCGAATCCGCTCACCGCCGCGCTCGTGACCGCGCTCTGTCGCCAGCTCGCGACGAGGGCCCAGGGGGCGTCGTCATGGACGATGCGATCGACCCGCCGGTAAAGCGCCGCGCGCGCTTCAGAATCCTGCTCGACGCGGGCCTCGTCGAGCAGCCGGTCGAGTTCGGGGTTCTGGTAGTAGCCGGCGTTGAAGCCGCCCTTGTCGGGCGTCGCCGAGCCCATCAGCGACAGCGAGGGGAGGGTGGCAGGATCGGTGGTCATCCATGCCATCATGGCCATGGCCACCGACTTCAGACCGCCGTTGACGCGGGCGAGGTAGGCGTTCCACTCGAAGGTCTCGATCTCGACCTTCAGACCAACCTTGCCAAGGTCGGACTGGATCGCGGTCGCCATCGCGATCGGCTCCAGCATGCCGGAGCCGCCCTCCGAGGCGAGCAGCTCTATCGTCGCGCCCTCCGCGCCCGCTTCGCGGATCAGCCGCCGCGCGGCCTCCGGATCGTGCGGATAGGGTTTTATCTCCGGATCGTTCGCCGGACCGAACGCCTCCGAGATCGGACCGGCGGGAACAGTCGCCGTGCCCTGCAGCACGTGCTCGACGATCGCCTGCTTGTCGATCGCGAGATTGACGGCCCGGCGCACCCGCGCGTCCTTCAGCGGCCCCTCGCGGGTGTTGAGGATCAGGAACCAGAGGTGCGGCCCGCCGGCCTGTTGGACCCGGAAGCGGGCGTCGTCGCGAAAGGCCGCGACGCTGTCGGGGGCGAGCTCGACCATGACGTCGAGGCCGCCCGCCAGCATCTCGCTCGCGCGGGCGTTGGCGTCGACGATGGGACGGAAGATAATCGCCTTCGATTTCGGCGCCCCGCCGCGATAGGCCTCGTTCGCCTCCAGCCGCACCTGCCGGCCGCTCTCCCACAGCGCGAAGCGGAACGGCCCGGTCCCGACCGGCGCGCGCCCGAAATTCCGGCCGAGCTTCGTCAGCGCCGCAGGCGAGGCCATGTAGCCGGAAGGGTGGGCGAGGTTCGCCAGAAGCGGCGCGTAGGGCTGGTCGAGCCGCAGGCGCACGGTCAGCCGATCCACGGCCTCGACCTGCTTCACGGCCGAGAAGAAGAAGGCGAAGGGGAACGGACCCGTGCCGGCCGCCGGATGCTTCGGGTCGAGCAGCCGTTCGAGGTTGAACTTCACGGCCTCGGCGTCGAAGGCGGTCCCGTCGTGGAAGCGCACGCCGTCGCGGAGGTGAAAGACATAAGTTCGGCCGCCGTCGAGGATCTCCCAGCGTTCCGCCAGCGCGCCTTCGACCTCGAGCGAACCCCGACGAAAGCGCGTCAGCCCCTCGAAGACGTTGGCGAGGATGCGGAAGTCGTTGGCGCCGGTGACGGTCGCCGGATCGAGCGCCCGCGGCTCGGCGAGCTGGCCGACGACGAGCGTGTCCCGCGGCGTCGGCGCGAGCCCGGGCCTCGCCGCCACGAGCAGGCCGACGCCCGCCGCCAGCAGGGCCACGATCAGCAGGAAGGCAGTCGCAAGACGCCGCACATGGCTCTCCGGGCGCCGGTGCAGGGCCGGCCGACGCCGGGAGAGTTAGGGCGCTTTCACGTCTCCGCCTCGACAAGGACTTCGTGCAGCTTCCGTCATCGACCACAGCCGCGAGGAATACGCTCGCGGCCCGATCACGACGAACACCGTCGAAGGCTCCTTCTCGATCTTCAGGCGTGGCATGAAGGGCGTCTATCAGCACTGCGCTGAGAAGCACCTGCACCGCTACCTCGCGGAGTTCCGCTCCAACGCCCGCGTGGCGCTCGGCGTGAACGATCAGATGCAGACGGCGCGCGCGGCGGCTGGCATCGTCGGAAGTGGCTGACGTGTCAGGGGCCTCGTCCGGTCATCTAGACGGCGGGTAAAAAGTTAGTGCACCGTGCGGTGTGGAATCATCACAACCCGATCTCAGCGATGTCGTCCCGCGCTATCTCTCATCTGAGAAATTAGCTTGGGGCGACATTTCTTGGCGAGACAAAGGACACCCCGATTATACTGAGTGCGCCATTCCTGTAGTTTGCGACGAGTTTCCTGAATTTAACGGTCGATTTATTTTAACTGCGCATAGATTTCGTGTACCATACAAGTATGGATTTGGGTTGCTTCTCAATCAGACAAGGATTTTTGCGCTCGACGTCAACCCAGCTTCATGCCACCGCAATCCAATAACGTTGGAAAGCGTTTGCGTAACTCACTGGCAGACTTGGCCAATGACTGAAGCCATCCCTGACGACCGAGAATTGAGCCACCGAAAGTGGCTTTTGGAGTTTTGTGAGAAAGCGAACATTCAACACCCATATGGATACATGGATCCGCCGTTCCGTGAACCACAGCCATTGATGCTATGAGCAAGCCGCGCATCACCGCTTCCGACCTCCAAGCGTCCGTTCGTGAAACGGTCACCGCGCGCGAGACAAATCTCGGCATCGAAATCCAAACGTCCGTACTTTATCCGGACGGTCATGCGGTGACCGTTGTCGTTCTTCAGCATCTTGATGAGTTCGAAGTGCACGACGCTAGTTTCGGCGCGATGCATTTTGCCGGTAACGGCGTTCGCCTAAATGATGCGACAGCCACCAGGCTCTCTGAGATGGCGTCTGATTATGGCTGCAAGTTTATTGACAGTCGGATGACGAGGAGATGCGCTGCTGAGCAGGTTTCTGCTGCGGTAATAATGGTTGCAAATGCATCTCGACTTGTTGGAGACTACGCTTACAGCGTTAGAAGAAAAACCATCAGAGATTTTAAGAGGGAAGTCACAAACGCGGTGTCGGAGGTCCTTGGCTCTGATCGAATCAGAAACGACGAAGAGGTCGTCGGTGAAAGTGGCACGCAATACAAAGTAAATGTTATTATTTTGGACGAAACCAAGGCGAGGCCAATTGCATTTGTAGAGACCATTGCCGAGCAAAATGCAGTAAATGGTCGTTTCCGTGCGTTCTACGATATAAAGTTGAATGACAATATATCGGGCATCGATAGGCTTTCAATATACGACGACCGTCACCAGTGGCGAGCAGGTGATTTGTTATTGCTTCAGAACGTCAGTAATCCGGTTCCGTTCACAAACATCAAGCCAAGATTGATGAAGCTGGCAGTATGAACAAAGAGCCGCCTTCCCAAAGCCAGATCGACAAGTTCCGCGACGCCGCCCGCGAGCTAGGCACGGACGACGATCCGGAGCGGTTCGGGGACAAGGTGCGGCAGCTGGCGAAGGCCAAGCTCGCGCCCACGGGGAAGCACGAGAAGCCGTCAGAACCCAAGGTCTGCCCGGAATGCGGACACGTGTTCCAAGGCAACGGATGGGATGGGATCGACGCTCACTGGAAAGCCAAGCATCAGAGCGTGATGCCGTATAGCGAGGCGTGGCCGCTAATCAAATGCGGCACCTACATCGGCGACGCCTAGCTCTCCGACCACGCCAGCAGCAGCGCTAGCGGATCGGCGCGCAACACGGTGGCCTCACAGCCACCCTAGCGCGACGCGGCTTGCGTTGATTTCCACATATCCTCGCGCCGGGCATGGGTTTCTGTCGCAGAAGCCGCCGATTGCGCCTAGGATGCCGGACGGCCGCCACGCCCCGAGGACCGCGCAAAACCCAATGTCGCTGAAGCGCCAGACGGAAATCCTGCAGATCGTGCGCTCGCGTGGCAGCTACAGCATTTCCGAGCTCGCCTCGCGCATGGCGGTGTCGACGGAGACGATCCGGCGCAACATCCAGCCGCTGATCGACAGCGGCGCGCTGCTGAGGTTCCACGGCGGCATCATGGCGCCCGAGGCGACCGACGAGCCGCCGTTCCAGCGCCGCATGCAGGTCAACAGCATCGGCAAGCGAGCGGTCGCCGCGCTCGTCCGCGGCCGGGTGCAGGACGGCGACAGCCTCATCCTCGACAACGGCACGACCTCCGCCTACGTCGCCGACGCGCTGTCCGGCCACTCGCGGCTCACCGTCGTCACCCACTCCGTCGAGATCGCGCACCGCCTTGCGGGCCGCAACGGCAACCGCGTCTTCCTGGCCGGCGGGGAACTCGGCGAGGACGGCTCGGCGCTCGGGCTCGCGACGATCGACTTCATCCGCCAGTTCCAGGTGCGCTACGCGATGATCTCCGTCGGCGGCGTGACGCTCTCGGGCGAGTTCGGCGACTTTCATCTCCACGAGGCGGAATTTGCGCGCGCCGCGATCGAGCAGGCGCAGGAAGCCTGGGTGATCGCCGACCTGTCGAAGTTCGGCCGCGAGGCGCCGGTCAGGGTCTGCGGGCTGTCGCAGGTCGACGCCGTGGCGGTGGACGGTCGCCCGCCCGCCGGCTTCGCCGAGCGCTGCCGGGAGGAGGGGGTTCGCCTCCTTACGACGGATCCCGTCTCCGGAGCGGGGTCTGTCGCCGTCTGAGGGCGAGAGGCGCGCTGCTCGACCGGGCGTCTCCACAATAAACAACATTTTATGTGGCTTTGCGTTGACATGTCCTCGGCCGCAGGGGAGGACTTTGCCGCGGCGCCGCGACCCGGAAGGTCGGCCGGCGGAACGGGCGGGGGATGTCGATGGCGGAATTTCCGACGCAGGCCGAGATCGTCATCATCGGCGGCGGCATCATCGGCGCGTCGACCGCCTATCATCTCGCACGGCTCGGCAAGACTGACGTCGTCCTGCTCGAACGGCACAAGCTGACCTCAGGCTCGACGTTCCACGCCGCCGGCCTCGTCGGCCAGCTCCGCTCCAACGCCAACATCACCCAGCTCCTCGGCGAGTCTGTGAAGCTCTACCGGACGCTCGAACAGGAGACCGGCCTCGCGACAGGCTGGAAAATGAACGGCGGCCTGCGACTCGCCTGCACCGAGGAGCGCTGGACCGAGGTCAAGCGGCAGGCGACGACCGCGCGGTCCTTCGGCCTCGAGATGCATCTGCTGTCGCCCAAGGAGGCGCAGGATCTCTGGCCGCCGATGGACGTCTCGGACGTCATCGGCGCGGCCTTCCTGCCGACCGACGGACAGGCCAACCCCTCCGACATCACAGCCTCGCTCGCCAAGGGCGCGCGCAACGCCGGCGCGCGGATCTTCGAGGACACCGAGGTGACCGGCTTCGTCGTCCAGAACGGCCGGGTCGTCACCGTCGAGACCTCGCGGGGGCCGATCGCCTGCGAGACCGTCGTCAACTGCGCCGGCCAGTGGGCGCGCGAGGTCGGCGCGATGGCGGGCGTGAACGTGCCGCTGGTCTCGGTCGAGCACCAGTACATGATCACGGAAGCGATCTCGGGCGTGACCTCGACGCTGCCGACCCTGCGCGATCCGGACCGGCTCACCTACTACAAGGAGGAGGTCGGTGGCCTCGTCATGGGCGGTTACGAGCCGAACCCGATACCCTGGGCGGTCGACGGCTTCCCGAAGAACTTCGAGTTCCAGCTGCTGCAGTCGAACTTCGACCATTTCGAGCAGATCATGGAGCTCGCGCTCGGCCGCGTTCCGGCGCTCGAGACGGCGGGCGTGAAGGAGCTGATCAACGGGCCCGAGAGTTTTACGCCCGACGGCAACTTCATCCTCGGCCAGGCGCCCGAACTGACGGGGTTCTTCGTCGGCGCGGGCTTCAACGCCTTCGGCATCGCGTCCGGCGGCGGGGCGGGCAAGGCGCTGGCGGAATGGGTCGCCGCCGGGCGACCGCCCTACGACCTCTCAGCCGTCGACATCCTGCGCTTCGGCCGCAACCATCAGGACGTCGCCTGGGTCCGCGAGCGCACGCTGGAGGCCTACGGCAAGCACTACTCGATCGCCTGGCCGCATGAGGAGCACGACAGCGGCCGGCCGCTGCGGCGCTCGCCGCTCTACGACCGGCTGAAGGCGCAAGGGGCCGTGTTCGGCGAGAAGCTCGGCTGGGAGCGCCCGAACTGGTTCGCCGGCGAAGGCGAGAAGGCGAGGGACCACTACACCTTCGGCCGCCCGAACTGGACCGACGCCGTCGCCCGCGAGCACCGCGCGACCCGCGAGTCCGTGACTGTGTTCGACCAGACCTCCTTCGCCAAGTTCCTGCTGACCGGCAAGGACGCCGAGGAGGCGCTGTCCTTCGTCAGCGCCGGCGACATGACGCGGCCGGCCGGCTCCATCACCTACGCGCCGCTGCTCAATCCGCGCGGCGGCGTCGAATGCGACGTCACCGCCTGCCGGCTGTCCGAAAACGCCTACTACCTGATCTCCGGCACCGGCGCGGCGACGCGCGACTTCGACTGGCTCCGGCGGAACCTTCCGTCCGGACTCGACGCGCATCTGATGGACGTGACGTCGAGCTACGCAGTGCTCGCCCTGATGGGCCCGAACGCACGCCGCGTGCTGGAGAAGATCACGGCCGACGACGTCTCGAACGAGGGTTTTCCGTTCGGGGCCGTGCGCATGATCAATGTCGGCGGCGCCCGCGTCACGGCGCTGCGCATGACCTTCGTCGGCGAGCTCGGCTGGGAGCTCCACGTCTCGGTGGAGTTCGCGGCGACGCTCTACGAGGCCGTCATGAAGGCGGGCGCCGAGTTCGGGATCGCGAACGCCGGCTACCGCGCGATCGAGACGCTGCGGCTCGAAAAGGCCTACTGGGCCTCCGGCTCAGACGTCGGGCCGGACCACACGCCGTTCGAGTCCGGGATCGGATGGGCGGTGAAGCTCGACACGAGCGCTCCGTTCATCGGCCGGGAGGCGCTGCTCGCGCGCCGCGGCGACCCGCTGAAGAAGCGGCTCGCGGGCTTCACGGTCGAGGATCCGGGCGTGGTGCTGCTCGGGCGCGAGACGATCTACCGGAACGGCGAGCGCGTCGGCTGGCTGAGCTCGGGCGGGTTCGGCCATTCCATCGGCAAGCCGATCGGCTACGGTTACGTTCGGAAGGCCGAGGGTCTGGACGAGGACTTCGTGCTGTCGGGAGACTACGAACTCGACGTCGCGACGGTCCGTGTCCCCGCCAGGGTCCATCTGGCGGCGCTCTACGACCCGGGGATGGAGCGGGTGCTGGCTTAAGGGGGCAGGTCGCGCGGAACTAGGCGAGGACCGCGATCCGCCTCGTCCACAATCTGCCTCGTCAATGAGCAGTGAACGCCACAAAAAAGCACGAGAATATCCTCGCAAAGCAATATAGAACCAACATCGGCGTGGAGTTTCGTTTCAGCGCGGGTAAGCGTCACGGCGCCCGCATTCCGGGAGGAAGCAATGCGGACGGCTCTCTCAAGTCTCGCGATCGCATGCGCCTGCAGCATTCTGGCCCTGACCGCGCCGGTCGGTCCGGCCCGCGCGGCGCCGGAGTCCAAGGACCCGATCAAGATCACGCTGAACGACTGGACCGGCGAGCTGATCAGCGCCCACATCGTCGGCGAGATCCTCAAGAAGGCCGGCTACAACGTCGAATACGTTCCCGCCGACTACCTCGCGCAGTTCGCAGGCATGGGCACCGGCGACCTGACCTTCGCGCCGGAAGTCTGGGCGACGACCGCCCAGGAGGCGCTCGACGCGGCGGTCGCGACCGGCAACGTCGAGGATCTTGGCGGCTCCGGCATGCAGGCCCGCGAGGACTGGTGGTACCCGGAGTACATGAAAGAGAAGTGCCCGGGCCTGCCGAACTGGGAAGCGCTGAAGAAGTGCGGCGAGGCGTTCTCGACGCCCGAGACGGCCCCGAAGGGCCGCTATCTCGGCGGCCCCGTCACCTGGGGCGGCTATGACGAGGAGCGCATCCAGGCGCTCGACCTGCCGTTCGAGGTCGTGCACGCCGGCACCGACGCCGCGATGTTCGCCGAGCTCAAGAGCGCCTACGAGCGCAAGGCCCCGATCATCCTGTGGATTTACGTGCCGCACTGGGCACCCATCAAGTACAAGGGCGAGTTCGTCGAGTTCCCGAAGTTCGAGAAGGCCTGCTACGAGGATCCGGCCTGGGGCTCGAACAAGGACGCCAAATACGATTGCGCCAAGCCCCGCGGCGACATCTTCAAGGCGGCGTGGTCCGGCATGAAGAAGAAGTGGCCGGGCGCGTACGAGATCGTGAAGGCCTACAAGAACGACAACAAGACGATCGGCGAGCTCGCCGCTAAGGTCGACATCGACGGCAAGAAGGTCGAGGACGTCGCGGCCGAATGGGTGAACAGCAACGAGGCGATCTGGAGGCCCTGGGTCAAGCAGTGATCCGGCGGAGACGATCCGCGATCCGGCCCGCTCGGGAGTTTTCCGTCATATGAGCGGGCCGGTCCTCGCCTGCAGGGGCGTCGCCAAGCTCTACGGCTCCGGCCTCGCCCGCTTCGTCAAGGACGGCCGCCTCGCGGCCGAGCCCGAACGCCTCGCCGCCGACGGCGTGACCGCCGCCGTGCGCGACGTCGACCTCGACATTGTCCGCGGCGAGACCTTCGTCATCATGGGGCTGTCGGGCTCCGGCAAGTCGACGCTGGTGCGGTGCCTGTCGGGCCTGATCGAGCCGACCGCCGGCGAGGTGCTGTTCGAGGGCCGGGACCTCTCGAAGATCGGCGAGCGCGAACTGATCCAGATCCGCCGCCAGCAGATGGGCATGGTGTTCCAGAACTTCGCCCTGTTGCCGCACCTCACCGTCCTCGGCAACGTGGCGTTCCCGCTCGGCATCCAGGGCCGCCCGAAAGCCGAGCGCGACGCCCGTGCGAGAGAAATGATCACGCTGGTCGGGCTCGGCGGCCGCGAGGGGCGTTTTCCGCGCGAGCTCTCCGGCGGCCAGCAGCAGCGCGTCGGCATCGCCCGCTCGCTCGCGGTCGGGCCGGACGTCTGGTTCCTCGACGAGCCGTTCTCCGCGCTCGACCCGCTGATCCGCCGCGAGATGCAGGACGAGGTGCTGCGGCTGCAGGGAATGCTGAAGAAGACCATCGTCTTCATCACCCACGACTTCGACGAGGCGGTGCGGCTCGCCGACCGCGTCGCCATCATGAAGGACGGCCGCATCGAGCAGATCGGCACCGCCGAAGAGCTCGTGCTGGCGCCGGCGACCGACTACGTCCGCTCCTTCACCCGCGACGCGCCCCGCGCGAAGATCCTGACCGCCCGCTCGGTGATGCGCCCCGCCGACGGCGAGGACTACGCCGGCCATGTCCCGGCAGCGACCCGCATCGCCGCCTTCGCCCATGACGTCGAGGCCTCCCCACGGCCGTTCGCGGTCGTCGAGGACGACAAGGTGATCGGGACGATCGACCGCGTCGCGATGATCGACGTGCTCGTCGGCCGCGAGCTGAAGGCGGCCCGGTGAGCATCGCGGCGGCCGAGCCCGCGGCGCCGGCGAGGTCGATCGATCCCGCGCACGTGTTCTGGGTCCTCGCCGCCGTCGTCACGGCCGCCGTCGTGATGCTGCCGGTCGAGGCCCTGCCGGCCTGGGCCTGGAAATATCCGGCGGCGTGGCAGCTGCCCTTCGCGGCGTGGATCTCGAGCTTCACGAAATGGCTGATGGACAGCGCCAGCTTCGGCCTGTTCACGGTGCGCGACCTCACCCGCGCGATCTCCTGGCTGCTGGACCAGCCGCTGTCGCTCGCAAGGGCCGTGTTCGCGACCGGCTTCGTGCTCGGGCAGGGGTCGGACGCCGTCACGGTGTTCCCGGCGATCCCGTGGTTCTCGATGGTGATCGCGGCGACAGCGGCGGGCTACGCCGTCGGCGGCCGGCGGCTCGCTTTGGGCATGGCGGCCGGGCTGCTCTATCTCGCCGTCTTCGGGCAGTGGACGAGCGCGATGGTGACGCTCGCCTCGGTGCTGGTCTCGTCGGTGCTCGGCTCGATCGGCGGGCTGCTCATCGGGCTCGCCTGCGTCCGCTGGCGCTGGCTGGAGCGCGCGGTGTCGCCGTTCCTCGACATCGCGCAGACAATGCCGGTCTTCGCCTATCTGCTGCCGATGCTGATCCTGTTCGGCTTCGGGCCGGTCTCGGCGATGGTCGCGACCGTGATCTACGCGCTTCCCCCCATGGTGCGCGTCACGATCCTCGCCATCCGGGCGGTGCCGGAGGAGATCGAGGCGCTCGGCCGGATGACCGGCTGCACGCGGCGCCAGATCACCTGGAAGATGCTCGTCCCCACTGCGCTGCCGGCGCTGATGGTCGGCGTCAACCAGGTCATCATGCTCTCGCTCAACGTCGTGATCATCGCCTCGATGATCGGCGCGGGCGGGCTCGGCTGGGACGTGCTGACGGCGCTGAGGTCCCTCAACATCGGCAAGGGGCTGGAGGCCGGCATCGCGATCACCGTGCTCGCGATCCTGCTCGACCGCTTCGCGCAGGCGCTCGCGCTGCGCGCCGGCGAGGTCGAGGCGCAAGCGACGCGCCGGCGGCGCAAGACGATCGTCTCGGTGGCGCTGGCCGTCGCCGCCGCCCTCTGGCTCGCCACCGCGCTGCTTCCCGCGATCGCTCCCTATCCGGAGGCATGGAAGCTCTCGACCGCGCCCTACTGGGGGCAACTGGTCAGCTGGATCAATCTCACCTTCTTCTCGACGCTGGAGGCGATCCGGACCGCCGTCCTGCTCAACGTGCTCGTGCCGGTGAAGCGCTTCATGCTGGCGCTGCCCTGGCCGTGGGTGGTGTTCCTCGTGACCGCGGTCGGCTTCCGCTTCGGCGGCTGGCGGCTCGCTCTGACGGTCGGCCTGATGGCGGCGTTCCCGGCCGTCGTCGGCCTTTGGCCCGCGACCATGATCACGGTCTATCTCTGCGGCGTCGCCGTGATCATTGCGGCGCTGATCGGCGTGCCGATCGGCATCGTCTCCGCCGGGCGGCCGCGTCTCTGGCGGGCGATCGAGATCGTGATCGACACGCTGCAGACCCTGCCGACCTTCGTGTATCTGATCCCGATCGTCATGCTGTTCCGCGTCGGCGACTTCACGGCGCTGATCGCGATCGTGCTCTACGCCGTCGCCCCGGCGATCCGCTACACGGCGCATGGCGTCTCGCGGATCGCGCCTGAGCTGATCGAGGCCGGCGTCATGACCGGCTGCACCAAGCGCCAGATCCTGACCCGCATTCGCCTGCCGCTCGCGACGCCGGAAATCCTGCTCGGGATCAACCAGACCATCCTGCTCGCGCTCTCGATGCTGGTGATCACCGCGCTCGTCGGCACGCGCGATCTCGGCCAGGAGACCTATTCGGCGCTCGCCAAGGCGGACGTCGGGCGCGGCGTGGTCGCAGGGATCGCGGTCGCCTTCATCGGCATGATCGCCGACCGCCTCGTCTCGGCGGCCGCTGCGGGCATGAAGGCCCGGCGGGGCCAGATCCAGTGACGGCGGCGCTCGACCGCATCCGCGGGCTCGATCTGTGGTCGGGGAAGGTCGACCCCCAGCCGCTGACCGGCGGCATCACCAACAGCAACTTCCTCGTCGAGGACGGGGCGAAGAAGTACGTCGTGCGGCTCGGCGAGGACATCCCGATCCACAACGTCATGCGCTTCAATGAGCGCGCCGCCGCGATGGCGGCGGAGGCGGCGGGCGTCTCGCCGGCGCTGCGCCATTTCGAGCCGGGGCTGATCGTCATCGATTTCATCGAAGGCAAGACCTTCGGCGAGGCGGACGTGCGGGACAACCTCGATCGTGTCGTAGCGCTGATCGCACGCGCCCATCGCGAGGTGACGAGACATCTCCTCGGCCCGGCGCTCGGCTTCTGGACGTTCCACATCCTTCGCAACTATCTGCATGCGCTGAAGGCGCGGGGCCACCGGCTCGCGCACGAGCTGCCGCGCCTCTCCGACGTCGCCGGGCGGCTGGAGGCTGAGCTCGGCCCGACCGAGATCGTGTTCGCGCACAATGATCTTTTGCCGGGCAACTTTCTGGACGACGGCCGCCGGCTCTGGCTGATCGACTGGGACTACGCCGGGTTCAACGCGCCGCTGTTCGATCTCGGCGGCCTCGCCTCGAACAACTCGTTCGACGCCAGCGAACGCGACCGCATGCTGGCGGCGTACTTCGGCGGCCAGCCCGACGACCGACTGCGGCGCAGGCTGCAGGCCATGATCGTCGCCTCGCTGCTGCGCGAGAGCCTGTGGAGCATGATCTCGGAGATCGAGTCCAAGATCGACTTCGACTATTGCGCCTACACGGCCGAGAATCTCGACCGCTTCGAGCGCGCGCTCGCCGAATTCGACGCCGCCGGGGCCTGACTTTCCGAACTGCTCCGACATATGGGCTCGACGGGGCCCGCGGCGACGCGCGCGACAGGGCCCAACAGGAGGGCGTGCATATGCGCATGACAGCCTTCGGCGCTCGGGGATCGATGGTCGCGGCGATCGGCCAGGGGACCTGGCGGCTCGACGACGCCTCTCGGAGCGGGGCGATGGACGCCCTGCGCAAGGGCCTCGACGCCGGCATGACCCATGTCGACACGGCCGAGATGTATGGAGAGGCCGAACCGCTCGTCGCTGATGCGATCGAAGGACGCCGCGACGAGGTGTTTCTGGTCTCGAAGGTGCTGCCGCAGAACGCCGGCAAGACGCGGGCGATCGCCGCCTGCGAGCGAAGCCTGAAGCGCCTCAGGACCGACCGGCTCGACTGCTACCTGCTGCACTGGCGCGGCTCGGTCCCCCTGGCGGAGACCATCGAGGCGTTCGAGACGCTGGTCGCCGACGGCAAGATCCTGTCGTGGGGCGTCAGCAACTTCGATGTCCGGGATCTGGAGGAGGCGGTGGCGATCGCGGGCGCGGGCCGGATCGCCTGCAACCAGGTGCTCTACCATCTCGAGGAGCGCGCCATCGAGCATGCGGTGTTGCCGTGGTGTGAGGACCGCGGCGTCGCGCTCGTCGCCTACAGCCCCTTCGGCAGCGGCGACTTTCCGGATGCGTCGTCCGAGAGCGGAGCGGTTCTCGAAGCCGTCGCGAAGGAGGCCGGCGCGACGGCGCGACAGGTCGCGCTCGCCTTCCTCACGCGGCGTCCCTCGGTGCTGACCATTCCGAAGGCCTCGCGCGTCGCGCATGCGCTCGACAACGCCGGCGCGGGGGATCTGGAACTTTCGGCCGAACAGCTTGTGCGCATCGACGCGGCGTTTCCGCTCGGTCCGAAGCCCCGCTACCTGCCGATGATCTGATAATGCTGAGGCTCGACGGAAGCCGTCATCGCCGGGCTTGACCCGGCGATCCATCGGGCGCGGACGCGCCCGCGAAGTCGAATGCTTCCGGCTCGGCACCTTGGTGAGGGAACTCGGAAACATCCGAGTTCCCAGTGATGGATGCCCGGATCAAGTCCGGGCATGACGGCGGCGGACTGGGTCAGCCGGCCTTCGGCGCGTAGAGGTCCGCGTAGCGGTCGCGCAGGGCGTTCTTCTGGACCTTGCCCATGGTGTTGCGCGGCAGCTCGTCCACGAACAGCACGCGCTTGGGCTGCTTGAACTTGGCGAGGCGGCCGGAGAGGGCGGACAGGACGGCGGCCTCGTCGATCGAGGCCCCTTTCTCGGGAACGACGACGGCCGTGACGCCTTCGCCGAAGTCGGCGTGAGGGACGCCGATCACCGCGCTCTCGAAGACGCCCGGCATGGCGTCGATCTCGGCCTCGATCTCCTTCGGATAGACGTTGTAGCCGCCCGAGATCACGAGGTCCTTGCCGCGCCCGACGATATGCACATAGCCGCGCTCGTCGATCTTGCCGAGGTCGCCGGTGATGAAGAAGCCGTCGTCGCGGAACTCCGCCTTCGTCTTCTCCGGCATGCGCCAGTAGCCGGAGAAGACGTTGGGTCCCTTCACCTCGATCATGCCGACGTCGCCGTCCGGGATCGGCGCACCCGTCTCGGGATCGGCGACGCGCACGCTGATCCCCGGCAGCGGGAAGCCGACCGCGCCCGGCACGCGATCGCCCTCATAGGGATTCGAGGTGATCATGTTGGTCTCGGTCATGCCGTAGCGTTCGAGGATGTGGTGGCCGGTCTTGGCCTCGAAGGCGCGGTGGGTTTCGGCGAGCAGCGGCGCCGAGCCGGAGACGAACAGCCGCATATGGGCCGTCGCCTCGCGGGTTAGCCCGGCATGCTGCAGCAGCCGGACGTAGAAGGTCGGCACGCCCATCAGCGAGGTCGCGCGCGGCATGGCGGCCAGCACGTCGCCGGTGTCGAACTTCGCCTGGAAGATCATCGAGGCGCCGGAGACCAGCACCGTGTTGGTCGCGACGAACAGCCCGTGCGTGTGGAAGATCGGCAGCGCATGGATCAGCCGGTCCGCGCTGGTGAACCGCCAGCATTCGGCGAGCGCCCGCGCGTTCGACAGCAGGTTGTCGTGCGTCGTCATGGCGCCCTTGGAGCGCCCGGTGGTGCCGGAGGTGTAGAGGATCGCGGCGAGGTCGTCCGGCCCGCGGGGCACGTCCGAGAACGCGCCGGCGCCGGCTTCCGCCTCGGCGAGCTTGGCCAGCGACCCGGATCCGTTCCGGTCGAGCGTCTCGACGCGCGCGCCGTGGGACGCCGCGATCGGCAGCAGCGCGTCCTTCGTCGCCGGGTCGACGACGAACAGCGTCGGCTGCGCGTCGCCGACGAAATACTCGATCTCGGCGGGCGTGTAGCCGGTGTTGAGCGGCAGGAACGCCCCGCCGGCCCGCACCGTCGCGAGGTAGAGGATCAGCGCTTCAGGGCTCTTCTCGATCTGCGCGGCGACGCGGTCGCCCGGCTGCAGGCCGAGGCGCACGAGCGCCCGCGCCATTTTGCCGGATCTTTCGGCCATGTCGCCATAGCTCCAGGTCGTCCCGTCCGGGAGCAGGAGCCAGGGCGCCCCGGGCTCGGCCGCGCGGGCGAGCCCTTCGAACAGATGGTTGGTCATCGATAATCGCTTCTTTGCGTCGCGAACGTCCTAGCGGGTCGTCGGCAGCAGCAGGTCCGGCAGCCACAGCGCGATCCCGGGGACAAGGCATAGCAGAAGGATCGCGAAGGCCATCAACGCCACGAAGGGCAGGGTCCCCCAGATGATGTCCCTCAGCGGGATGTCGGGCGCGATGTTCTTGATGACGAAGATGTTGAGGCCGACCGGCGGATGGATCAGCCCCATCTCCATCGTGATGGTCATCACCACGCCGAACCAGACGAGGTCGAAGCCCTGGGCGCGCAACGGCGGCAGGATGATCGGCGCGGTCATCAGGATGATCGAGACCGGCGGCAGGAAGAAGCCGAGCCCGATCACCAGCAGCAGGATCATCAGAAGCAGCACCCAGGGCGACAGGTGCATCCCGACGATCGCCGCCGCCGCCGACTGCGAGATGTGGAGATAGCTCATCACGTAGGCGTAGAGCAGCGACATGCCGATGATCAGCATCAGCATGGTCGACTCGCGCAGCGTCGCTGTCAGGATCGGGTCGAGGTCCTTCGGCTTCCAGACCTTGTAGATCGCGGCGATCAAAGCGAGCGCGAGCAGCCCGCCGAGCCCGGCCGTCTCGGACGGCGTCGCGTATCCGCCATAGAGCGCGACCATGACGCCGGTCAGCAGGATCACGAAGGGCAGCACGCGCGGCAGCGTCGAGAAGCGCTCGCGCATGGTGTAGGCGTCGCCCTTCAGGATCGGCGACTGGGTGCCGTCGCGCTCGTAGGCGACCTTGGCGGCGGCGTATTCGCGCCGGTAGCGCCAGGCGGACCAGCCGGCGAACAGCGCGACCAGCAGGAAGCCCGGTCCGACGCCGGCGAGGAACAGGCGGCCGAGCGACTGCTCGGCGGCGACGGCGTAGAGGATCATGGTGATCGAGGGCGGCAGCAGGATGCCGAGCGTGCCGCCCGCCGCGATGATGCCGGCCGCAAAGCCCGGCGAATAGCCGCGCTTCCTCATCTCCGGGATGCCGGCCGAGCCGATCGCCGAGCATGTCGCCGGGCTCGATCCGGCCATCGCCGCGAACAGCGCGCAGGCGAACACGTTGGCGATGCCGAGGCCGCCGGGGATGCGGCTCATCCAGGCGTGCATCGCCGAATAGAGGTCCTGGCCGGCGCGCGAGCGCCCGATCGCGGCGCCCTTCAGGATGAAGAGCGGGATCGAGAGCAGCGTGATCGAGGCCATCTCCTCGTAGACGTTCTGCGCCACCGTATCGAGCGAGGCCGCCGGCATGAAGGCGTACATGAAGCCGAGCGCGACGACGCCGAGCGCGAAGGCGATGGGGATGCCGGCCAGCATCGCCGCGAGCGTCGCTCCGGCGTACATCAGTCCGATCGCGAGCACGCTCATTTCTGGGCCTCGCCGCGCTCGGGCAGCCCCTTGTTGATGTCGGCGCCCATTCCGATTTTTTGCGCGCCCCAGCCGGCGGCCTTAGGTCCGTAGAGGGTCGCCTCCAGAATCTGCAGGACGAGCTGCAGGGTGAGCAGGCTCATCCCGACAGCCATCAGCGAGTAGGGGATCCAGAGCGGCGGCCCCCAGGTCGACTGCGAGGTCTGGCCGTCGACCCAGGCCTCGTGCAGCAGCGACCAGCTCTTCCAGGCGAAGAAGACGACGAAGACGAGGGCGACGACGTCGACCACCATCAGGCGGACGCGGTTGACGCCGTCCGGCAGCAGACCAGTCAGCGCCTCGATCGCGACGTGGCCGCGCTTGGCCTGCACGCCCGCCGCCGACAGGAACACCGCCCCGACGATCAGGAACACCGCGGTCTCGTCCTGCCAGTCGGTCGGGTGACGCCAGACGTAGCGGACGAGGACGCTGTAGCTCAGCACGCCGGAGGCCACGACCAGCGCAAGGCCCCCCAGCACCATGATGGCGTGGTTCAGCCCCTTCATGGCGCGGTCGATCGCCCCGAGCGCGCCCGGCACGCGGGGCTCGGGCGCCTTGGCGACCTCGGCCGCCGCCGAGGCCGCGTCGAAGCCGTGGCTCACGCCACCTTCTCGGCGAGCTTCAGAAGTTCCGCGCAGTTCTCGTTCTTGGCGGCATAGTCGGTCCAGGCGGTCGCCTTGGCGATGTCGCGCCACTTCCCGAGCGTCGCCTCGTCCATGTTCTCGACCTTGGCGCCTGCCTTCTGGAAGATCTGCTCGACATTGGTGTCGTCTTCCTTGGCCCCTTGCTGGCCGAAGGGCTCGAGTTCGGCGCCCGTCGCCATGATGGCGTCCTGCTGGTCCTTCGGCAGACCGTCGAAGATCGACTTCGACATCATGATCGGCTCGAGCATGAACCAGTAGGAGCGCTCGCGGCCGGAGGTCAGGTGCTTGGCGAGCTCTTCCAGCCGGAACGAGATCAGCGAGGTCGAGGAGGTGATGACGGCGTCGCAGGCGCCGGTCTGCATGGCCGCGTAGGACTCGTTGGACGGGATCGAGAGCGTCGCCGCGCCGGCCTGCTTCATCATCAGGTCCATCTCGCGGGAGCCGCCGCGGACCTTCAGGCCCTTGGCGTCGTCCGGCGTGACCAGCGGCCGCGCCTTGCAGGCCACGCCCCCCGCCTGCCAGACCCACGACACCAGCACGATGCCCTTGGCCTGCAGGATCTCGGTGAGCTTCTTGCCGACCTCGCCGCTCTTCCAGGCGATCGCGTGCTCGTAGGAGGTCACCAGCGCCGGCATCAGGCCGATGTTCATCTCCGGCACCTCGCCGCCGGCGTAGGGCGCCGGATAGAGCGACATGTCGAGCGCGCCTTTGCGCATCGCGCCGAACTGGGCGTTGGTCTTCATCAGCGAGGAGCCGGGATAGACCTGCACCTCGATCGCGCCGCCGGTCTTGGCCTTCACGCCCTCGGCGAACTTGCGGCACATCCGGTCACGGAAGTCGCCCTGCTCGATCGTGCCGCCAGGAAACTGGTGAGACAGCTTGAGCGTGGTCGCGGCGCGCGCGGGCTTGAGGCCGAGGCCCAGGATGGCGGGCGCGGCGAGTCCGGCGCCGACGAATTGGCGACGATCGAGTTTCATGGCGGCGCCTCCCAGCGTCCGTAAGAGCGTCGTCCTCTTTCGGGCGATCGCCGGCGGCCGTCTTGGCGGCCTTCACGCAGAAGTTTGCGGCAGCCGCGTACGCGATGTCAATTTGCTTGCACTCGTGATTAGTCGCTCTTGTATACAAAGAAGAAGACAGCAGCGGTCGCTCAATGGTCGAGAACGCGGTTCGCAAGGTTCGGGACGAAATCGAGAACGCGGTGGTCGCCGGCGACTTCGCGCCCGGCGACAGGCTGGACGAGGTGCAACTCGCCACCCGCTTCGGCGTGTCGCGCACGCCGGTGCGCGAGGCGCTGATGCAGCTGTCCGCGATCGGCATGGTGGAGCTGAGGCCGCGGCGCGGCGCGATCGTCGTCTCGCACGGCCCGGCGAAGATCTACGAGATGTTCGAGGTGATGGCCGAGCTCGAGGGCCTCGCCGGCGCCCACGCCGCCCGCCGCCTCGACGCCAAGGACCGCGCGGCCATCGCCGCTGCGCACGAAGGCTGCCGGGCGGCGGCGGAAGCCAACGACCGCGACGGCTATTACTACGAGAACGAGACCTTCCACTTCGCGATCTACGCCGCGAGCCGCAGCGACTTCCTCGCCGAGCAGTGCGGCGCGCTGCATCGGAGGCTGCGGCCATTCCGGCGGCTGCAGCTCAGGGTCTCGAACCGGCTCCGGGCCTCGTTCGAGGAGCACGACGCGGTCGTCCGGGCGATCTTCGCCGGAGACGCCGACCAGGCGAAGGCGCTGCTTCGCGCCCATGTCGTGGTGCAGGGGGACAGGTTCGGCGACCTTCTGTCAGCCTATGCCGAGACCGCCCGCCGCAAGACCGGTTGAGCACCCGCCGGCCCCCCGAGGCCGACGCCGCCCGCAGGGCGACAGGCGTCGGATCGCCCGATCTCAAGTCGGTACGAAAAGTAAAGCGTACGTAAGTTTCTAATGATGTAATAATAAATCAGGATACACGTACTTTTGTATCACTGTTCTGATGCTTGCTATCGCGACAGAAGCAAATAATCGTCCTGTCATGGCGATTGCGGTCATCGAGATGGTCGCCGCGGGCGATGCTCATCTTGGCAGGGCGCTCGCGGCGGAGGGGTTTCAGGTCCATGCGGCGACGCATGTCGACCAGGTGCGGTCAGCGTCGCTCGCCTTGATCGCCTGTCCGGAAGGCGGCGCGCAGATGCTCGACGCCATCGCGGCGCTCAGGCTGCGCCATCCCGGCGCCGTCGTCATCGTGGCGACCGGGCGCGACGAGCCGGACGAACGGCTCGCCTGCTACGAGGCCGGCGCCGACGACTGCCTCGCCGGGCCGGTGCGGATCGACGAGCTCGCCGCCAAGCTCAGGGCGTGGCGGCGCCGGCGCTCGGGAGACGCGGCGTTCCCGCTGGTCGCGACGGGGGACGCCACCGTCGACCTCGGCGCGCTCGAGCTCAAGGTCGGCGGCCGCAGCCAGAGCCTGACGAAGCGCGAGGCGGAGCTGCTCGCCATCCTCGTCCGCGCCGAAGGCGAGCCGGTCCCGCGCGAGCGGGTGCTGCGCGAGGCCTGGGGCGGCCCCGCCTGGATGACCAGCAACTCGGTCGACGTCTATGTCGGATACGTGCGCCGCAAGCTCGACCTGCTCGACTCCAACGTCACCGTGACGACGGTGCGCGGGCAGGGGTTCCGGCTCGCCCGCCGCAAGGACCGGCGTCGCGCGCCCGAGCCTCCGCCGCCGATACGGATCGGCTCGTCACGGTGACCGTTCGGGCGGCGCCATCCGGGCCGGATTCGCGCTAGAAGCCGCGCAGCGTTTCGCGCGGGGAGCACGATCTTGGCCAAGACCATCCTGATCATCGGCGTCGGGCCCGGCGACCCGGACCAGGTCACGATCCAGGCCGTGAAGGCGCTGAACCGGCTCGACGCCGTCTTCCTGATGGACAAGGGCGCCGCCAAGGACAGCCTGATCGAGCATCGCCGCGAGGTGCTGCGGCGGCATGCGCCGGACCGCGCGGTCCGCTTCGTCGAGGCGCCGATCCCCGAGCGCGACCGGACCGGCGACTACGAGGCCGGCGTGCGCGACCTAAACGCTCGCAAGGGCGACGTCTTCGAGACGATGATCGCGGACGGGCTGAAGGACGGCGAGTGCGGAGGCGTGCTCGTCTGGGGCGATCCGGCGCTCTACGACAGCACGGTCCGGATCGTCGAGGAGATCGCCGGAAGCGGCCGCCACGACATCGTGTGGGAGGTGATCCCGGGAATCAGCTCGATCCAGACCCTCGCCGCGAGGCATCGCACCACGCTGAACCGGATCGGCCGCTCGATCGAGGTGACGACCGGCCGGCGGCTGCGCGAGGGCGGTCCGCAGGCCGACAGCGTCGTGGTGATGCTCGACGCCGAAAACTCCTTCTCCGGCGTCGAGGAGCCCGAGGCCTACGAGATCTTCTGGGGCGCCTATGTCGGCGCGCCGGAGGAGATCCTGATCGCCGGCCCGCTCGCCGACGTCGCGGACGAGATCGTCCGCCGCCGCGCCGAGGCGCGCGAGCGCCATGGCTGGATGATGGACAGCTACATCCTGCGCCGGCGCGAGCCGCAGGCTTAAGGCCGGCCCGCGGCCGGGCGCGTCGCAAGGATCTCGGTCAGTCCGACGTAGCCGTGCGCAGCTCTTCGGTGAGCGCGATGAGCTTCCGCTCGCCCTTTGGCGTGTCGATCGAGGCGAGGTCCTCCGTCACCGCGAGGAACACGCCGCGCTCGCCGAACCACGTCCGGCGTGCGACGTCGAGGCCGTCGATGGCCTTTGCGTCGAACGCCTCGACCGTGCCGGGCCCGAGGAAGTTCGCCCAGAACAGGCCGGCGAACATCGGCCCGATCGTGAGCGCGGGCGCGTAGGCGCGCATGCGAAGCTCCTCCGCCCGCAGCCGCGGGTGGATCGAGGCGTATTCGCAGCTGTCCGGGCGGCAGAGCTTTTCGAACAGGTCGAGCAGCGCGGCGGAGTTTTTCTCGCTGTCGTCGCGCGGCAGGTTGAGGTTGACGATCGAGTAGCCCTCCGTCCGGCCGCCGCGCGCGTCGAAGGCGGCGAGGATGAAGGAGAGCCCCCAAGGCTTCCGCTTGTCGCCGCGCATGCGGCCGCTCACGCCGCCGGCCTTGTTCCTTGGGACCCGCAGGATCGCGTCGGCGAGCGCTTCCCCGTCCTCGACCGCCCACGGCTTGTCCCTGTCGCCGACCTCGAACGCGTCGGGGCGCCCGATCAGGCCGGCTCTCTCCCAGCCTCCGAGCAGCGCCCGCAAGGCCTCGCCGTCGAGCCAGTCGTGGGCATGCGTGGCGACGCGCCACTGCACCGCGTCGGGGAAATCGATGTCGATCATAGCGCCGCCATGCCCTTGCCGACCACGTAGCGGACGCCGAAGCCCGCGTCCTTGAGGTGCTTGTTCGCCTCGG
Organism: uncultured Methylopila sp.; assembly: GCA_902168115.1. Lineage (GTDB taxonomy): Bacteria > Pseudomonadota > Alphaproteobacteria > Rhizobiales > Methylopilaceae > Methylopila. The sequence goes on along the minus strand of CABHPB010000071.1, from coordinate 2,581 downwards.
CGGCGGCCTTGTTCGGGAACAGGTAGTTGACGCCCTTTACCTTACTCCCGTCCGGCGCCACCTGGCCGATGATCTTCTGATAGTCCCGCACCTGATCCATGGGGACCTTGTCCCAGGTGTGCTTGATCTCCCAGATCTCGCCCGTCGCTGCGACGAAATTGTCGGCGGTGCGCTGGGTCTTTTCAAGCGCGAGCCCGGCGGTCTTCTTGAAGGTGACGCGTGCGAAGTCCTTGCCGCCGAGCTCGGGCAGGTTGAGCTTGGCGAAGCCCTCGAACATCGAGCCCTTGAGCGCGGCGCCCTGCCGGGCGTCCGCCTTCACGATCGCGGCGGCGATCTTGTTCAGCTTGTCGATGTCGCCCTCCGCCTTCGCCGGCACGACGGCCGTCAGGTAGCGGACGAAGGTGCGGTAAGACTGACCCTCGCTCGCGAGGTCGCCGGCCGTCACGAAGGCCGAAATCTTTCCGAAGTCCTCGGCGGTCAGCTCCGCGGACTCGATCAGTTTCTTGAGCGCCGGCCGGGTCTTCAGTTTCTTCCGGATCATCTTGAGGTTCAGCTTGTCGGCCGGCAGCGCCGCGATGATCTTCTCGATGTCGCCGCCGAGCCTGGCGCCGGCCTTCACCCCCTTGGCCGCGAGGTTCTTCAGAAACTCCTCGATCTCGTGGATGTTGACCTTGCACGGCGAGGCGCAGCCGAGCGCGACCTTCATCGCGAACGGGTTCAGGAAGCGGAACTTCTCCTTGGCCCAGGCCGACAGGCCCTTGAGCCGTTCGAGCGCCGCGGCCGAGGTGTCCTTGATGATCTCCAGCGGGATGCGCAGCGCCGTCTGCGCCCAGTGATGCACCTTAGACAGCGCCTTCGAGCCGAGGCGGAGCGCGTCGGCGGCGGCGCCGGTCACCTTCTCGGCTTTCTTGATCATCTTGGCGATGGTCGGCAGCTTCTCGATGAGCTTGGCGAACTTGGCGGTCTTTCCGACCCACTTGACCGCGGTCGCGATGCCGTCGCTGAAGATCAGCAGCAGGATCTCGACGATGATGTAGCCGATCAGCCAGCCGCGATTGTACCAGCGCGACCACGTGCCGTCGGCGAACCACTTCGACTTGAACCACTCGACGCCGGCGTTGACGATGTCGTCCATCGTCAGCTTGGAAAGGTCCTCCCAGAGCTTCTTGATGTCGGAGATGATCTCGCCGGTGACGATGCTCTTGATGACGTCCCAGGCGAGCTTGATCATGTCCCAGATGCCGACGAAGACGTCGACGGCGGACTCGAGCGCCCCCACCAGCAGGCCCGAGATGAAGCCCGCCGTGCCGATGAAGATGTTCTTGATCGTCTGCCAGGTCTCGTAGGTGAACGAGCCGGACGGCACGATCCCCTTGAGGCCCAGCGCGAAGTCGACGCCCGGGATCCAGATCTTGTGGTCGGCCTTGACCACGGTCGCGTCCCAGTCGTCCTCCTTGCCAGAGGGCCGGGTGATGCCGAGGTCCTTCTGGGCGGGGAACAGGCTGTTCACATGGAACAGCACATTGACGAAGTAGCGCTCGTCCTGGCCCCACTCGGTGGAGTGCTTGCCGTAGAAAAAGCGCGCGATCGTCTGGGCGGTGTCGCCGGTCTTGACGTTGTAGAGCCTGGCGTCCGGGTCGGGCAGCTTCGTCTCGACGCGGCTCGTGCTGATCCAGCCCTTGCGGCCGTCGTCCAGCGTCACCTGGCTCCATCCGTTGCGGGAGGTGACGACGACGAGGCGCGTGTTCATCGGGATGTCTTGGAACGTGCCGCTCTCGGACGGCGCGGGCCGCAGCCGCGTCGGCTCCACCCGCGCGATGCCCGGAACCGGCTCCGGCGCGACCCAGTCCTCCGCGTCGACGTCGAACTCCTTCTCCTCGAAGGGAACGTCGGTTTCTTCCGGGGGAGGCTGGAAGTTGTCGGGGATGCGCGTCGAGTTGGCCCGCACGAAGTGCTCGGCGTCCAGAACCGCGAGATTGGCCTGGAGGACGAGCGTGTAGTCGTTGCTCTCGATCTCGGCGTCGAGGGCCTGGTGCGTCACGTAGATCGCGGTGTCGAGCTCGACGTCGCTCAGGGATTGCGCATAGACCGCGTCGATCGGCCTCTTGGTCGGCAGGCTGGTGTCCGCATAGCGCTGCAGCGCTCCCTCCGCCGCGGGCGAGGCGGCCGACGCCTCCGCGCCGATCGCCGGCGCGTGGCCCTGCTGGGCGACATGGGTGAGCTCGTGCGCGAGCAGCCAGCCGCCGGTCGCGGACGCCGGCGAGTATTCGCCCGAGCGGAACACGACGTCGGACCCCTGCGTGTAGGCGAGCGCGCCGAGCGAGCGCGCCGAGGCGTCGGCCTGCGATCCGGTGTGGACGCGCACCGCCCCGAGGTCGCGGCCGAAGCGCGGCTCGAGGAACGAGCGCTGCTGCGCCGGCAGCGGCTGACCGCCTCCGCCGCCGACCACGAAGGGCGCCGCGCCGCCTCCGTCGCCGCCGCCCCCGCTTTCCCCGCCGCCTTTGGCCTGGATGCCGAACTCGGCGTCGACAGCCTCGCCCTCAGCCTCCTCGGCCTGTTCCTCCTCGGTCGCCCGCTGGAC
>CABHPB010000070.1 GCA_902168115.1 uncultured Methylopila sp. | reverse complement strand
TTACCCTCCCCTCGGGAGAGGGGAGGGATCCGGACGCGGCGTCGCCGGCCGCCCCGGAGGCCGCGCCCGATGATCGTCGACACGGCGCGGGCGCTGCTTATCTTCGCCGTGCGCGTGCTGGTCGGCGCGCGGGCGGACTGGTCCGGCTGCCAGCCCTCGCCCCGGCGGCGGATCTATTTCGCGAACCACGCCAGCCATTTCGACACGCTGGCCGTCGTCGCCGCCCTGCCGCGGCCGCTCCGGGCGACGACCCATCCGGTCGCCGCGCGCGACTACTGGGGCGGGGGCAAGCTGAAGAGCTTCTTCGCCGTCGACTGCCTCAACGCCGTGCTGATCGACCGCGATCGCAAGGGCGAAGGCGATCCGCTCGCGCCGGTCGAGGCGCTGCTTCAGTCCGGCCGCTCGGTGCTGATCTTCCCGGAAGGCACGCGCGGCTCGGGCGAGGCGATCGCGTCGTTCAAGAGCGGGCTGCACCGGCTCGCGCGCAAGTTTCCGGGCGCCGAACTGGTGCCGGTCCATCTCGACAACCTCGCGCGCGTCATGCCGAAGGGCTCGATCCTGATCGTGCCGATGACCTGCACCGCCCATTTCGGCGCGCCGATCGCGCTGGAGCCGGGCGAGAGCCGGGACGATTTCCTCGAACGCGCGCGCCTCGCCGTCGAGGCGCTGGCGCCGGCGCGCGCGAGGGCCCGCGCATGAGCCCCCTCGCGCTGGTCCTTTCCGTCGTGTTCCTGGCGCTCGTCGCCGGAAGCGTCGCCGGCAAGCTCCTGATCCGTCGCGCGACCACCGACGAGGCCCGCGCCACCATCGAGAACCTCAACGCCCGCACCCGCTCCTGGTGGGTGATGGTGGTGGTGTTCGGCGGCGCGCTGCTGATCGGCAAGGGCGCGACGACCATCCTGTTCGCAGGTCTGTCCTTCATGGCGCTGCGCGAGTTCTGGACGCTGGCGCCCTCGCGGCCGGGCGACCATCGGGCGCTGTTCGCCTCCTTCTTCCTCGTGCTGCCCTATCACTACTGGCTGCTCTGGACCGGCTGGTACGGCCTGTTCGTCATCTTGGTCCCGGTCTACGCCTTCCTCGCGCTGCCGGCGCTCTCGACGCTCGCGGGCGACGTCACCGACTTCCTCGCCCGCAGCGCCCGCACGCAATGGGGCCTGATGCTCGGCGTCTACATGCTAAGCCACGCCCCGGCGCTCCTGATGCTGGAGACCGGCTCTGAGCCGGCGCTGCTGCTGCTCTGGCTCGTCGTCGTCTGCCAGCTGTCGGACGTGCTGCAATACGTCTTCGGCAAGACGCTCGGCCGCACCCGGTTCTCGCCGAACGTCAGCCCCTCGAAGACGCTGGAGGGCCTGTTCGGCGGCGGCCTCTCGGCGGCGCTGATCGGCGCGGCGCTCTATGGCCTTACGCCCTTCGCGCCATTGGAGGCCTTCGCAATGGCGCTCGCGGTCGTCACCGCCGGCTTCTTCGGCGGCTTCGTGCTCTCGGCGGTCAAGCGCGACCTCGGCGCCAAGGACTGGGGCTACGTCATCGAGGGCCACGGCGGCGTGCTGGACCGCGTGGACAGCCTGATCTTCGCCGCGCCCATCCTGTTCCACCTGACGCGCTACTGGTTCACGACCTGAAATCGGCGCGCCGCCGCGGCGGACGGTGGTTACTAGGTAGTTTTCCGGATCTGGCGTGCGGGGCGGTCGTGCCTGCAAATTCAGCAGATGCGTCGGAACCACCGTTCGGGCGCGGCGGCCCGTCAGGCGCGGGCTCGTCGAGGAGAGTCCGTCAATGACGTTTCGCCGTCTCGCAACCGCGGCCGCGCTCGCGCTCTGCGCCGCATCTCCCGCTTTCGCGCAGTCCGACGGGACCATCAAGCCTGACGCCGCCGCGCAAGGCGACGCGCCGCAGCGCCCGACCTATCTGCCCGCCGCGGCGAGCGGGCTGCAGGTGTTCTACCGCAACTACGGCAAGCTCGCCCTTTCGGTGTCGGCCCACGGCAGGAGCTCGCCGGGCGCCGAGGCGCAGGTCGGCCTCAACGTCAGCAAGCCGTCGAAGGACGCCAAGGTCCTGAAGGCCTATCTGATGTCGGCGACGTCCAATTTCGCCGTCATCCCGAACGGGGCGATGAAGCTCGACAAGTCCGCCGTCACCTGGATGGCGACCGTCAGGAACGGCCCTCCGGGCGCCTCCACCTTCTTCCAGTCGACGCTCGCCGACGTCACCGACATCATCCAGCAGAAGGTCGACGAAGCAGGGGTCGGCCTCGTGAAGGTGACGGTGACCGAACCGTCGCTGTCGCCCTCTTTCGATCTTATCGACGGCGTGACGCTCGTCGTCGTGTTCAAGGACCCGAAGGCGGAGAAGAAGAGCACCATCGCGCTGCTGTTCGGCGCGCAGAAGCCGACCGGCGACCGCTTCGAGATCTCGCTCGCGAAACCGATCGACCGCAAGAAGAAGGACGCCCGCGCCGAGATGGGGCTCGGCATCTCCTATAGTTTGCAGCCGGCGAACCCCGGAAGCCCGGCGCAGTACACCACCATCAAGGTGAACGGCGCGACCCTCACCTCCGCAGCCGGCGGCCAGGATGACGGCGAAACCGGGGGCGGCGGTCTGTTCACGGTCGGCGGCCTTAGCGACAAGCCGACCAACCCGTCGAAGCCGAAGGCGCTCCCGAAGGACTCGCGCGACGACGACGAGCGCTATTCGCTGCTGTCGTTCCTGACGAAGAGCATGACGGATATCACGGTCGAGACCTACAATCCCTCGGGCGACGACAACGTCTTCTTCGCATGGTTCGATCTTGGCGCGGAGGCCACCGTCGATATCGACGACGACACGGACACCGACGGCGACGGGCTCCTCGACAAATGGGAGGTGAGCGGTCTCGACGCGGACGGCGACGGCGACGTCGACGTCGACCTGCCGAAGCTCGGGGCGAATCCACTCAAGAAGGACATCTTCATCGCCTACGCCTGGATGCAGGCGCGCGCCGGCGAGACCGCCTCCCACCAGCCGACGCAGGCGCAACTCGACGCGGTGTCCGAGGCGTTCGCGCGCGCGCCGGTCTCGAACCCCGACGGCACGCAGGGGATCACGATCCACTGGAAGAATCTCGGCGGCGTGCCGCACGACGACGACCTCAACCCGACCTGGGCCGAGTTCGACGCGATCATGGATCCGAAAGTGCCGTTGCGCGAGCGCAAGGTCTGGCGGCGGATGCTGAACGCGCACGGCTATGACGGCGGCACGTCGAGCGGCATCGCGCGCGGCATCCCGGCGAGCGACTTCATCGAGAGCCTCGGCCGGTTCTCCACCAATCCCGGCACCTTCTCGCAGCGCGCCGGAACCATCATGCACGAGCTCGGCCACACGCTCGGCCTGCGTCACGGCGGCGTCGACAACATCAACTACAAGCCGAACCACCTCAGCGTGATGAGCTACTGGCACCAGATGGACTGGCTGACCCGGAACGGCGCCCCGTGGCTCGACTTCGACCGCTTCAGCCTCGCCGACCTGAACGAGGCGAGCCTGAACGAGCAGACCGGGCTCGACGCGACGGCGGGCGAGACGGCCTTGTCGATCTACGGCGTGCGCTGGTTCGGCAAGGGCATCGCGAGATCGAAGAGCAGCCAGGCCAACATCTTCGTCGACTGGAACGCGAACGGCATCTCGTCCGACGCTTCGGTCTCCAGCGACCTCAACCGCAACGGCGTCTTGGAGACGCTGCGCGGCGGGCACATCGAGTGGAGCAACATCATCTATAACGGCGGCGAAATCGGCGTCGGCGGGATCGCGAGCATGCTCGCCGATCCCGCGACCGACCTGAAGGAGATGACGGAGGAGGATCTGCTGCTGATCCGGAACGCCACGCAGCGCAGATGAGACCGGCGATGATTATGCGGGCGGCCGCGCTTGCGGCGCTCGCCATGGCCGCGGCGGGGTGCTCGACCGGGTGGACAGGCTACTCTTCGCGGCGCCCATCCTGTTCCACCTGACCAGGTACTGGCTCACGCCCTGAACGCCCCGCGCCGGCATGCAATCTCAGGCTGTTCCGTCTTGTAGATGAAATCCCTACCGGCGTAGTCTTCGATCCGGCGTGACGGAGCGAGACCATGGCGGTCATCTACGGCGATCAGAATCCGGCGAACCCGAACGACACGCTGCAAGGCACGAGTGACGCCGACGAGATCTACGGCCTCACCGGCAACGACACGATCTACGGCACGCTCGGCGCCGACCTGATCGAGGCCGGAACCGGCGACGACCTGATCGATTACGATCTCGTCCAGCTGGATCAGGCGCGTTCCGCCACGATCGACGGCGGCGACGGCCAGGACGTCCTGGACGTCGCGCAGACCTCCGCATCCTCAAAGCTGAGCTTCGAAACGCTGGTTCTCAGAAGCGTCGAGACCGTCGTAGCCGGCTTCGGAATAACGGGAACGGCGGGCGACAACCTGATCGATTTTGCGTCGGTTCGAAACCAGACCTTCATCCGCTGCGATCTGTTCGGCGGCGATGACACCTTCTACGGCGGTTCGGGCGAAGAGGCTGTCCTGGACGGGTCCGGCGACGACTATGTGGACGCCGGCGGCGGCGACGACATTCTCGAATCCGCCACGGGCGCCGACACGCTGCTCGGCGGCGGCGGCGACGACCAGTTTTGGATCGACCCGGCCGACTTCACGGAGAAAACGGTCAACGGGGGCGACGGCGTCGACACGCTCCTGTTCAGGTCAGGCTTCACGGCCGTGTTCGATGAGCTGGTGCTCGACGCGGAAACCTCGATCGAAGTCCTCGACTCGGGCACAGAGATTTACGGCACGATCGAAGCCAACCTGTTCGACCTGCGGTATCTGCAGCGGTCCACCGCCCTACTGAACCTCGGCCCGGGAAACGATACGGTCTGGGGGTCCGTCTCGGGAGAATCGATCTACGCAGGCGAGGACAACGACTGGGTCAGCGGCGGCGGCGGCGCGGACAGGATCTACGGCGGGGGCGGCGATGACTCGCTCAGCTCCGGGTCAGGCGCCGATCGCCTGTTCGGCGAGGCCGGCGCCGACCAGCTGCGCTCGGGCGACGGCGACGACTCCCTCGAGGGCGGCGAAGGGAACGATTTCCTGTCGGCAGGCGAAGGCCTGAACACCCTGCGCGGCGACGCGGGCGACGACACCCTGACCGCAGGCGCCGGCAAAGACTACCTCGACGGCGGCGACGGCGACGACCTCATTTCCGCGGGCGCCGGGCTGAACACAGTGCGCGGCGGGACAGGCGACGACACCATCACCGGGGGCGACGGCAACGACGACCTGTCGGGCGGCGACGGGAACGACCTCGTCCGCGGCGGCGAGGGTCGCAACCTCATCAATGGCGATCTTGGCGACGACACGCTGACCTCCGGCTCCGCAATCGACACGCTTATCGGCGGGGCGGGCGACGACCAGCTGAGCGCGGGCGCCGGCAGCGACTACCTCAACGCCCAGGACGGCGACGACACGCTCGACGGCGGCGACGACAACGACACCCTCCTCGGCGGCGAGGGGGCGGACAGCATGCTCGGCGGCCTCGGGGTCGACACGCTCTGGGGCGAGCAGGGTGACGACACGCTCGACGGCGGCGCGGGCGACGACGCCCTCCACGGCGCGGAAGGCGCCGATCTGCTGCTGGGCGGAACGGGCGACGACGAGCTCGACGGCTCCTACGACAACGACACGCTCGAGGGCGGCGACGGCGACGACAGCCTGTCCGGCGGCGACGGCATGGACGTCCTGCGCGGCGGGGTCGGCGCCGACGTGCTGACCAGCGACGGCGGAAACGACAGCCTCGAAGGCGGCGTCGGCGGCGATCTGCTGTCGGGCGGAACCGGCCGCGACACGCTTCTCGGCGGCGCCGGCGCGGACACGCTCGACGGCGGCGGCAGCGCGGACGTGCTGACCGGCGGCGGCGGCGAGGACGTCTTCCTGTTCGACGTCGCGCTGAAGTCGAAACAGGCCGTCACGATCACGGACTTCAAGGTCGGCGCGGACAGCCTGCTGCTCGACCCGGATATCTTCCAGAACATCAACCACGGGCCGCTCGCCGCGAAGAGGTTCGCGATCGGGACCGAGGCGCACGATACCAGCGACAGGATCATCTACGACCCCGAGACCGGCCGGCTGTGGTTCGACCTCGACGGGTCAGGGCGCGGCAACGCGGTCAAGTTCGCGACGGTGGACGTCGGGCTCGACCTCAGCCACCGCGACATCTTCGTGATCTGACGGGCAGGACGGAAACCGGGGGACGACATGGCGGTCATCTACGGCGACCAGAACGCTGACAAGAACGACACGCTGATCGGGACGGACGGCGACGACACGATCTACGGCCTGACCGGTAACGACACGATCTACGGCAGCGGCGGAAGCGACTCGCTCGACGGCGGCGCCGGCGACGATGTGATAATCTATGAAGAAAGCGGGGACGTCACCGTAAACGGCGGGGACGGCTCAGACACGTTAAGCGGCGCCTATGATTTATTCCACCGTCTTGTTTTGATGAACGTCGAAAATATATCGATCAGTGGCTATTTAAGTGGAACAAATATCAGCGATTATTTTGATGTACGGTCGACGGTCGACGACGGAAACAATTTTTATCTGAGTTTTGGGAACGACACGTTTCTGGGCGGCGAAGGCGCCGAATTCGTCTCGGGGGAAGGCGGAGCCGATCTGATCGAGGGCAACGGGGGCGCAGACACGCTCGTCGGCGCAGGCGCCGACACGATTCTTGGGGGCAGCGGCAACGATCGAATCGAGGTCGCCGCGGCGGATTTCTTCCTGGCCTCGATCAACGGTGGCGACGGCGTCGATGTGCTCCGTATCTCCGAAGGAACGCTTCGGGCCGAGAACCTCATCTTCGACGCGGCGACGTCGATCGAGCGGCTTTACGGGGGGGGCAGCCTCGCCGGCACGGAGAAGGCCAACTTATTTGATCTGCGGTATCTTCTGTCCTCGGTCGCCAATTACACGATGGGCGCGGGCGATGACACGCTCTGGGCCACCGCGTCCGATGAGACGATTCTCGCCGGCGACGGTGACGACTGGATCGACGGCGGCGGCGGCCTCAGCGACTCGATCGATGGCGGGGCCGGCGACGACACTCTGATCTCCGGCAGCGGTAACGACTCGCTCTATGGCGGCGATGGGGGCGACCTGCTCTCGGGCGGAAACGGCTCAGACCGGCTGAACGGCGGCCTCGGGAACAACTCGATCTCCGGGGGCGCCGGAAACGACAGGTTCATGGGCGGCGGCGAAAGCGACGCGCTCGATGGCGGCGATGGCGATGACTACTTCAACTTTATCGGGCTCGACCAATCGGCGACAGTCGTTGGAGGAAACGGCACGGACGTCGTCGATTTTGAGCAGTATGTTGAATACCCGGAGGAGGTGTTTTATGTTTCTCATGCGAAGAATTTGGTGATTACTGAGGGTTCGTCTGTCGAAGAATTGCGTATTGGCAAATTCATGATGGGTGATGAAGGCAAAAACTATTTTGATTTGTCCGGTGTAAGCAGAGTCGTTTATAATAACGGCGGTCAGTATTCCTTTTCATTAGAAGGCGGCAATGACACATTCATTGGATCTTCCGGTTTCGACCACGTGCTTGGCGGCGACGGAGACGATCGGCTCGAAGGCGGAGGCGGCAGCAATTGGCTGGATGGCGGCGACGGCTTCGATACGCTGATCGGCGGCGCTCGGGATGACAGAATCTACGGCGCGTTGGACGAGGCGGTTGCAGGCAACGTTCTCGGTGGAGACGGGTACGACTATTTCGTGATCGACGGGGGAGTCTTCGATACCGTTGTCATCGATGCGGACTGGTCGTTCGAGGGAATAGATACAAGAGGTATTGTTCGCGGCACCGACGCCGCAAATCTTTTCGATCTGCGCGTGCTGGAATACTCCTTCGGCCGAATCGAACTGGGCGCGGGCGACGACACCATCTTGGGCGCCTCCATTGGCAACGGTCGTTTCTCCGGGGGAACTGGCGACGACCGGATGTATGGCGGCAATGTTGTTGGTTTTGCTGGCGACTACTTTGACGGCGGCGACGGCGATGATCTGCTGACGACCTATGCCGGCGACGACACGGTGATCTCCGGGACGGGCGCCGACACGCTGCTGGCCGGAGACGGCGACGACCTGCTCAAGATCACCGGCTCCGATTTCAAGCTGAAGACGATCGACGGCGGCGCCGGCGTCGACACGCTGGAGCTGGTCGGAGCCGCGGCGACCGCGGGCCTGAACTTCGCGGCCCTCTCCATCGAGAAGATCACGGGCGGGACGATCAACGGCTCGGCCGCGGGCGAACTCTTCGACCTTCGCCACCTTCAGGACGTCGCCGCCACGCTGTCGCTGAGGGTCGGAGACGGAAACGACACGGTCTGGGGGTCGTCCTTCAACGACCTCATCTTCGGCGAAGGCGGCGACGACCGGATCACCGTCGGGGAAGGCGTCGCCCGCGTCTCGGGCGGATCGGGAGACGACACCCTGACGTCGGGCGCTGCGGCCGATCGGCTCGCTGGCGACGAGGGCGACGACCAGCTGAGATCCGCCGACGGAAACGACACGCTCGACGGCGGCGACGGCGCCGACTTCTTGTCGGCCGGCGAGGGCGTCAATCGGGTCGCCGGCGGCACCGGCGCCGACACGCTGTCGGCGGGCGCCGGCGCGGACTATCTGGACGGCGGAGCAGATGACGACTCGATCGTCGGCGGCGGCGGAAACGACACGCTCCTCGGCCGGGATGGAGACGACCGGCTCAACGGCGGCGACGGAAACGACAGCCTCCTGGGCGATGTCGGCGACGACAATCTCCTTGGGGGCGAAGGCTCGAACGTCCTCAACGGCGGGACCGGGAACGACACGCTGATCTCGGGCGCAGGCGTCGACACGCTGCTCGGCGGCGACGACGCCGACGAACTGACGGCCGGCGCAGGCGATGACCTGCTCCGCGGCGACGCCGGCGCCGACAGCCTCGACGC
>CABHPB010000069.1 GCA_902168115.1 uncultured Methylopila sp. | reverse complement strand
GACCCCCGCTGTTCCGGTCGCGCCGGTTCCGGCTCCCCGCGGCGCACCTGCGGCAAAGCCCGCGCCGGCCGCGCTCGCCTACGCCGAGCAGGCGAGGCCCGCCGCCGGCCCGATCCCCCTCCCCCCGAGGCGCTGATCCAGCAAGACGGCCGCTCGCTGAGGCTCTCACATGACGGCCGGCTACGCCTCGGCGCCCTGGCCTGTTCTGGAGGTTGCGATCGAGCCGAAATCGGCGGCCCATCGCGATCGGATCGCCGACGCGATTTCCGGCCTGTCGATCGAGGATCGGTCGCTGCAGGCGTCAATCGACGCAGAATCTGGCCAGACCATCCTGATGGGGATGAGCGAGCGCCACCTCGACCAGACGATCACGGTCCTGTCGAAATCGTCCGGCGTCGCGTTGAACATCGGCGCACCGCAGGTCGCCTATCGCGAGGTGATTACGGAGTCGACCGACGTCGATTTCACGCACAAGACGCAGGCGTCGGGCGTCGAACAATGCATCCGCGTAAAGCTGCGCGTGGAACCGATCGCAGCTTTCCAGAACTTCGAGCTTGCGCCCCTCGCTCCAGAAGTCGGATTGCCGGAAGACTTGTTCGCAGGCTTTCGCAGCGGGGTCGCTTCGGCGATGACGGCTGGGATCGTTGCGGGTTTCCCGGTCGTCAGCGCAAGGGTCAAGCTCGTCGACTGGACCTTCCATGCTTCTAACTCGCCGGCCTCCGCCTTCGAGATCGCCGCGCGAGCAGCCTGTCGCGAGGCTCTTCGAAAAGGCGGCGCCGCGCTGATCGAGCCGATCATGGCGGTTGAGGTTTCAACGCCGACGCCCGATGTCGGCGCGGTCGTCGCCGACATGATCTCCCGACGCGCCGAAATCATTGGGCAGGAACCGGCAGACGATCGAGTGGCCATCAAGGCGCTCGCGCCGCTCGCCAATCTCTTCGGCTATCCGAACACGCTACGATCGCTGACGCGCAGCGGCGGAGCCTGGTCGATGAGCTACGCGAAGTATGCCCGCGTTCCCTCGCCGGACGACGGCGACCCGCCGGTTGGGCCGGCGCTCGCCATGCGGCCATGAGCCCTCGCCGGACGGCGGAAACGAAAAAGCCCGGGGCGACCCGGGCTTTTGCGTTCGTTCAGGTTCGTTTCGTCAGTAGACGTGCATCTCGCCGCGGCCCGACATGCCGATGCGGTCCATCTCGACCTGCTCACGGACGCCCTCGGCGACCCGTTCCTTGGCGCTGTCGCGCTCCTCGAGCAGCTCGACCTTCTTGAGCTCCTCGAAGGCCTCCGCGAGAGCGGCCTGCGCGTCGGAAAGCTGGCCGGCGAGTTCGTCGGCCGAGCGCTTGAGGTTGTCGCGGCGGGTCATCGCCGCCTTGGCGTAGGTCGGATAGGCGAAGTGGGAGATGTCGTGGATCCCCGCCTTGTCCTGTTCGTGCTGGATTTCCCGGTCGAGATCGGTGGCCATGCGCTCGAACTCGGCGATCATGGTTTCGATCTGGACGACCTGACGGCGCTTCTCGTCGACCTGGAAGCGCTTGAGCCGGATGAGTGTGTCTCTGGACTTCATGACGCGACTAGACCACGGAACCGGTTAGCGTCCGGTATCCGGAACGCCCAGAATTGATCTCAACTGCTGATAAGCGTCGCCGAGACGGGTTGCTTCTTCCTTACCTTGCCCGAGGAAGCGCTCGAGCGGCTCGTGGAGGTCGATCGCCTCGTCGACCTCGGCGCTCGAACCGGCCCGATAGGCGCCGAGACGGATCAGCTCCTCCATGTCCGAATAGGTCGCCATGATGCGTCGCGCGCGCGACAGATGCGGGCGCTCGTCTTCCGGCGCCGCCTTCGGCATGGTTCGCGAAACCGACTTGAGCACGTTGATCGCCGGGTACCGTCCGCGTTCGGCGATCGAGCGCTCCATCACGATATGGCCGTCGAGGATGCCGCGCACCGCGTCGGCCACCGGCTCGTTGTGGTCGTCGCCGTCGACGAGGACGGTGAAGAGGCCCGTCGCCGTGCCCTCTCCCCTGCCCGGACCCGCCCGCTCGAGCAGGCGCGGCAGTTCGGCGAAGACGGTCGGTGTGTAGCCCTTGGCGGTCGGCGGCTCGCCGGTCGCGAGGCCGATCTCGCGCTGGGCCATGGCGAAGCGGGTGACGCTGTCCATCATGCACAGCACGTCGTCGCCCTGGTCCCGGAAGTACTCCGCGAGGGCGAGGGTGAGATAGGCGGCCTGGCGGCGCTTCAGGGCGGGCTCGTCGGAGGTCGCGACGACCACGATCGAGCGCGCGAGCCCCGCCTCGCCGAGATCGTCCTGCAGGAACTCCTGCACCTCGCGGCCGCGCTCGCCGATCAGCCCGATGATCGCGACGTCGCACTGTGTGTTGCGCGCGAGCATGGCGAGCAGCACCGACTTGCCGACGCCCGAGCCCGCGAACACGCCCATGCGCTGGCCGCGGCAGCAGGTGAGGAACGTGTTGATCGCCCTGACCCCGAGGTCGAGCGGTCCGCCGACGCGCTGGCGCGAATGCGCCGGCGGCGGCGAGTTGCGGTACGGATAGACCAGCGGGCCCTGCTCGAGCGGGCCGGCGCCGTCGATCGGCGCGCCCATCGCGTCGACGACGCGTCCGAGCCACGCGCGCGAGGGCCTGACCCCCGGCTCCGCCGCGCCCACGATCGCGCGGCAGCCGCGCCGCACCCCTTCGAGCGGGGCGAACGGCATCAGCATCGCGCGCTCGCCCTGGAACCCGAGCACCTCGCAAGGCGTCTCACGTCCGTCCGCGCCTTCGATCGAGACGCGCCCGCCGATCGCCATGGCGCTCAGCGGGCCGGCGACCTCGACCAGAAGGCCGCGCACGCCGACGACGCGGCCGAAGACCTCCCGGTCCGGGACCGCCTCCACCGACTGGAGAAGACCGTGCATGGCGCCCATCGCCGATCCCCCGAATCACCGCGAGACTTCGCGCATGAGGGTAACCCTTCGTTTACCGAGGCGCCCAATTATGGTCGCGAAGCTTAACCGCCCGGAAACCGTAACTGCGCCCGAAACGTTGAGTCGTTAGAGTCAGTTAGCTCAATTTCTTAACAATTGAGACGAGACTGACATTCTGCCGAAACGTCTTTTGGATCAGTTGGTTACGATTATTTTGGACCGGCCTGACTTCAAGCTTGCGACGGCGAATCACATTCTGTTAACCTTTTCCCGTTAAGCTTGAATCGGACTGGAAACGATCGGTTCGCCGCACCGGCCCGTAGCAAATCGGGAGCGGTCGCGGGCATCGATGGGAGACTCGCATGCGCGTTCTTCTTATTGAAGACGACAAGTCGACGGCGATGAGCATCGAGCTCATGCTGAAGTCCGAAAGCTTTTACGTCGATACGACGGAGCTTGGCGAAGAGGGCATCGACCTCGGCAAGCTCTACGACTACGACATCATCATGCTGGATCTGAACCTCCCCGACATGTCGGGTTACGAGGTTCTCCGCACGCTGCGCGTCGCCAAGATCAAGACGCCGATCATGATCCTGTCGGGCCTCGCCGGGATCGAGGACAAGGTTCGCGGCCTCGGCGTCGGCGCCGACGACTACATGACCAAGCCGTTCCACAAGGACGAGCTGGTCGCCCGCATCCACGCCATCGTCCGCCGCTCGAAGGGCCACGCCCAGTCGGTGATCTCGACCGGCGACCTGATCGTGAACCTCGACACCAAGACGGTCGAAGTCGGCGGCGCCCGCGTGCACCTCACCGGCAAGGAATACCAGATGCTCGAGCTTCTGAGCCTCCGCAAGGGCTCGACGCTCACCAAGGAGATGTTCCTCAACCATCTCTACGGCGGCATGGACGAGCCGGAGCTGAAGATCATCGACGTGTTCATCTGCAAGCTGCGCAAGAAGCTCGCCAACGCCACCAACGGCAAGAACTACATCGAGACCGTCTGGGGCCGCGGCTACGTGCTGCGCGAGCCGAGCGAGGACATGCGCGCCGCCGGCTGAACCGGACGCGCTTCTCACAACGAAAGAGCCCCGCTTCGGCGGGGCTTTTTCGTTGTGGGCTCGCCGGACTGTTTAAGGATCTCCGGCCGCGTCTTCGAAACGAAAACGCCGCGCGGCGCGTGCCGGGCGGCGTTTGAGCAGTTCCGTATCCCAGCGGCTCAGGCGACGGCCGCGCCGATCCGCGACACGGTGCTGGCGGCGCTCGGGACGCGCGCGAACAGTCCCGGCCGCGCCGCCACCGGCTGGTAGGGCACGCCGAGGCTCGACACGCTCTCGGCGGCGCCGAGCACCAGATAGCCGTCGTCGGCCGTCTGCCGGGCGGTCCTGGCGAGGACGTCGCGTTTGGTCGCGACATCGAAATAGATCAGCACGTTGCGGCAGAACACGATGTCGAACCGGCCGAGCGTGGAGAAGTCACGCAGCAGGTTCAGGGTGCGGAACTGCACGCGCCGGCGGAGCGCCTCGGAGATCCGCCACTTGTCGCCGTCCTGAACGAAGTTCGCGAGCATCACGCGGATCGCAAGACCCCGCTGCACCTCGAACTGCGTGAAAAGACCGGCCTTCGCCTTGGCGACGACCTCGCTCGACAGGTCGGTCGCGACGATCTCGATGTTCCATCCGGCGAGCGCGGCCGCATGCTGGTCGAGCGTCATCGCGATCGAATAGGGCTCCTGCCCCGTCGAGCACGCCGCCGACCAGATCCGCAGCCGGCGCTCCGAGGAACGAGCGGCGATCAGCTTGGGCAGCATGACCTCCGACAGCGCCTGGAAGGGCGAGCCGTCGCGGAAGAAGAAGGTCTCGTTGGTGGTCATGGCCTCGATCACGGCGTTGCCGAGATCGAGGTCGAGGCCCTTGCGCAGCCCTTCGATCAGATCGCCGAGCGAGGCCAGCCCGCGGACGCGCGCGAGCGGCGCGAGGCGCGCCTCGACGAGGTAGCGCTTGTCCTCGCCGATCGCGAGGCCCGAGCGCTGCTTCAGGAATTCGGTCAGGAACGCGAACTGCGCTGGGGTCACATCCGTTCTCCACGCGCGACACGCGCAATGCACTGTCCGATCTGCTGCAGCGGCAGGACCGCCGAACAGGCTCCGGTGGCGACAGCCGCCCCCGGCATGCCCCAGACGACGCTGGTCGCCTCGTCCTGGGCGACCACCCGGCCGCCGGCCGCCGCCACAACCGGCACGGCCGAGGCGCCGTCCGCGCCCATGCCGGTCAGCATGACGGCGAACAGTCCGGCGCCGTAGACCGCCGAGGCGGTGCGGAACATCGGATCGACGGACGGCTTGCAGAAGTTGACGCGCGGCCCGTCGTCGAGCTTGGCGACGACCCGTCCGCCCGAGCGCGCGATCGAGAAGTGGCGTCCGCCCGGGGCGACATAGGCGCGGCCCGGCAGGATGTCCTCGCCGTCCTGCGCCTCGCGGGCGCGGATTCCGCAGCCGGTGGACAAGTGCTCGGCGAGCGCCGCGGTGAAGCCCGCCGGCATGTGCTGGACGATGAGGATCGGCACGGACCCGAGCGACGGACCCGCCGCTTTCAGGACCTCGTGGAGCGCCTGCGGGCCGCCGGTCGAGGAGCCGATGGCGAGGGCGGACATGCGAGCGGGCGCGACCGACGGAGCCGGCGCAAGCCGGATCGCGGGCCTCGCGAGAGGCGCGGCCGCGGCGGGCCTCGCCGTAGCGACCGCGGCGGCCGCAGGCGCAGGCGAAAGCTGCGCGCGCCGCTGCGAAATCTGGCTCAGCGCCCTCACGCGGGCGACGAGATCGCGACGGTACTCGACGGAATTCGCCTGGCGGGACGGCTTCGGCAGGAAGTCGGTCGCCCCGAGCTGCAGGCACTTCAGCGTCAGTCCCGCGCCTTCCGTCGTGTGGCTCGAGGCCATCAGGATGGCGGCGTGCGGGCGCGCGCGCAGCAGCAGCGGCAGCGCCTCCACCCCGTCCATGTCCGGCATCTCGACGTCGAGGATGATGACGTCGGGACGCGAGTCGACGACCTTGGCCACCGCCTCGCGGCCGGAGCGGCAGGACGCCACGACCTCGAAGTCGCGCTCCTCCTCCAGCCAGCGCGTCGTCAGTCCGCGCGCGACGACGGAATCGTCGACGACCATGACGCGCGAGACACGCGGGTTGTGGGCGGCTCCTCGCAGCCCTGCCGGGCTTGCGCCCGATGGTGCGGGAACGCTCAGAGCAGCCCCACTTCGGCGAACTTGGAGGTGATGATGTCGCTGTCGAACGGCTTCATGACGTACTCGTCGGCCCCGGCGCGCATGGCGCGGGTGATCATCGAGACGTCGTTCTCCGTCGTGCAGAACACGACCTTCGGCGCGTCGCCGCCCGGCATCGAGCGGAGCGCGGTGAGGAAGTCGAAGCCGTCCATGACCGGCATGTTCCAGTCGAGCAGGATGCCGTCCGGCATCGCCTGCTTGCAGAGCGCGAGCGCGCTCTCGCCATTCTCGGCCTCGGAGATCTTGAAATCCTGACCTTCCAGGATGCGGCGCGCGACCTTGCGGATGACGCTGGAGTCGTCGACGACGAGACAGTGTTTCATCGGGTTTCTGCTCCGATCGGCCGCCGGGGGGCGGAGTAAGTGTGGGTCACGCGGCTTCCGCCAATTCGTCGGCGCCGATCGCGCGATCGACGTCGAGGATGAGCATCAGGCGGTCTTCCATCCGGTAGACGCCCTGGATGAACGCCTGCCAGGACTTGTCGAGCGTCGCCGGGGTCGGCTCGATCGCCGAGGCGTCCATCTCGATGACGTCGCCAGGACGGTCGACCAGCAGCGCGAAGTCCTCCTGGGACTTCTCGACCCCGATCGCCATGCGCGAGGCGGTCGGATCGGACCGGGGCCGGCCGAGCCGGACCCGCATGTCGATCGCGGTCACGATGCGGCCGCGCAGGTTGAGAACGCCCGCGATCTCCTCGCCCGACAGCGGCACGCGCGTAATGCGCTCCGGCGCGAACACCTCGCGGACACGCTCGATGGCGATGCCGAACAACTGTCCGGCGATCTCGACGGTCACGAAGCCGCGGCGTGCGTCGGCGGCGTGGCTCATGCGGCCCTCCTCTGGTCGGAGCTCAGCGCATTCAGGGTCGCGACCAGGCCGGGCCGGTCGAACTTGGCGACGTAGTCGCTGAAGCCGCTCTGGTAGGCGCGCTGGATCACCTCCGGCGCGGTGAGCGAGGACAGCGCGACGATCGGGATCTGCGCCGTCGCCGGCTCGCCGCGCAGGGCGGCGGCGAGGCCGAAGCCGTCCATCTCGGGCATCTCGATGTCGGAGACGACGATGTCGAAGGTCTTGCCTTCCTGCACCAGCGCGAGCGCGGCGGCGCCGCCGTCGACGGGCGTCACGCGATAGCCGGCGGCGCTCAGCGCCGGGGCCAGCATGTTGCGGAAGAAGGAGCTGTCGTCGACGAGCAGGATGCGCGTCTGCGGCGTGGTCTCCTGCATGCGGTCCTTGCGCGACAGCCAGTCGTCGAAGGCGAGCGTCAGGTAGTAGCCGACGTCGAGGATCTCGGTCGCCTTGCCGGCGATCACCGCGGTGCCCTGCGTGCCGATGGAGGAGGAGCCGAGGCCGATCTCGATGCGCTCCTCGACGATGTCGAGGATCTCGTCGACGATCAGGCCGACCCAGCGGCCGTCGTCGCTGAACACCAGCAGCGGCTGCTCGCCGGACTGGCTGAGCATCAGGTCGTCGCTCGCCCGGATCAGCGGCATCAGCGAGCCGCGGTACTGGACGACGTGGCGGCCGTCGGCGATCTCGATCTTGGAGCTCTCGATCATCTCGAGGCGGGTGAGCAGCGCGAGCGGAGCGGCCTTGGGCGCGCCGGAGCCGGCCCGGAAGACCAGCATCGGAACGACCGAGTTCTCGCCGACCTTGCCGGTGTGTTCCTCCGTGGTCGCGACGCGCGCGTCGCGGGCGGTCTCGCTCACGGACTGGGCGAGGCCGTTCGGGTCGAGGATCAGCACGACCGAGCCGTCGCCGAGGATCGTGGTGCCGGCGAAGAGCGGGATGTGCTTCAGGCGCGAGGCCATCGGCTTGACGACGATTTCCTCGGTGTGGAGCACCTCGTCCACGACGATGCCGAAGGCCTCGTCGGACGACTGGGCGACGACCACGAGCGCGTTGTCGTCGAAATCGTCCTCGACCGAGTCGCCGCTCAGCAGGCTCTTCAGCCCGACGAGCGGCAGGAGCTGGTCGCGCAGCCGCAGCAGGCGTGCGTCGCCGACCTTCTCGATGCGGTGTTCGCCGCGCGCTCCCGCATGGACGAGCTCCAGAACCGCCAGCTGCGGAATGGCGTAGGCGGCGGCGCCGGCCACGACGGTCAGCGCGGAGATGATGGCGAGCGTCAGCGGAATGCGGATGATGAAGGTCGTGCCGGCGCCCGGCGCCGACTTCAGGTCGATCGAGCCGCCGATCAGCTCGACATTGGCGCGCACCACGTCGAGGCCGACGCCGCGGCCGGAGACGTTGGTGATCTTGTCGGCGGTCGAGAAGCCCGGCGCGAAGATGAAGCGATAGACCTGCTGGTCGGTCATCCGCTCGGCTTCGGCCTGGGTCGCGAGACCGTTCGCCACCGCCTTCTTGCGGATCTTGTCCGGGTTCAGGCCGCGTCCGTCGTCGCAGATCTCGACGATGACGTAGCCGCCCTGGTGGAAGGCGCTGAGGCGGATCGTGCCGGTCTCGGGCTTGCGCGCGGCGACGCGCTCGGCGCTGCCCTCGAGGCCATGGTCCGCGCAGTTCCGGACCATGTGGGTGAGCGGATCCTTAATGAGGTCCAGCACCTGGCGATCGAGCTCGGCGTCGCCGCCCTCCATCACCAGCTCGATCTTCTTGCCGAGGTCGGCCGAGAGATCGCGCACCAGTCGCGGGAACGCGCGCCACGCAGCTCCGATCGGCTGCATGCGCGCCTTCATGACGCCCTCCTGCAGCTCGGCGGTGACGTGGGTCAGGCGCTGAAGCGGCAGCTGGAAGGTTTCGTCGCCGGTCTTGCGGACGGTGTCGGTGAGCTGGTTGCGGGTCAGCACCAGTTCCGAGACCATCGTCATCAGCCGGTCGAGCGTGTCGACGCCGACGCGAATCGACTGGTTGGCGACGGACGGCTGGTCCTTGCCGGTCTCTTCGCCCGCCGCGGCGGCGGCCGCAGGCTTGGCCGGCTCCGGCGTCGCATTCTGATTCGCGGCCGGGGCGGCCAGGGCGACCGGCTCGGGGCCAGACGCCTCCTGGAAGATGCGCTCGAGCTCGTCGAGCGAGATCTCGCCCGGCTTGAGCGGACGGCCGAGCGTCGCTTCCGTTTTCTGCTCGGGCGTGAGCTCCGCCGGCGGCGGCGGGGGGACGGCGGCGGCGGCCTGGCGGTCGAGCTCGGAGATGAGCACTTCGTCGTCGCCCGACGGCTCGAGGCCTGTGCGCTCGATGTCCGCCATGATCTCCTTGATGCGGTCGATCGCCGAGAGGATCAGCGTGACAGCCTCGGGCGTCGCGATCGCGCCGGAGCGGAAGCGGCCCATCAGCGTCTCGGCCGCGTGCGCCACAGCCTCGAGGCGCGCCAGGCCGAGGAAGCCGCAGGCGCCCTTCACCGTGTGAACAAGACGGAAGATGTTGCCGAGGATCTTGTCGTTCCGCGGCTCTGTCTCGAACCGGACGAAATCCGACTCGACGAGATCGAGGTTCTCGGCCGTCTCGGTCAGGAAGTCTCTAAGCAGGTCGTCCAACGCACGCTCCCTCGGCGCGGCGGCCCAGCGGCCGGCCGAGGAAGAGTGGCGTAAAATGCATAACGCTTGGTTGCATCCCACGCGCCGCCGAGCGGTTTCGCGCAGGAGTGTTCGATCGAAAAGCGGCCGTCAGGTCGTCGGGCGCGCCTTCGTCACGATCCGCTCGCCCTCGACCTCGGCTTCGATCGTCACCGCCATTCCGGCCGCGCGCGCGACGAGGCCGGCGTAGAAGGGCTGGATGACATGGGCGTCGACGCGGTCCTCGGGAGCGCGGCCCGACAGCAGTTCGAGCACGTTCGCGGGCACGCGCGCGTTGGGGCCGGTCGCGACGATCGCGAACTCGGTCGCCTCGGCCTGGCCCGAGGACGTCACCTTGATCGAGCCGCCGCGCGGCACCGTGGTCGTCGCGACGAGGACCAGGTTCAGCAGCAGCTTGACCGCGTTCTTCGGCAGCAGCTGGCGCTCGGCTTCCCAGACCAGCTTGGTCTTGTCGTCCTCGACGAAGCCGCGCGCGACCTGCTCGGCGTCGCCGAGATCGAGCACCGCCGCCGCCGACCCCGCCGCGCCGAAGGCGATGCGGCAGAACTGAAGGCGAGCGGAGGCCTGGGCGGCGCTCTTCTTGATCAAATCGAAGGCGAAGCCGCGCATGCCCTCGTCCTTCTCGTCCTCGAGAATCTCGAGTCCGTTGACGATGGCGCCGACCGGGCTGATCACGTCGTGGCAGACGCGGCTCGCGACCAGCGCCGCGAGATCGAGGCCGTCGAGCGTGATCACGCCGCCGGGGGATGACTCGTCGGAGGTTGACATCTCGGCTCCCGGTGAGGCTTGAAGGCGCGCCCGAAGACGCTCGCGCCCAAGGCGGACGCGTCGCCTGATACACGAGAATCGCGCGTTTCCTCAAGGCGCGCGCGAAGCCGAAGCCCCGCTTCCCGGAGACCTGTCGATGCCGGACTACGCCCGCGATCAACGCCTGCTGGACGCGCTCGCGGAGCTGTCGGTGGAAGCCGGCCGCGCCATTCTCGACGTCTATGAGGGCGGCACGATCGAGGCCCGCGCCAAGGACGACCGCAGCCCCGTCACCGACGCCGACGAGCGCGCCGAGGCGATCCTGATCGCCGGCCTCGACAAGCTGATGCCGGGCGTGCCGGTGATCGCGGAGGAGGCGTCCTCGCGCGACGGCGTGCGGGCGGACGCGCCGCCGGCCTTCCTGCTGGTCGACCCGCTCGACGGCACTCGCGAGTTCCTCGCCAAGAACGGCGAGTTCACCGTGAATGTCGGCTATGTCGAGAACGGCGCGCCGGTGCTTGGCTGCGTGTTCGCGCCGGCGCTCGGCGCGCTCTGGATCGGCTCGACCGCGCTCGGCGCCAAGTCCGCGCGGGCCGGGATCCGCGAGCTTCCGGGCAAGGACGCCTACAGGCCGATCGCCGCCCGCCACGCGGCCGACGCCGCGCTCTGCGCCGTCGCGAGCCGCAGCCATTCCGATCCGACGACGGAGGAGTTCCTCTCGACGCTGAACGTCGCGAGCAGGCGCTCCGCCGGCTCCTCGCTCAAATTCTGCCTGGTCGCGGAAGGCGAGGCCGACGTCTATCCGCGCTTCGGCCCGACCATGGAGTGGGACACCGCCGCCGGCCATGCGGTGCTCGCCGCCGCCGGCGGCGCGGTGCTGAAGCCGGACGGGTCGGAGTTCGGCTACGGCAAGTGCGAGGCGGGGTTCAAGAACGGCCCGTTCGTCGCCTGGGGCGCGCGCGGCTGAGCCGTCGGCTCAGTCGGTCAGGGTCTTTTCGAGCTTCGGCCACGCGGCCATTGCGGAGCGCGCGTCGCCAAAGGCGTCGCGGTCCGCCTTGGTGCGGAACAGATAGAGCCGGTCTTCTCGGATGCTGAAGAGCAGCGGATGGCCGGGCACCGCGACGCCGGCCGACACGCCGGAGGGATCGTAGCCGCCGAAGCGCGGCGCATAGACCTCAGGGGCCGACAGGAACGCCGCGCGGTTCGCCTCGCTCGCGAAGCGCCAGGCTGCGCCGTTCCATTCGACCTCGATGTCGCGGCGACCGGGGACCGGGCGGCCCTCGGTGAAATAGGCGACCGGGTCGAAGCCGTAGAGCGCGATGCCGGAAACCGGGTCGGACACGACGTGCTCCGTCAATCCGGGCGTCGCCGAGACCGGCGCGGCCGAGAGGCCGAGCGCGAGCGCAAACGCTCCAAGGATCGGTTTGAGGGCCATGTCCTGCCGTTTCCCGGCCGCGATGTGGCTCGCGGCTTCTGACACGGCATGCATAACCCGGCGGCGTTCACCTTTGAGTAAAGCGGATCGCTCAAATTGTCCTGAATGGCTGATTCCCGCGCGGACTCCGCGCTTCGCCACAAAAGGACCGACGAGATGATCCGCACGTCGCTCGTCGCCGGCCTCGCGCTCGGCGCCGCTCTGCTCTCCCCCAACGTCGCCTCGGCGCAGTACGCCGGCCGCGCGACCCAGGTGAACTACGCGCAGGACGACTACGGTTCGCCCCGCCGCACCTATTCCTCGAACGAAATCCTCGACAAGGGCCACCGCTTCTTCGGCTCGACCACGCGCGGCCTGGCCGGCGTCGTCGAGAAGGCCGTCTCCACCTGGGGCGAGCCGGACGGCTACATCCTCGGCGAGGAAGGCTCGGGCGCCTTCGTCGGCGGACTGCGCTACGGCGAGGGCCGTCTCTTTACCCGCGCCGGCGACGGCGAGCGCCGCATCTACTGGCAGGGCCCCTCGCTCGGCTTCGACTGGGGCGGCGACGGCGACCGCACCATGATCCTCGTCTACAACCTTCGCTCGACCGAGGACCTCTACAACCGCTTCGCCGGCGTGAACGGTTCGGCCTATCTGATCGGCGGGTTCTCGATGACGGCGCTCAAGGGCTACGACACGGTGCTAGTGCCGATCCGCACCGGCCTCGGCGCCCGGCTCGGCGTGAACGTCGGCTATCTGAAGTTCACCGAACGGTCGACCTGGAACCCGTTCTGAGAGCAGCGTCGCCCCGATGACGACCTGCGCCGTCCTTGGCGGCGCGGGCCCGGTGTGGCATCCTGAGGCCTCAAGTCCGCGAGCCGGCGCGCGCCGGCTCAACCCGCCGCGCGTCAGCCGCGCCGAACGAGGCTGAATGGTCGAGCCGATCCTCTACGCCTCTCTCGGCGCGCTGCTCGCGACGCTGATCGGGCTCCTGTTCCTGCCGATCTTCTGGCGGCGCGCGGTGCGGCTGACCACAGGCCGGCTCATCGACCGCCTGCCCGTCTCCGCCTCCGAGATCATCGCGTCGCAGGACAGGCTCCGCGCCGAACAGGCGATGGCGATGCGCGCGGTCGAGCGCAAGGCGGAGGCCGCGATCGGCGACGCGACGCGCGACCGCATCGAATCCGCCCGCGCCCGCGCGACCGAGCTCGGACATCTCGCCGACATCTCCGACCTGAAGGCGAAGGTGGCGCTGCTCGAATCCGAGGGCGCCCGCGTGCGCGGCGAGCTCGACAAAACCGGCAAGGAAGCCGCGGCCGCCTATGAGGCGCTGCAGGAGGCGCGCGCAGCCGCCGACAGCGCGCAGCGCGAGCTTCAGACCGTCCGCCAGGAAGCCTCGGCCGCCCGCGCGAGCGCCGATCAGGCGCGGATCGAGGCGTCTGCGCGGCAGGCCGAGATCGTGTCGCTGCGGACGAGGTTCGAGGCGCCGGCCCCGTCGATCGAGGGTCCGATCGAGGCCGCGCCCGAAGCTCCGGCAGCCGCGGCTCCCGTCGGCGCGCCCGCCTCGCGCGGCATGCCCAAGGCGCAAGACTTCACCCTCGCCTTCCCGCCGGCCGCCGCCGCGAAGCCGCAGCCTGCGGCCTCGCTCGTCCAGGCGGCCGAGCTCGCCGACCTCCGGCGTCGTCTCGACGAGGTCGCCGACGCGATCGTCGAGGCCGCCGACCGCCCCGCTGCGTCGGAGCGCCCCAAGGCGGAGCCGGGCGCCGAACGCCCGCGCATGCCGCAGGTGGAGAGCGCCGGAGCCTGAGGAGCGTCAAGCGCTTGCCTTTCAGGGCTTGATGGTTCCGACCACCTCGCTGGCGCCGGCGTCGTCCAGCCGGACCACCACGATCTCGCCCGACGCCGGATAGACCCCGGTCGCGGCCGTGACGTTGACCTGGTGGGTCACGAGGATCGCGATCGGCCCGGCGCGTGGCGTCTCGGCCATCGCGGCCCTGACGCCATCGACCGCCTTGCGCGTGGCCTCACGATCGCTCCCGAAAAACGAGTTCAGGCGAGGGTCCTCCAAGACCTCTCCGAGCGCCAGTTCCTGGGCCGTGTCGCGGCAGCGGCACCATTGGCTCGTCGCGACCCGCGCGACGGTTACGCCCTGCTGGCGGAACCTCTCGCCGATGGCGCGCGCCTCCGCCCTGCCCGCTTCGCTGAGATTGCGCTGCGTCGTGCAGTCGCCAAGGCGGAACCCGGCGGGATCGCCCGTTCCAGGAGCCGTCGCATGGCGCATGATCGCGACGTGACCGCCGGCGGCGAGCGCCCGCCACAGCGCCGCGTCGTCGGCGAAGGCGGGCGCCGAGAGCAGGCAGAGCAGCGAGGCGGCCAGACGGATCATCGAAATCCAGTCTGCCGGCCCGCGCTCCGCCGCTCAAATCACGCCCGGGTCAGAACCTGAGCGCCCGCGCCTGCTTGACGTGCTCGAGCGCTGCGACCTTGGCGACGACCTCGTCCGACACCTCGCCGTCGACCTGGACCAGCGCGATCGCCTCGCCGCCCTCGTTCGAACGGCCGAGGTTGAAGGTCGCGATGTTGACCCCGGCCTGGCCGAGCGTCGCGCCGAGCGCGCCGATATAGCCCGGCTTGTCGAGATTGGTGACGTAGAGCATCGAGGGCGCGAAGGCCGCCTCGATCTCGATGCCCTTGATGTCGGTGATGCGCGGCTTGCCGTCGGCGAAGACGGTGCCGGCGACGTGACGCGTCCAGTCCTCGGCCATCACGGTCAGGCGGATGACGCTCTCGAAGGTCTGGGCGTCCTCGCGGCGCACCTCCTCGATCACGATCCCGCGCTCGCGCGCGATGACGGGCGCGGAGACCATGTTGACGTCGGCGAGCAGCGGCCGCAGCAGGCCGGTGACGGCGGCGGAGGTCAGCGCCCGGACGTTCATGCCGGCGACGGCGCCCTCGTACTCGATGCGGATGGTCTTCATCGGCGCGTCGGTGAGTTGGCCCGCGAAGGAGCCGAGCCGCTCGGCGAGCGCGACGAACGGCCTCAGGCGCGGCGCCTCTTCCGCCGTGATCGAGGGCGCGTTGACCGCGTTCGAGATCGCGCCGCGGATCAGATAGTCCGACATCTGCTCGGCGACCTGCAGGGCGACGTTCTCCTGCGCCTCCGTGGTCGCCGCGCCGAGATGCGGCGTGCAGACGACCGCCGGATGCCCGAACAGCGGGTTGGCCTCCGCCGGCTCGTCGACGAAGACGTCGAATCCGGCGCCGGCGACGTCGCCCGAGTCGAGCGCCGCGCGCAGGGCCTGCTCGTCGACGAGGCCGCCGCGGGCGCAGTTGATGATGCGCACGCCCTTCTTCGTCTTCGCGAGCGCCGCCGCGTCGATGATGTTGCGCGTCTTGTCGGTCAGCGGCACGTGCAGCGAGATGAAGTCGGCGCGGGCGAACAGGTCGTCGAGCTCGACCTTCTCGACGCCGAGCTCCTGCGCCCGTTCGACCGACAGGAACGGATCATAGGCGATGACGCGCATCTTGAGCCCGATCGCGCGGTCGGCGACCACCGAGCCGATGTTGCCGCAGCCGACCAGGCCGAGCGTCTTGGCGGTGATCTCGACGCCCATGAAGCGGTTCTTCTCCCACTTGCCGGCCTGGGTGGAGACGTCGGCGGCGGGGATCTCGCGGGCCACGGCGAACATCATCGCGATGGCGTGCTCGGCGGTGGTGATCGAGTTGCCGAAGGGCGTGTTCATGACGATCACGCCCTTCGCCGTCGCTGCCGGGAGGTCGACGTTGTCGACTCCGATTCCGGCGCGGCCGACGACCTTGAGCCGGCTCGCCCGTTCCAGGATCTTCGGGGTGACCTTGGTCGCGGAGCGGATGGCGAGACCGTCGTAGTCGCCGATGACGGCGGCGAGCGCCTCCTTGTCCTTGCCGAGGTCGGGCCGGAAGTCGACCTCGACGCCGCGGCTCTTGAAGATGTCGATCGCGGCGGTGGAAAGCTTGTCGGACACGAGGACGCGGGGGGCCATGAAGGGCTCCTTTTCGATGCGCGCCCCTGACGACCGGACGCAGGTCTCCTACGACCGCCGAGGCACCCGGCGGCCCTGTTCAGTTACGCATGCGCAGTCGCTACGTCGGCTAAGCTTCCGCCTTCTTGTAGAAGGGGTTCACGTCGCGCTGGAAATAACCGTCCAGCGGCGAGCCGGGTATCGGGACGAAATCGATGACGTCGGACGGTTTTGCGACCCGATCGAGCAGCTGGGTCACGCGGTCGAGCACGAAGTCGAGGTCGCCGTCGGTCTCGATCCCGATGATCAGCCGCTTGGAGCCGTCGGGATCGGGGAACAGCGCCTGCGCGACGTGCGCCGACTTCACTTCGCGGATCGCGGCGAGCATGCGGGCGAGCGGCGTGGTGATATGGGTCGGCATCGGCGTCGGCTTGCCGACCGCCGACGGCAGGCCATAAGCGTCGCCGTCCGGTCCGTCGTCGCTCTCGGCGGCGGCCTCGAAGTCGCCGGCGAGCATCGCCTTGACGTCGGCGGCGCTCAGTTCGCGGCCGTAGTCGGAGCCGGGGTTGAGCACGAAGTTCGCGCCCTCCACCTGCTCGAGGATCTGCCGGAACGTCTGCCTGACGACGAACATCGTCTCCTCGCCGAAGGCGGGCTCCACCCGCTTCTCCGAGGTGAAGATCGGCACGAACACATCGCCGCCGTCTTCGAGCTCCGGCACGTGGTAGCCGTCCTTGCCGCCGTCGACGAGCGCGAAGGAGAGCTCCGCGTCAAGCAGCGTCTTCAGGAACGGCGCGCGCGCCGCCGGGTCGTCGGCCGCGCGCACCAGCGCGCGTTCGAGGTCGTTTTCGGGAAGGAACATCGGCTATGCCTCCGGACGATCGGGACTGCGGCGGCCGTCGAGCCGCCCGCCGCAGGCGAGGTCAGGCCGCGCGGGCGAGCCCGGCGCGCGCCTCCGCATAGGCCCAGTCGAGCCATGCGGTGAGCGCGACGACGTCGGAGGTCTCCACCGTCGCTCCGCACCAGATCCGGAACCCCGCCGGCGCGTCGCGATAGGAGCCGAAGTCGTAGGCGACGTCGAGGCTCTCCAGCCGGTCGACGATCGACTTGGCGAGCGCGGCCTGCGCCTCGGGCGCCATCGCGAGGACTTCCGGATCGATGATCCTGAGGCAAACGCCGGTGTTGGTGCGCGTCGCCGGATCCTCGGCCAGGAAGCCGAGCCACGGCGTGCGCTCGACATAATCCGTCACCGCCTTGGCGTTGGCGTCGGCGCGCGCGATCAGCGCCTTGAGGCCGCCGATCGACTTCCCCCACTTCAGCGCGTCGAGATAGTCCTCGACCGCGAGCATGGACGGGGTGTTGATCGTCTCGCCCTTGAACAGCGCCTCGTCGATCTTGCCGTTCTTGGTCATGCGGAACAGCTTCGGCAGCGGCCAGGACGGCGTGAAGCTCTCGAGCCGCTCGACGGCGCGCGGGCCCATGATCAGGATGCCGTGCGCAGCCTCGCCGCCCATGATCTTCTGCCAGGAGAAGGTCACGACATCGAGCTTGTCGTAGTCGAGCGCCATGGCGAAGGCGGCCGAGGTCGCGTCGCAGATCGTCAGTCCGCCACGAGTCGCGGGGATCCAGTCGGCGTTCGGGACGCGGACGCCCGCGGTGGTGCCGTTCCAGGTGAAGACGACGTCGTTCTCGAAGTCGACGGCCGCGAGGTCCGGCAGCTTGCCGAATTCGGCGACGGTCGCCTTGGTGTTGGGCAGGCGGAGCTGCTTGACGGCGTCGGTCACCCAGACCGCGCCGAAGCTTTCCCAGGCCAGAACCTCGACGCCGCGCGGGCCGAGCAGCGACCACATCGCCATCTCGACGGCGCCGGTGTCCGAGCCGGGCACGATCGCGATGCGATGGGTGGCCGGGACCTCGAGCACTTCGCGGGTGAGGTCGATCGCCTCCTTCAGCTTGGTCTTGCCGAGCTTGGAGCGATGCGAACGGCCGAGCGCGGCGCCCTCGAGCGACTGGAGCGACCAGCCGGGGCGCTTGGAGCAGGGACCGGAAGAGAAATTGGGATTGTTCGGCCGAACGGCCGGCGCAGTCGTCGTCATGATAGCCACCCTTTCAGATGGTCGCCTCTCGGTGGGGAGAGGTGGCCCGCCGAGAGCGCTACTCCCGCCGGGCGACCTCCGTCAAGTGGAACTTTTTATCGCGTGATAGGAAACGCCAAACGAAAGCGGCGGGCCCTTCCGGACCCGCCGCCAGCGTTCGCGCAAGTCTTGGCAGACGATCAGTCGAGCAGGTAGCGGAAGCCGACGCGGAACTCGTGCGCCTGAATGTCCTCGACCTTGACCTTGCCGGCGGCGCCGGCGGCCTTGATCGACTTGGTCCGGGCCTCGCCGAGGTCGAGGAAGCGGTAGTTCGCGTCGATGACCAGGTTGTCCGTCACGCTGTAGCCGACGCCCGCCATGAGGGCGTAGGCGAAGTTCCACTTGTCGTCGCCCTTGTAGGAGCCGGAGACCGAGCAGCCGCACTTGGTCGGGTAGTCGGTGTACTTCAGCTTGTCCATGTCGACGTAGGAGAAGCCGACGCCGCCGCCGACATACGGCGTGATGCCGCCGAAGGTCGCGATGTCGAAGTAACCGTTGAGCAGGACCGTGGTCGCGGAGATCTTGGTCTTGTTGTCGCTCGCCTTGAGGCAGCCCGGGCCGGCGATGCAGGGCAGCTTGCCCTTGAATTCGGACGGGGTCTCGTAGTCGATCGTCAGGTCGGAGCGGAAGTGGTTGTTGAACTTGTAGCCGACGCCGCCGCCGATGACGGCCGCATGGTCCATGTCCTCGCCGCCGAAGTTCGAGATGCCGGCGGCGCGATAGGCCGGGTTGTCGTACTTGGCCTTGGGGTCGCGATAGACCTTGTAGCCGACGTCGCCGCGCAGGTACCAGGCCGAGCCGAACTCGACCGGGGCGACGGGCTCGAGCGCCGGAGGCTCGGGAAGATCAGCAGCATAGCCCGCGACCGGCGCGAGCGCGAAAGCGAGCGCGCCCGCAAGCGCGTAGGTCGAAAGCTTGGCCATGTGGCGCGTCCTTGCATGGGAGAGCGCGCCCAAAGCCGCGCCCTCTCTATCTCGTCACGTCGCCAAATCTGCCAGTCATTCCTTAATGGGTGTTTAACCTTAACTTTTAACCACGCCGCCTTTACTACAACGTCTCTGCTGATGCGGCGAAGCCACATCCAGTCCGCGCCCAAACGGGCGCGAGCGCGCGATCAGGTCTGACGAAGCAAGTTGAGATCAGGCGGCGACGCGGCGAATCACGTCGGCGACGTCGTCGACGACGGTCTCGACAAGGTCGCGGTCGTCGCCTTCGGCCATGACTCGGATGACCGGCTCGGTGCCGGACGGCCGGATGACGAGGCGCCCTTCCGCGCCGAGCCGCTCGGTCGCCGCGGCGATGGCAGTCTTGACCTGGTCGTCCTCCAGCGGACGCCCGGCCTTGTAGCGGACGTTCTTGAGGATCTGCGGCAGCGGCTCGAAGCGGTGGCAGATCTCGGAGACCGGCTTGCCAGCCTTCTGGACGACGCCGAGCAGCTGCAGCGCGGCGACCAGTCCGTCCCCGGTGGTGGCGTAATCAGACATGACGATGTGGCCCGACGGCTCGCCGCCAAGATTGTAGCCCTGCGCGCGCATGCGCTCGACGACGTACCGGTCGCCGACCGGGGTCCGCTCCAGCGTCAGGCCGATCGTCGACAGGTAGCGCTCGAAGCCGAGGTTCGACATCACGGTCGAGACGAGTCCGGGCGCGGTCAGCCGGCCGTCCTCCGCCCAGGAGGCGGCCACCACCGCCATCAGCTGGTCGCCGTCGACGACCTGGCCCTTCTCGTCGATGATGATGACGCGGTCGGCGTCGCCGTCGAGCGCGATGCCGATATCGGCGCGCGTCTCGCGCACCTTCGTGATCAGCGCGTTCGGCGCGGTCGAGCCGACGTCCTTGTTGATGTTGAAGCCGTTCGGCTCGACGCCGATCGACACGACCTCCGCGCCAAGCTCCCAGAGCGCTTCCGGAGCGACGCGGTAGGCGGCGCCGTTGGCGCAGTCGACCACGACGCGCAGGCCCTCCAGCGACAGGTTGCGGTCGACCGTGCGCTTGGCGAACTCGATGTAGCGCGCCTGCGCGTCGTCGACGCGCTTAGCGCGGCCGATCTCGGCGGAGGGCGCGTAGCTGCGCGTCAGGTCGGAGTCGATCAGCCGCTCGATCTCGAGTTCGACCTGGTCGGAGAGCTTGAAGCCGTCCGGCGCGAACAGCTTGATGCCGTTGTCGTCGTAAGGATTGTGCGAGGCGGAGATCATGACGCCGAGGTCGGCGCGCATGGAGCGGGTGATGTGCGCGACGGCCGGCGTCGGCATCGGGCCGACCAGCAGCACGTCGACGCCGACCGAGGTGAAGCCGGCCTGCAGCGCGCTCTCAAGCATGTAGCCGGACAGGCGGGTGTCCTTGCCGATCACGACGCGGTGGCGATAGTCGCCGCGGCGGAAGGCGAGGCCGGCAGCCATGCCCACCTTCAGCGCAAGGTCCGGCGTGATCGGAAAGGTGTTCGAACGCCCCCGGATGCCGTCCGTGCCGAAATATTTGCGCGTCATGCGCGAGCATCCCCCGAGCTGGTCCGCGACGTCTGTCGCCCCGGGCCTCAAGAGCCCCCGTTTGTGGCGAGTATATGCCGCGGACGTTCAAAAAGCGTGTGCGACGCGGGGTTGCGTCCATCGGTGGCGTGGAAAGCTCAAATGGCGCCGAGGCGCATGCGCTCGTCGAGCGCCGCCTGCGTTTCCTTCCGCTCGCTGTAGCGGTCCGTCAGGCGATCAGACACGCCGCGCGTGAGCAATGTGAAGCGCACCAGCTCCTCCATCACATCCACCACCCGGTCGTAATAGGAGGACGGCCGCATCCGGCCGTCGTCGTCGAA
Source organism: uncultured Methylopila sp. (assembly GCA_902168115.1). Taxonomy (GTDB): domain Bacteria; phylum Pseudomonadota; class Alphaproteobacteria; order Rhizobiales; family Methylopilaceae; genus Methylopila. The sequence continues at coordinate 55,018 of CABHPB010000069.1, read as the reverse complement.
CTCCTGATAGGCTTTGGCGACCGAGGACTGGTTCGGGATCGTGATCATCCGCATCCAGCGCCCCAGCACGCGCATCTGGTTCACCGCGTTGAAGGACTGCGATCCGCCGGAGACCTGCATCAGCGCCAGCGTGCGCCCTTGCGTCGGCCGGATCGCGCCGCCCGGAAGCGGGATCCAGTCGATCTGCGCCTTCAGCGTCGCGCTCATCGCGCCGTGGCGTTCGGGGCTGGTCCAGACCTGTCCCTCGGACCACAGCATCGCCTCCCGGAGCTCCTGCACCTTGGGATGGGTGTCGGGCGCGTCGTCCGGCAGCGGCAGGCCGGCGGCGTGATAAATGCGCGTTTCCGCGCCCATGGCCTGCAGCAGCCGCTCCGCTTCGAGCGTGAGGAGACGACTGTAGGATCGCTCGCGGAGCGAACCGTAAAGCAGCAGGATACGCGGCGGATGCGCCGGCGCCGCCGACGCCGGCGCGCCGAGATCGGGCATCTGGAACGAACGGGCGTCGAGGTTCGGCAGTCCGTCGCTCACCGGGCGGGCCTCGGCGCCGACACCTGTTCGCCGTCCTCCTTCGTGAAGGCTTCCTGAGGCTGATCGAGCAGATCGAGGACAGTCTCGGACGGCCGACACAGCCGCGTCCCGCGCGGCGTCTCCACGATCGGCCGATTGATGAGGATCGGATGGGCCAGCATGGCGTCGATCAGAGCGTCGTCCGACAGCGCCGGATCAGCGAGCCCGAGCTCCGCATAGGGCGTGCCCTTCTCGCGGATCAGCGCCCGGACGGACCCGCCGGTCGCGGCGACGAGCCCGATCAAGCGTTCGCGCGTCGGCGGCGTCTTCAGATACTCGACGACTACCGGCTGTTCGCCGCTCGCGCGGATCATCGCGAGCACGTTGCGCGACGTGCCGCAGGCCGGGTTGTGGAAGATCGTGATGGTCATGCTTCGGCCTTCCGGGAACCAATAATGAAAGAGGCCGCGGCGAGCGCCACGAGGGCTCCCGCAAGCTCCGCGAGCAGGAAGCCCGGCAGATCGACGGGCCGCACGCCGGCGAAGCTGTTCGTCAGTGATCGCGCAGCAGCCACCGCGGGGTTCGCGAAGCATGTCGAGGCTGTGAACCAGTAGCCGGCCGAGACATAGAGGCCGACGAGCCAGGCGACGGCCCCGCGTTCGCCGCGAAGCCCGAGCAGGATGACGAGCGTGAGCCCGAAGGCGGCGAGGCCCTCCGAGAACCATTGCGCTGGGCCGGTCCGCGCCGTCTGCGAGACCTCGAACACCGCCCGCCCGAACATCAGGTGAGCGGCGGCTACGCCAGCGATCGCGCCGGCGAACTGCGCCGCGACGTATCGGCGGAAATCGCCCCAGGCGAGGTCCCCGCGCAGCGCGAAGACGAGCGAGATCGCGGGGTTGAAATGCGCGCCCGAGACCGGGCCGAAGATCGTGATCAGCACGACCAGGATCGCGCCGGTCGCGATGGTGTTCGCGAGCAGCGCGACGCCGACGTCCCGCGTCAGCGCGGACGCCATGATGCCGGAGCCGACGACGGCCGCCACCAGAAACGCGCTGCCCAGAAATTCGCCGGCGAGGCGCCGCTTGAGGTCAACCATCGACCGTCCCGGCGCATGCGCGCGTCGAAAGGCCCGGCGCGCAGATCTCCGGACGGCCCGAGCAGCAGTCCTCCATCAGGAAGCGCACCAGTTCGCCGATGGCGTCGTAGTGGGCGGCGTAGATGATCGAGCGACCGTCCCGACGGGAGCGGACGAGCCCGGCGCGCTCCAGTTCCTTGAGGTGGAAACTGACGTTCGACGGCGAGACGTCGACGGCCTCCGCCGCCGCGCCGGCGGACACGCCCTCGGGCCCTGCCCGCACGAAACGCCGCAGGAGACGCAGGCGCGTCTCCTGCGCCAAGGCGGCGAACGCAACAAGGGCTTCGGGCTCATCCATATTTCAACATTCATATGAATATTGAAATGATGTCAATGAGGAGTCCTGCGCACGCTCGCGCCGCTCCGGCTGAAACGAAAAAGGCCGGCGCATGGCCCGGCCTTTTCGTCAGCATCGGAAACGCTCAGGCGCTCGGCTGCGGCTCCAGCCCGCCGTCGGGCTTGGGACGCGGCTTGCCGGCCGAGGGGACCGCGGAGCCGCGGGGCGCCGGCGGCTCGTCGGTCGATTCGCGCACCGGCGGACGGCCCGCCAGCAGCTCCTTGATCTCCTCGCCCGTCAGCGTCTCGTATTCGAGCAGCGCCTTGGCCAGCATGTCCATCTTGTCTTTGTGCTCGACGATGATGCGCTTGGCCGTTTCGTAGCCCTCGTCGATGAAGCGTTTGATCTCGTTGTCGATCTTCAGCATCGTCGTGCCCGAGACGTTCTGCTGGCGAGCGACCGACATGCCGAGGAACACCTCGTCCTGATTCTCGCCGTAGGCGACGGTGCCGAGTTCCTTGGAGAAGCCCCAGCGCGTCACCATCCCGCGGGCGATGTTGGTCGCCATCTGGATGTCCGACTGGGCGCCGGCGGTGACCTTATCGTCGCCGAAGAACACCTCTTCCGCCACGCGCCCGCCCATCGCCATGGCGAGCCGCGAGGTCAGCTGCTCGTAGGAAATGGAGATCTGGTCGCGCTCCGGCAGATACTGCACCATGCCGAGAGCGCGGCCGCGCGGAATGATCGTCGCCTTGTGGATCGGGTCGTTCGCCGGCGTGAACAGCGCGACGATGGCGTGACCGGCCTCGTGATAGGCGGTGACCTTCTTCTCCTCGTCGGTCATGACCATGCGGCGCTCGGCGCCCATCATGATCTTGTCCTTTGCCGCATCGAACTCGGCTGAGGTGACCATGCGCTTGGAGCGCCGGGCCGCGAGCAGCGCGGCCTCGTTGACGAGGTTCATCAGGTCAGCGCCCGAGAAGCCCGGCGTGCCGCGCGCGATCGTCTTGAGATCGACGTCCGGCGCCAGCGGCACCTTGCGGATGTGGACCTTCAGGATCTTCTCGCGGCCGATGATGTCCGGGTTCGGCACCACGACCTGGCGGTCGAAGCGGCCCGGACGCAGCAGCGCGGGGTCGAGCACGTCCGGACGGTTGGTGGCGGCGATGAGGATGATGCCCTCGTTCGCTTCAAAACCGTCCATCTCGACGAGCAGCTGGTTCAGGGTCTGCTCGCGCTCGTCGTTGCCGCCGCCAAGGCCTGCGCCGCGATGGCGGCCGACCGCGTCGATCTCGTCGATGAAGATGATGCAGGGCGCGTTCTTCTTGGCCTGCTCGAACATGTCGCGCACGCGGCTCGCGCCGACGCCGACGAACATCTCAACGAAGTCGGAGCCCGAGATCGTGAAGAACGGCACGTTCGCCTCGCCCGCGACGGCGCGCGCGATCAGGGTCTTGCCGGTGCCGGGAGGGCCGACGAGCAGCACGCCGCGCGGGATGCGCCCGCCGAGGCGTTGGAACTTCTGGGGATCGCGCAGGAACTCGACGATCTCCTCGAGATCGCCCTTGGCCTCGTCGACGCCGGCGACGTCCTCGAAGGTCACGCGGCCATGCGCCTCGGTGAGGAGCTTCGCCTTGGACTTGCCGAAGCCCATCGCCTTGCCGGCGCCGCCCTGCATCTGGCGGGACAGGAAGATCCACACGCCGATGAGCGCGATGAAGGGCAGCCACTGCAGCAGCAGCGCGACGAACCACGGGAAGTTCTCGCCGGGCGGCTTGGCGTTGATCGCGACGCCCTTGCCGTAGAGCCGCTGCACGAGGCCCGGATCGTTCGGCGCGTAGGTCTGGAACTGGGTGCCGTTGGTGTACTGGCCGGAGATGTTCTGGCCTTCGATCGTCACCGAACGCACGCTGCCGCTGTCGACCTGGCTGAGGAGCTCGGAGAACGAGATGTCGTTCGTCTGGGCGCGCTGGCCGGGGTTCTGGAAGAGCGTGAACAACGCCAGCAGGAGCAGGACGATGATCACCCAGAGGGCGAAGTTCCGGAAGTTCGGGTTCATCAAGAGGCCTTTCGCGGCGGCCGCGCCTTCATGGCGACGCGGCCCACGGCAGCGAGGAATGTAAGCGCGCGCCGGTCGGATGCCAAGATGACGGAGGCCCGAACTGAAGCCGTTGGCCGGCTTGATCGAAATGACAGGGAAAACGGTTATCGAAATTGGCGTCGGCCGCCATCCTTTGCCACAATTGCCGCGTTTCATTCCTCGGGGCAGCCGCGGCCACCGCGGCGGGCGAGCGGAACAGGGCAGACCCGATGACCACCTTCGACAGCCGCGAGCAGGCCATGGAGGCCATGTTCGTCCACGACGAGGAACTGAGGTTTCGCGCGCTTGCGCGACGCAATCGACTGCTGGGGCTCTGGGCGGCGGAGAAGCTCGGCAAGTCGGGCGACGACGCCGACCGCTACGCCAAGGCCGTCGTGATGTCCGACTTCGAGGAGGAAGGCGACCACGACGTCTTCCGCAAGGTGCGGCGCGACTTCGACGCGGCCGGCGTCGACCAGTCCGACCACCAGATCCGGCGCACGATGGACGAGCTGCTGGCGACTGCCCAGCAGCAGATCGCCACGGAGGGCTGAGCCCTGCCGATCGTCGAAGAGGTTCGCTCGACCGAAGCGCGGCCGGGGACGATGCGCGGCGCGCTCGAGTCCGGGCGACCGCATTTCATGGCGTGGCTCACTTTGCCCTACCCGCCCGCCGTCGAGGCGGTCGCGCGGGCGGGCTTCTCCTCGGTCACGCTCGACGCCCAGCACGGCTACGTCGGTTTCGACGCGATCGTCGGCGGCGTCGCGGCGGCGGCGCTCGCCGGCAGGCCCGCGCTGGTCCGCCTGCCGCTGAACGGCTACGGCCTCGGCGCGCGCGCGCTCGACGTCGGCGCGGCCGGCGTCATCGCGCCGATGATCGATTCGGCGGCGGACGCGCGGGCGCTGGTGGATGCGCTGAAGTTCCCGCCGGTCGGCCGCCGCAGCTGGGGGCCGATCCGCGCTGCGGGCCTGCTCGGCCTCGACCGCGACGCCTATCTCGCCCAGGCCAACGACCTGACCCTCGCCATCGCCATGATCGAGACCGAGCGCGGCCTCGCCAACGTCGACGAGATCGTGTCGGTGGACGGCGTCGACGGACTGCTGATCGGCCCGAACGACCTCTCGGTGTCGCTAAGCGGCGGGACGGCGGTGGATCCGGGCCACCCAAAGGTCGTCGGCGCGCTCGACCGGGTGCTCACGGCCGCGCGCCGCGCCGGCAAGCCCGTCGCGATCTACGCCAACACGCCGGCTTTCGCCTCCGACTATCTGAGGCGCGGCTTCTCCATGATCGCGCTCGGCACGGATCTCGACTTCCTCGCGCGCGGCGCCGAGCGCGCTCTGGCGGACGTTTTCGACGCTCCGGCGACGGGCGCGGGGCCCGGCGGCTGACGGCGGGCGCGGCCCTCGACGGCGGCGCCTCGCTCTTTCCCCATTCCTCAGGCGGACTATTTCCGCGCGCTCAAACGATGATCGACGGCGCGCCGGCGCGCGTGAAACGACTGACGCCAGATCTCACGGCCTCGCGACGCCGACGCGAAGCGGCGTGACGCTCGAAATCGGAGAGGAGTTCCGAAGCATGGCCGCCCGATTGATACCCCTGTTCGCTGCCGCCGCATGGCTGCTCGGCGGCGGCGCCGCTTCCGCGCAATCCGCCACTGCCGTCTCGGACGTGAACGTCCGCTCGGGTCCCGGCACGGAATACGCGGTCATCGACCAGCTGCCCGCCGGCGAGGTCGTGCGGATCCTCGATTGCCGCGGCGAGTGGTGCGAGATCAGCATGGGCGGCGACAGCGGCTACGTCGCGCGGAGCTATCTCGACGACGGCGGCGGCCGCCGCACGAGCGTTCGCGTCTACTCGGAAGACGACTACGGCGGCGGGCCCTTCGTCATCGAGCGCGACGACCCCGAGGAGGTCTACGGCCTGTCGATCGGCGGCTATTACGAGAGCCGGCCCTACTATTATCGCGGCGGCTACTACTACTGGGGCGGCCGCTGGTACTCGCGACGTCCCGGCGTGACGGGCTGGCGCGAGACGTGGCGCCGCGGCGGCCGCGACCGGCCGGGCGACGCGCGGGAGGGTCGCACCAACCGGCCGCCGCGCGCGGAGGAGCGCTTCAGGCCGATGGAGCGCGCGCGCGTCGACCGCGACGGCCCCGGCGACACTCGCGACGGGCGCACCAACCGGCCGCCGAGGGTCGAGGAGCGCAGGATCCCGAGCGAGCGGGAACGCGCCGGACGCGACGACAGGTTCGAGCGCGGCGGCCGCGAGGGCGGCAGCACCGTGTCGGTCGATCCGCGCGGCCGCGAGGGCGCAGGCCGCAGCGAGCCGCGCCGCGAACCGATCGAGCCGCGCGCGGGACGCGAGGAAGGACGGACGGTCGCGAGCCCGGTCGAGCGGCGCGGTCCGAGCGACGGCGGCGGACGCACGCCGGGCGGCGGCGGCTCCTCTGATCGCGGCGACCGGATCGGACTTGACCGGGCCGGCGGTGGTGGAGGCGGCGGCGGCGGGACCGGTCGCGGGGACCGCTGAGCCTCAGCTGGCGCCGAACACCCGCGCGAAGGTCGTCTCGACGGCCTTGAAGTGATAGCCGAGGTCGAAGGCCTCTTCGATCTCGGCCTCGCTCAGGAAGCCGCGGACCTCCTGGTCCGCCTTCAGCAGGGTGAGGAAGTCGCCCTCCCCGCGCCAGACCGGCATCGCGTTTCGCTGGACCAGCCGATAGGCGTCCTCGCGGCTCGCGCCCTTCTGGGTGAGCGCGAGCAGCACGCGCTGCGAATGGACGAGGCCGCCGAGCCGGTCGAGGTTCGCCTGCATGCGCTCAGGGTAGACCAGCAGCTTCTCCACCACGCCGGCCAGCCGATTCAGCGCAAAGTCGAGCGTCACCGTCGAGTCCGGCCCGATCATGCGCTCGACGGAGGAGTGCGAGATGTCCCGCTCGTGCCAGAGCGCGACGTTCTCCATCGCCGGCAGCGCATAGGCGCGCACCATGCGGGCAAGGCCCGTGACGTTCTCGGTCAGCACCGGGTTGCGCTTGTGCGGCATCGCGGACGAGCCCTTCTGCCCCTCCGAGAAGAATTCTTCCGCCTCCAGCACTTCCGTGCGCTGCAGGTGGCGGATCTCGATCGCGAGCCGCTCACAAGACGAGGCGACGACGCCCAGCACGGCGAAGAACATGGCGTGGCGGTCGCGCGGGATGACCTGCGTCGAGACCGGCTCGACGGAGAGGCCGAGCTTCTCCGCGACATGCTCCTCCACCCGCGGGTGGATGTTGGCGAAGGTTCCGACGGCGCCGGAGATCGCGCAGGTCGCGATCTCCTTCTGCGCCGCCATCAGCCGCTCCCGCGCCCGCTCGAACTCGACATAATAGCCGGCGAGCTTCAGCCCGAAGGTGGTCGGCTCGGCATGGATGCCGTGGCTGCGGCCGATGGTCGGCGTGAACTTGTGCTCCAGCGCGCGGACTTTAAGCGCCGCGAGCAGCCGGTCGACGTCGGCGATCAGGATGTCGCTCGCGCGCTTTAGCTGCACCGCGAGGCAGGTGTCGAGCACGTCGGACGACGTCATGCCCTGATGCACGAAGCGCGAATCCGGCCCGACGAACTCGGCGAGATGAGTGAGGAAGGCGATGACGTCGTGCTTCGTCACCCGCTCGATCTCGTCGATGCGCTCGACGTCGAACGTCGCCGCGCCGCCCTTCTCCCAGATCGTCTTCGCCGCCTCCTTCGGGATCACGCCGAGTTCCGCCAGCGCGTCGCAGGCATGCGCCTCGATCTCGAACCAGATGCGGAACCGCGTCTCCGGAGACCAGATGTCGGCCATTTCGGGACGGGAGTAGCGGGGGATCATGGGACGGCGCTCGCGGGCGTTTGGCTGGGCGCGGGCGTCCTAGCACGTGAGCGCCGCGGCGCAAGCCGCCGTCAGCCCTCCTCCACGTCCTTCAGCGGCTTCAGATAGGTCCGCCCCCTGCCCTCCGGCCCCGGACGCCCGTTCGAGAGCGCCGCGACCATGCCGTGGAGCGTGCGGACGTCCTGCAGGCTCGGCTCCATGCGGTGGATCATGTTCCGGATGTTGCGCACCATCGAGGCGCGCTTGTCGGGGGCCCGGAAGAAGCCGCCGTCGTCGAGCTCGCCCTCGACATGGGCGAACAGCGCCGAGATCTCCTCATGCGTGGCGGCGGGCGACTTCGTCGGCATCTCGAAGGCCGGCGCGCCGCCGGTCGCGGCCTTGAACCACTCGTAGCCGACCAGCAGCACCGCCTGGGCGAGGTTCAGCGAGGCGTAGGCCGGGTTCACCGGAAAGGTCACCACGCGGTGGCTGAGCGAGATCTCGTCGTTCTCCAGCCCGGTGCGCTCGCGGCCGAACATCACGCCGGCGCGCCCGCCTCCGGCGGTCTCGGCGACCATGCGGACGGCCGCCGCCTCGGGCGCGTCGACGGGCTTGGCCTGCCCGCGCTCGCGCGCCGTGGTCGCGATGACGAGGGTGAGGTCGGCGAGCGCGTCCTCGACCCGCTCGAAATGCTTCGCGGCGTCGATCACGTGATGCGCGCCGGCCGCGAAGACGCGGGCCTTCTCCCCGTCAGCCTGCGCGCGCCCGCGCACGACGCGCAGCTCCGACAGCGCGAAATTCGCCATGGCGCGCGCGACCGAGCCGACGTTCTCGGCGAGCTGGGGCTCGACGAGGATGATGACCGGCCCCGTCGGCAGGGAGGCCGCGAGGTCGATCTTGGTGTGGTCGGTTCCGGCCATCTGGTCCTCGGTCTGGCGAGCGGGGGCCGATAGCACGGGCGCGCCCGGCGAGCGAACCTTTCAGCCGCGCGACCGGTCGAGCGCGGCGAAGGCCAGCGCGACGAGCGGCAGCGCGGCGCCGACGGCGGCGGTCGCGGCCCAGCCGAGATGGGTCATCAGCGGGCTCGTGATCGCGGAGCCGAAGGCGCCGCCGAGGAACAGGATCGCGACATAGAGCCCGTTGACGCGCCCGCGCGCGGCGGGGTTCAGCGCGTAGATCGTGCGCTGGCCGAAGATCATGTTGGCCTGCACCCCCATGTCCAGCACGATCGCGCCGAACAGCAGCGCGCCGACGCCGAGCCCGGCGGCCTCAGCCAGTCCGTCGGCGCCCGCCACGGCGAAGCCGAGCGCGACGCTCGCGATCGCGGCGAGCGTGCCCGGCCGCGTCAGCCCGCTATCGGCCCAGCGTCCCGCGACCGGCGCGATCAGCGCGCCCCCGGCGCCCGCCAGCGCGAACAGGCCGATCAGGCTGTGCGACAGGCCGTAGGCCTCCGACAGCCGCATCGGCGAGGCGGTCCAGAACATCGAGAAGGCGGCGAACAGGCTCGCCTGATAGAGCGCCCGGCGGCGCAGCGTCGGATGCTCTCGCAGCAGGTCCAGCATCGAGGCGAGGAAGGCGCCGTAGGCCATGCCGCCCTCCGGCCGCCGCGAGGGAATGAGCGAGCGCAGACCGAGCGCCGTGGCGATGGTGAGAGCCGCCGACAGGCCGAACACGGCGCGCCAGCCGAACCAGTCGGCGACGACGCCCGCGACCGGCCGCGCGAGCAGGATGCCGAACAGCAGGCCGCTCATGATCGTGCCGACGACGCGCCCGCGGGTCGCCTCCGGCTCCATGCCGGCGACCAGCGGCAGCAGCATCTGCGCCGCGACCGAGGCGACGCCGATCAGCAGCGCGGCGGCGAGGAACACCGCCCCGCTCGGCGCGGTCGCTGCAAGCACGAGCGCCGCGGCCGCCGCGCCGAGCGTCAGCGTAAGCAAGCGGCGGCTCTCGAACAGGTCGACCAGCGGCGCGACGAGGATGAGGCCGGTCGCGTAGCCGATCTGGGTCAGCGCCACGACGGCGCTCGCGGCCGACGGCGAGATCGCGAGGTCACGCGCGATCAGGTCGACCAGCGGCTGGGCGTAATAGAGGTTGGCGACGATGATCCCGCAGGCCACCGCCGCGGCGAACACCACCAGCGAGCCGGCGCCCTGCTCCCCGGACACAGGCGCTGCGCGCGCGATCTCCGCGTTGCTCATCTCAGGCTCCGGATTTCATGATTGCTGACCGCCGACATAAGACCTGCGGCGGCTTCGACCATATGCTGCAATGCAACAAGAGGCATGCAGGGAGCGCCGCGCGGGCGAACTCCTGTGGAAGCTGCGCCGCAAAAGGCTCAGACTGGCCGCACGCGATACGATGAGACCGGAACGTACATGCAGTGGAGCAAGCTGAAGCAGCTGATCGAGCTTCGCTTTGTCGAGGAGATGAAGGGACGCGCCCTGATACAGGTCACGCGATACCGCAAGGCGCATGACGACGAAGGCGAGATCTGGCTGACGCTAGACGGCAAGAAGATTTACGGGGCGTCCTACTACCAGAAGGCCAAGGAGCGCCGTCTAGCCCTGCCTGCCGACAATGGCGCGGTCTCGGCCGATGATCGCGAAGCGACCGACAGACAGCTCGCGGAGCGGGGTTTCGAGGACCAATACGTCCTTCAGCGCGCGCTGTTCTTGTCTCTCAGCGAGTCGATCGAGCAGATGCTTGCGAGCCATCATCCGTTGATCCGGGCGCTCGCGGTTCTCGACCGGCGATGCGGCGAGAGGCGCCTCGCGAAGCTGGCGGTAGACATCGAGAGCGAGCATGAGGTGGTGAGGCGTGCTCACGCGCTGCGAAGACCCGGTCGACAGAAGGCGCCTGGCCAGTCCGGGGCCGACACCGTTTCATCGACGCCTGTAACGATCGACAGCCCCTCCCCGTAGCGTCGGAAAGCGCGGCGCGGAGAGCGATAGTGCGGCGGCTTCTGGCCTATCTGTTCGACGGCCCTTGGCCGCTGACCTTCGCGGCGATGGGCCTGTTCGGCGGCCTGTTCGGTCTTGTCACGGCGAACTTCGCCATGGCGGCCCACGCCAATCTCGACTACCTCCTCGAGAATGGCGTCTGGGGCCTTATGGAGGGCGGCGCACTGCAGGCCGCGCAGTTGATCGGCCTCGGCTATCTGGCGCTCGGACTTTACGTCCTCTTCAAAGGCTGTCTTTACGGCCTTCTCGGGCGCTTTCAGAAGCACTGAACGACGCCTTCCTAGAGGAGGCGAAAGCAGCGCCAGCCTTGGCGCTGTTCGCGCCTGCGTGCTAGACGAACGCGCTGCACAAACCCGTCACACGCCTGACCGCGAGGACTGTCTCCCGATGTCGAAGATCAAGGTCGCCAACCCCGTCGTCGAACTCGACGGAGACGAGATGACGCGGATCATCTGGAAGGCGATCAAGGACAAGCTGATCCACCCCTATCTCGATCTCGACCTCCACTATTACGACCTCGGCGTCGAGCACCGGGACGCGACCGACGACAAGGTGACGGTCGACGCGGCCGAGGCCATCAAGACGCACGGCGTCGGCGTGAAGTGCGCAACCATCACGCCGGACGAGCAACGCGTCGAAGAGTTCAAGCTCAAGAAGATGTGGCGCTCGCCCAACGGCACGATCCGCAACATCCTCGGCGGCGTGATCTTCCGCGAGCCGATCATCTGCAAGAACGTGCCGCGCCTCGTTCCGGGCTGGACGCAGCCGATCGTCGTCGGCCGCCACGCCTTCGGCGACCAGTACCGCGCCACCGACTTCAAGTTCCCCGGCAAGGGCAAGCTGACGATCAAGTTCGTCGGCGAGGACGGCCAGACCATCGAACACGAGGTGTTCGACGCACCGGGCTCGGGCGTAGCCATGGCGATGTACAACCTCGACGACTCGATCCGCGACTTCGCCCGCGCCTCGCTGAATTACGGTCTCAACCGCGGTTACCCTGTCTATCTCTCGACCAAGAACACCATCCTCAAGGGCTATGACGGGCGCTTCAAGGATCTGTTCCAGGAGATCTACGAGGCCGAGTTCAAGGACAGGTTCGCCGAAAAGAAAATCTGGTACGAGCACCGCCTGATCGACGACATGGTCGCCTCGGCGCTGAAGTGGTCCGGCGGCTATGTCTGGGCCTGCAAGAACTACGACGGCGACGTGCAGTCCGACACGGTCGCGCAGGGGTTCGGCTCGCTCGGCCTGATGACCTCGGTGCTGACGACGCCCGACGGCAAGATCATGGAAGCGGAAGCCGCCCACGGCACGGTCACCCGCCACTATCGCGAGCACCAGAAGGGCAAGGCGACCTCGACCAACTCGATCGCCTCGATCTTCGCCTGGACGCGTGGCCTCGGCCATCGCGCCAAGCTCGACGACAACGCGCAGCTGAAGACCTTCGCTGAGACGCTGGAGAAGGTCTGCGTCGACACCGTCGAGAGCGGCTTCATGACCAAGGATCTGGCGCTGCTCGTCGGCGACACCCAGAAGTGGCTGACCACCGAAGGCTTCCTCGACAAGGTCGACGAGAACCTGCAGAAGGCGATGGCCTGAACGGACGAGACAATCTGGCCTGCGGCGAATGCGCCGCAGGCCATTGATCTGCATTACGATCTTTCTGAACGTCCGTTCATCTGAATAACCATTAATGAACGTGACGCACGGCGCCACGAAACGACCCAGAAGTCTTCAGGAACTCTTTCTGGAGCGAACCCGTTATTGTCCCGATCGCTCGAAATGGGCTGATCGCTATCGAGCCATCCGATAAGGGGGTCGACAATGGACAAGACGACCAAGCAGACCGCGATGTTCTTCGGCTTTCTCGCCTCGGCCATGACCTGTGCGGCCGTGCCGCCGGCGCAGGCGGCGAACCCGGCGCAGGGCGCGCCGGCCATCGAGCGTCAGGCGCCCGACCTCGTGCGCGCGGCCGAGCGCGCCCGGCCGAACGCCGTGCGCGCCGCGAAGAGAACGGCCGCTCCCGAGCGCGGCGAGCGCTCCTGATTCACCGATTTCGCTTGCGGCGGTTCAGGCCGCCGCAAGCCGCGCCGCGACGGCGTCGAGCGCCTCGGAGGCCCTGGCGCCGTCCGGCCCGCCAGCCTGGGCCATGTCCGGCCGGCCGCCGCCACCCGAGCCGCCGAGCGCGGCCGAGGCGGCCCTCACCAGCTCCACAGCATTGAACCGCTGCGTCAGGTCCGGCGTCACGCCGACCACGACGCCGGCCTTGCCCTCGGACGTCACGCCGACGATCGCCGCGACGCCCGAGCCGATGGCCTTTTTCGCCTCGTCGACGAGGCCCTTGAGGTCCTTCATCTCGATGCCCTCGACCGTGCGGGCGAACAACTTCACCCCCGCGACCTCGCGGGTGGCGTCGTCTGAACCGCCAGCCGCGCCGCCGCCCATGGCGAGCTTCTTGCGCGCGTCGGCAAGCTCGCGCTCGAGCCGCTTGCGCTCCTCGATCAGCGTTTCGACGCGCGCCACGACCTCGCTCTCCGGCGCCTTCAGCAGGGCCGCGAGATCCGCGACGCGTGCGTTCTGGCCTTCGAGATGGAGCCGCGCCGCCTCGCCGGTCAGCGCCTCGATGCGGCGGACGCCGGACGCGACGCCGCCCTCGCCGACGATGGTGATCGGCCCGATCTCACCGGTCGAGGCGACATGGGTCCCGCCGCAGAGCTCGACGGAGAACGCCTTGTTCGCGCCCGGCGCGGGCCGGCCCATCGAAACGACGCGAACCTCGTCGCCGTACTTCTCGCCGAACAGCGCGCGGGCGCCGGACTCCATCGCGTCCGCGATTGGCAGCACGCGCGTGGTCACCGGGTCGTTCTGCCAGACCACGGCGTTCGCCAGACGCTCGACCTCGCCGAGCTCGACGTCGGAGATCGGCTTCGGATGGCTGAAGTCGAAGCGCAGCCGGTCGGGCGCGACGAGCGAGCCCTTCTGGGCGATGTGATCGCCGAGCGTGAGCCGAAGAGCCTCGTGCAGCAGATGCGTCGCGGAATGGTTGCCGCGCACCGACGAGCGGCGAGCGTGATCGACGGCGAGCTTCACCTCGTCGCCGACGGCGAGCGCGCCCTCGCGCAGCGTGACCGAATGGACGAAGAGATCGCCGAGCTTCTTCTGGGTGTCGGCGACGTCGATCGCGACGCCGTCGCCGGACATCGTGCCGTGGTCGCCGACCTGACCGCCGGATTCGCCGTAGAACGGGGTCTGGTTCAGCACGACGAGGCCGCTCTCGCCCGACGCCAGCCGCTCGACCTCGGCGCCGTCCTTCACGATCGCGACGACCTGGCCGGAGGCCTGCTCTTCCGCATAGCCAAGGAACTCGGTCGCGCCGACGCGGTCGCGGATCGGGAACCAGATCGTCTCGGTGACGGCCTCGCCGGAGCCCGACCAGGCGGCGCGCGCCTCGGCCTTCTGCCGCTCCATCGCCGAGTTGAAGCCGTCGACGTCGACGGAGACGCCGCGCGGGCGCAGCGCGTCCTGCGTCAGGTCGAGCGGGAAGCCGAAGGTGTCATAGAGCTTGAACGCCGTCTCGCCGGGCAGGCTGTCGCCGGACTTCAGGTCCACAGTCGCCTCGTCGAGCAGGCCGAGGCCGCGCGCAAGCGTGGTGCGGAAGCGCGTCTCCTCGAGCTCCAGCGTCTCGCCGATCAGCTTCTCGCCGCGCACCAGCTCCGGATAGGCGCCGCCCATCTCGCGCACGAGGGTCGGCACCAGGCGGTGCATGAGCGGATCCTTCGCGCCGAGCAGCTGCGCATGGCGCATCGCACGGCGCATGATCCGGCGCAGCACATAGCCGCGGCCTTCGTTGCCGGGAAGCACGCCTTCGGCGACGAGGAAGCTCGACGAGCGCAGATGATCGGCGATGACGCGGTGGCTCGCCGCCGCCTCGCCCTCGGCCTTGACGCCGGTCGCCTCGACCGAGGCCGCGATCAGGTTGCGGAACAGGTCGGTGTCGTAGACCGACTGCACCCCCTGCAGGATCGAGGAGACGCGCTCCAGTCCCATGCCGGTGTCGATCGACCGGCGCGGCAGATCGCGCCGGTCGCCGGGCGCGATCTGATCGTACTGCATGAAGACCAGGTTCCAGAATTCGAGGAACCGGTCGCCGTCCTCGTCGGCGCTGCCAGGAGGCCCGCCGGCGACGCCCTCGCCCTGGTCGAAGAAGATTTCGGAGCACGGCCCGCACGGACCAGTCTCGCCCGCCGCCCAGAAGTTGTCGGAAGAGGCGATGCGGATGATGCGGCGGTCGGAAAGCCCCGCGATCTTCTTCCAGAGGTCGGCCGCCTCGTCGTCGTCGATATAGACCGTGACGAGCAGGCGCTGCTTCGGCAGGTCGAAGCGCTTGGTGACGAGCTCCCAGGCGAGCTCGATCGCACGCTCCTTGAAGTAGTCGCCGAACGAGAAATTGCCGAGCATTTCGAAGAAGGTGAGGTGCCGGGCGGTGTAGCCGACATTGTCGAGGTCGTTGTGCTTGCCGCCGGCGCGCAGGCATTTCTGGGCGGTGGTCGCGGTCGTGTAGGCGCGCTTCTCGACCCCGGTGAACAGCGTCTTGAACTGGACCATGCCGGCGCTGGTGAACATCAGCGTCGGATCGTTGCGCGGCACCAGCGGCCCGGAGGCCACTGCCTCGTGGCCCTCGCCCCTGAAGTAGTCGAGAAAGGTCGATCGGATCTCGTTGACGCCGCTCATCGTGCCGCAAACTGCCTGACGCTGGGAAACGACTTCCGGCCTTCCGGAAGACCGACCGGAAACGGTCGGCGCCTCGCGACGCGGCTCCGGAGAGCCACGCTGCGAGGCGCGGGGCACATTAAGCAGCGGGTTGACCGGCTGTCCAGAAACGCAGCCCGCGACACGCAGGCTTCGTCCTGCGCCGATCAGTCGGCGTCGACGTCCGGATCGTTCGGGTCGACCTCGTCGAAGATCTTCTCGGCGATGACGCCGGCGGCCTGTCGCACCTCGGACTCGATCCGCGCGGCGACCACGGGGTTCTCCTTGAGGAACAGCTTGGCGTTCTCGCGGCCCTGGCCGAGGCGCTGGCTGTCGTAGGAGTACCAGGCGCCGGACTTCTCCACGATGCCGGCCTTGGCGCCGAGGTCGATCAGTTCGCCGGTCTTCGAGACGCCCTCGCCGTACATGATGTCGAACTCGACCTGCTTGAACGGCGGCGCGACCTTGTTCTTGACGACCTTGACGCGGGTCTGGTTGCCGACGACCTCGTCCCGGTCCTTGATCGAGCCGATGCGGCGGATGTCGAGACGCACCGAGGCATAGAACTTGAGCGCGTTGCCGCCCGTCGTGGTCTCCGGGCTGCCATACATCACGCCGATCTTCATGCGGATCTGGTTGATGAAGATGACCATGGTGTTGGACTTGGCGATCGAGCCCGTCAGCTTGCGCAGCGCCTGGCTCATCAGCCGGGCCTGCAGGCCGGGCTGCACGTCGCCCATCTCGCCCTCGAGCTCGGCCCGGGGCGTCAGCGCCGCGACTGAATCGACCACGAGCACGTCGATCGCGCCCGAACGCACCAGCGTGTCGGCGATCTCGAGCGCCTGCTCGCCGGCGTCCGGCTGCGAGATCAGCAGGTCCTCGAGGTTCACGCCGAGCTTGCGGGCGTAGATCGGGTCGAGCGCATGCTCGGCGTCGACGAAGGCGCAGACGCCGCCCTTCTTCTGCGCCTCGGCGATGGTGTGCAGCGCGAGCGTCGTCTTGCCCGAGCTTTCCGGGCCGAAGATCTCGATCACCCGGCCGCGCGGCAGGCCGCCGACGCCGAGCGCGATGTCGAGGCCGAGCGAGCCGGTCGACACCACCGCGATCTCGGCGGCGGCCTGGCCGGCGCCGAGCCGCATGATCGAGCCCTTGCCGAAGGCGCGTTCGATCTGAGACAGCGCGGCGTCGAGCGCCTTGGTCTTGTCCATGGAGCTTCCTTCGACGAGGCGAAGCGAGGGCTGGGGCATCGCGGGGCGCTCCTTATGGCACGGGCCGTGGCGGGGCTTCAACGCGCGATATGTACCGTTTTTGTTCTTAGAACGCAAGGGGAACATTTCAGGGCGAACACGTCGCCTCAGCTGTTCGCTTCTCCGCCTGATCCCATCGTCTCCTTCACCGCCTGCACGAGCTGCTTGAGGCTGAAGGGCTTGGGCAGGAAAGAGAACGACTCGCCCTCGGGCAGGTTCTTCTTGAAGGCGTCCTCGGCGTAGCCGGAGACGAAGATGATCTTGAGGTCCGGCTGCGCCTTTCTCAGCTCGCGGAGCAGGCTCGGGCCGTCCATTTCCGGCATCACGACGTCGGAGACGACGAGCTGAACCTCCGCCGCGTGGTCCTTCATCAGCTCCAGCGCCTCGACGCCCGAGCGCGCCTCCAGAACGGTGTAGCCGCGCGAGGCGAGCGCGCGGGCGCCGAAGGCGCGCACGGCGTCCTCGTCCTCGACCAGCAGCACGGTGCCGGAGCCGGTCATGTCCTGCGCCGCCTGCGCCGCGGCGGCCTGGGGCCTCGCCTCCTCGCCCTCCACGGCGACGTGGCGCGGAATCAGGATGCGGAAGGTCGCGCCCTTGCCTGCTTCGGACAGCGCATAGACGTAGCCGTCGGTCTGCTTGACGATGCCGTAGACGGTCGAGAGCCCAAGGCCCGTGCCCTTGCCGACCTCCTTGGTCGAGAAGAACGGCTCGAAGATCTGGTCGATGATCTTGTCGGGAATGCCGGGCCCGGTGTCCTCGACGTCGATCAGCACGAAGTCGGCCTGCGGCACTTCCGGGTGGCCGAGGGCGGCGATCGCGGCGGCGGGGACGTTACGCGTGCGGATGGTGACCGAGCCGCCGTCCGCGTCGTGCTCCATGATGGCGTCGCGGGCGTTGACCGCGAGGTTGATGACGACCTGCTCGAACTGGTTGAGGTCGGCCTTCACCAGCCAGAGGTCGCGCCCCTGCACGACCTCGAGCTTGATCTTCTCGCCGAGCAGGCGCGACAGCAGCATCCTGAGGTCCGCCAGCGTGTCGCCGAGCGCGATGACCTGCGGGCGCAGGGTCTGGCGGCGCGAAAAGGCCAGCAGCTGCCGCACCAGGCTCGCGGCCCGGTTGGCGTTCTGCTTGATCTGCATGATGTCCTGGAAGGACGGGTCGGTCGGCCGGTGGTTGGCCAGCAGCAGGTCGGAATAGCCGATGATGGCGGTCAGCACGTTGTTGAAGTCGTGCGCCACGCCGCCGGCGAGTTGCCCGACCGCGTTCATCTTCTGGCTCTGCGCGAACTTCGCTTCGAGCGCGCGCTGGTCGGTGGTGTCGAGGGCATAGACGACCGCCGCCTCGTCGTCGCCGTCGCGGTCGTCGACGCGGGTGACGAACAGCGTCGCAGAGCGCCCGTTCTCGCCGGGCAGGGCCGCGTCCACCGGCGCGATGTCGCCCTCGCCGCGCGCCGCCGCCTTGACCGCCGTCTCGAGCGCCGAGCGGTCCCGCTCCTGCGCGAGGCAGGCGTAGACGGACCGGGCCTCGCCCTCCGCCTTCAGCCGGTCGCCGAACAGCTTTGCGAACGGCGCGTTGGCCCGCGCGATCCGGCCGTTCGAGTCCACCGTCGCGATGGCGAGCGGCGTGTTGTTGAAGAAGCGCGCGAATCGCACCTCCGCGGCGCGCAGCGGCTCGGAGACGTCGGCGCCCGGGCCGCGGTCGAGCACCAGCGTGCGCGAGGCCCCGGCAGAGCCGTCGGCGCCCCAGGTCACGGCATGGAGCAGGCGCGCTGGCGCGGCGCGGCCGCCGCGCGCCTTCAGGTCGACGTCGATGATCTCGGTGGAGGTCGCGCCCGGCCGCGGGGCCACGGCCTCGACCAGCGCCGCCCCTTCTCCGGCCAGAATGTCGCCGAGCCTCAGCGCGCCGGGACCGACCCGGGTCAGGTCCTGGCCGAGCCAGTCGGCGAGAGTCGCGTTCATGTAGACGATCGAGCCGTCGCCGCCCGCGGCGAAGAATCCCGCCGGCGCGTGGTCGAGGAAGTCGACGGCGTGCTGGAGCTCCTGGAAGACGCCCTCGTGCCGCTCGCGCTCGCCGGTGACGTCGGAGAGCGTCCACACCGTCTCCGTCTGCCCCGCGCGCGAGACCGGGCGCACGCCGATCCGGAACCACGCGCCGCGCCCGTCTGGCAGCGTCGCGCGCGCTTCCTCGAAGGCGCGCTTGCCGGAGCGCGCGGCCTGCGCGAGCCGGTAGATCGCCTCCGCGACGTCCGGATTGCCGGCGAAGGCGCGTTCGACCGTCCGGGCGGACGCGGCGTTCTCGGCGCGGGTCAGGTCGAGATAGGCCTCGTTGGCGAAGACGATGCGGCCGGCGCTGTCGGTGACCAGCACGCCGTCCTCGTCGCCGGCCACGACGCCGCGCGCGAGGTCGTCGCGCGCCCCGCGGGTCGACAGCTGGATGACGCCGACGGCGCCGGCGAACAGCGCGAAGACGCCGATCACCGAGAGCACGGCGAGCAGGCCGAGGATCCAGGGCTGCGCCGCCTCGCCCTTCAGGAAGGAAATGGCGAGCCCCGCCCCGACCAGCACGGCGGCGAGCAGGACGACGAGGCCGATGGAGCCGGTGCGTCCCGATCTGTCGATCGCGGGCTCGGCGGGCGGCGTGGATCGGTCGGCGACGCTGCTCATTTCAACTCGCGCGGGCGCTCAGCCGGCGATTCGAGCGCGCCGGAGGTCCGTTGGACCATGCGGCCAAGAGCGAGCGGTTTCAAGGAGCCTCGCGGCGCGCCCAACAGACTTCGGGCGGTCGCCGCCGACCTATTTGAGCGGCACGGTCTGCGACGGCGTGAAGCCTCCCGCGAAGATGTTGTCGCCATAGGACCGCAATTGCGCGCCGTTGGTCAGGGTGACCGTCTCGTTCACCATCGAGCCCCGCGCGGTGATGATGCTCAGCGCGTCCGCCCGCAGGGAAATCGGCTGCTTGGCGAACTTGACGTCGACCAGTTGCAGATTGTGCCGCGCTCCGCCGCTCGGAGCCATGTCGACCCCCACCAGATTGTCGCGCAAGATCGAGTCGACGATGCTGACGGTCACGTTGCGGCCTGACGCGATCCGCACGCCGACGCCTGTCGTGGGCGAACCCGTGCTCTTGAAGCCGGAAATCAGGCAGTTCTCCAGCGACACGAAGTTTGCGGCGATCACGTTCACGCCGATCAGCCCCGGGGCGCTCGAAGGCGCGCCGTCGATCCGGAGGTTGACGAGGCTCACGACCTTTTCCGGAGCGTTGATGTTGATCCCGTTCGTCGCGGAGGCGAGGATGCTGCCGCCTTCGCTGATGCTGCGAAGGGTGATGCCCTTCGTGATCGTCACGGCGCCGAAGCCGCCGGGATCCAGCACGTCGATGATGCCGCCGTCGGCGGTCTTGGAGATCGCGCCGGCGAATGTCTTGCACGGCGCGGTGCGGCTGCAGGGGTTGGCGTCGTCGCCGACACCGGAGACCCATGTGCGCGCGGCCTGAGCGGAGGCTCCCGCGACGCCGGCGAGCAGCGCGAAGAAAGCCAGGGCGAGACTTCGGGCGAGACTTTGGGCGAGACTTGCAGAGAGACCTCGGGCGAGACTTGGAAAGAGACTTGGGGCGACGCCTTTCATCGACATTTCTGCTCCTTCCGCGCCGACGGCGCGCCAGTGGCGTTCGATGTACCGACCTCGGATTATTTGCGCCGCAGTTCGTCGAGTGATGATCGGTACGAATACGTAGCCTCGAAGCTGTCGCGTACGGACGCTTCGATCATCCAGCGACGTCGGAGGATCCGCGGCGCATCAGCCGGGAGCGCGCTGTCGCTCGTCCGTCATCGACGGATGCTAGCGGCAGCCATGACGGCCCGCCGGGGCCGGTCTTCCGGAGCGGCCGACCCAATGCGCCACGCCCTGCTTCTCGCCGCGACGCTAATCGCGTCCCCCGCCTTAGCGGAGCCCCCCGCGATCGGCGTCGCCGAGCCGACGCTCGAAACCCGCACCCTTCCCGACAACGCCTTCGAGTCCGACGGCGACGACCCCGCCGTCTGGATCGCGCGCGGGGACAAGGCGAAGAGCCTCGTCGTCACCGCGGTGAAGGACGGCGGCCTGCGGGTCTACGATCTGAAGGGCAGGCGCCGGCAGGTGCTCGACCCGGCGCCGAACGGCGGCCGGATCAACAATGTCGACGTCGTGTACGGGCTGAAGCTCGCCGACGGCCGCAAGGTCGACGTCGCCGTCGCGAGCGACCGCGGGCTCGACGTCATCCGCATCTTCCGGATCGACGGCAAGGCGGAGGCGCCGCTGGTCGAGATCACCTTCAAGGGCGCCGGCCGCGCCTTCCCGAAGCGCCCGAAGACCGACGGGACCGGGCTCGAGGCCAATCCGCTCGACGACCAGAACACCGCCTATGGCCTCACGACCTGGAAGCGCCCGAACGGCGACGCGCTCGCCGTCGTCACCCAGCGCGGCGAGCCGCGGGTGGGCGTGTTCAGTCTGGAGCCGCGGAAGAACGGGACCGTCGAGGCTGTCTACGCCTATGATTTCCGCGTGCCCGTCGTGCACAAGGGCCAGGACCTGCGGCAGGAGAACGAGGACGATCCGCGCAAGGACTGGAGCCCGCAATTCGAGGGCCTCGCGGTCGATCAGCGCAACGGCGTGCTCTACGCGGGCCAAGAGGACGTCGGCATCTGGCGCGTCGATCTCGCTAAAGGCGAGGGCGCCGGGGCCCGGCTGATCTACGAGACCCGTGGGTCCAGCGAGAGCAGCTTCTTCAATCCGAACAGCGTGATCTCCCGCGACGTCGAGGGCCTGTGCATCTACTATTCCAATGACGGCAAGGGCTATCTCATCGCCTCCAGCCAGGGCGGCGCGCATGGCGACCAGCCCGCGCCCGACGCGCCCTATGACGACAGCTTCGCGGTGTTCGAGATCGCCGGGAAGACGGGTCCGGCGCTGGTCGGCTCGTTCCGCGTCGGCGCCGTCAAGGGTATCGACGCCGTGCAGGAGAGCGACGGCGCGGAGGTGATCTCGCTCGGCCTTCCGGGTTTCGAGAAGGGCCTGTTCATCACCCAGGACGGCTATGACGGCGACGAGCTCGACGGCGACCCGGAAGCCTCGAACTTCAAGTTCGTTAAGTGGGAGGAGATCGCGAAGAGCTTCAGGAAGAAGCTCGCGATCACGCCGAAAGCGTACGATCCGCGCAAGGGAAAGTAGCGCTCCTTCCTGATCCCTGCCCCGCGCGCTCAAGTCGGGTGTTCCCGACTTGAGCCATTTCGATTGGCCAACTCCGCAACAGCGGAGTTGGCTGGGGAGGCGGCGCTGCGCGCAAGCGCAGGGTCGGGAGGGGACTTGGAGCGTCGAGCGGGACGGCGCCGGGCCGCTCAATCCTGAACCGACCCCACCCGATCTCGGCTTGCGTCTCGGCCACCCTGCCCTCTCCGAGGGACGGATCACGCGGCCTCGCCTCTTCCTGATCCCTGTCCCGCGGCAGCGGGAAGGGGTCAGGTGCGGCTACCGCCGGCCTTTCCTGCGCATGACGAAGCCGATGACCTCGGCGACCGCCTTGTAGTGCTCGGCCGGGATCTCCCTGTCGACCTCGACGACGGCGTGCAGCGAGCGGGCGAGCGGCGGGTTCTCGACCACCGTCACGCCCGAATCCTCCGCGAGCTTCCTGATCCGAAGCGCGAGCGCGTCGACGCCCTTGGCGACGCACATCGGCGCGTTCATGCCGGCCTCGTATTTGAGCGCGACGGCGTAGTGGGTCGGGTTCGCGACGACCACGGTCGCGGTCGGCACCGCGGCCATCATGCGCTTCCGGGAGCGCTCGCGCCGGAGCTGGCGGATGCGGCCCTTGATATGCGGGTCGCCTTCCTGCTGCTTGTGCTCCTCGCGGACCTCCTGAACGGTCATCTTGAGGCGCTCGCGCCAGCGATGGCGCTGCCAGAGGTAGTCGGCGAGCGCGATCAGCGCGAAGACGCAGACCGACGCCACGAGCACATGGAGCGTCAGCGTCCGCAGCACCGGCAGCAGGCCGGCGACGTCGCCTTCGGTGAGCGAGGCGACCTTGGTCCGCTCGGGCCAGACCACCAGCCAGATCACGGTGCCGACGATGCCGAGCTTGATCAGGCCTTTGACGAAGTTGATCAGGCTTTCCGCCGAGAACAGCCGCTTGAAGCCGGACGCCGGCGAGATCTTCGAGAACTTCGGCGTCAGCGGATCGGTCGTGTAGAGCGGCGGATGCTGGACCATGTTGCCGGCGATCGCGGCGATCACCAGCACCAGAACGGGCAGCGCGAGCGCTGCGCCGATGGAGAGGCCGAGGCCGCCCGTCATCGTCCGGAGCGAGGCCCCGTCGATCGCGATCGTCTCGGGATGCTCGAGGAAGCGCGTCAGCATCCGGCCGATGCTCGAGACAGCGCCGTCGCCGAAGATCGAGATCGCGAGCGTCGCCGCGGCGAGGCCGAACCAGACGTTGAGCTCCTGGCTCTTCGCGACGTCGCCGCGCTTCAGCGCGTCCTCGAGCTTCTTGCGCGTCGGTTCTTCTGTCTTTTCGCCGCCTTCGGACTCCGCCATCCCGCTACCCCCCCGTCAGCATGCGGAAGGTGTCGGCGACGCCCGACAGGAAGACGTTCATCAGCACGCCGACGACGAGCGCGAGCAGCGCGAAGCCCGCGATCAGCGACAAAGGCGCGGCGATGAAGAAGACCTGCAGCTGCGGCATCAGGCGCGACAGCACGCCGAGGCCGACGTTGAAGATCAGGCCGAAGACGAGGAACGGGGCCGACAGCTGGATGCCGATCTTGAAGGCGTTGCCCATCGCGGTCGTCGCGAGCCGCGCGGCGTCGCCGGTCCCGGGGAAGTCGCCGGGACGGAAGGCGTCGTAGCTCGCCGCCACCGCGCCGATCGCGAGGTGATGAAGGTCGGTCGCGAAGATCATCGCGAGGCCGACGAGGGTGAGGAACGTGCCGACGATCGCAAGCCCGGCCGCCGCGCCGAAGCCCGAGGCGCAGGCCCCCGAAGCGCCGAAGGCCGACGCGCCCAGGCCCGACGTCGCGAAGCCCGCGGCGCCCGCGGTCCAGGCCCAGGCGGCCAAGCCGGACGTCAGGCCGGACGCCCAGCCGGACGCGCCGAAGAAGGATGGGCAGCCCGCCCCCGAGGTGCGCGCCGAGCGCCGCGACGAGGCGGAGGAGGACGACGACGACTTCTCGCTTGAGGCCGAGATGGCGAGCCTGCTCGGCCGGGACATCGGCAAGCCGAAGTCCTGACGGTCCGTCCGGACGGAGGCCGGCCTTGGCCCTTCCCCGCTCCCGACCGATGATGCGGCGCGGGGCGCGATGGGCGCTGGCGGCGCTCGGCGCCCTCGCGGCCGCGCCCGCAGTGGCGCAGACGATGACCCTCGACCTCGGTCAGGGCGGCGTCAGCGAGCGCGCCCTGCAGATCGTCGCGCTGATCACCGTCCTGAGCCTCGCGCCGTCGATCCTCGTGATGGTCACGAGTTTTACGCGCATCGTCGTCGTGCTGTCGCTACTGCGCACCGCGATCGGCACGCAGACGGCCCCGCCCAACGCCGTCGTGACCGCGCTCGCGCTGTTCCTCACCGCCTTCGTCATGGGGCCGACCTTCACGACCGCCTACAATGACGGGATCGCGCCGCGCATCGCCGGCCAGATCGACGACGCCACCGCCTTCCAGCGCACGGCGGCGCCGTTCCGGACCTTCATGCTCGCCCATGTGCGCGAGAAGGACCTCGCGCTGTTCCAAGATCTTTCGCGCGAACCGCGGCCCGAGACGCCCGATCAGGTCTCGCTCAGGGTGCTGGTCCCGGCCTTCATGATCTCGGAGCTGCGCCGCGCCTTCGAGATCGGGTTCCTACTGTTCGTGCCGTTCCTCGTCATCGACCTCGTCGTCGCCTCGGTCCTGATGTCGATGGGCATGATGATGCTGCCGCCGGCGATCGTGTCGCTGCCGTTCAAGCTGATCTTCTTCGTGCTGGTCGACGGCTGGAGCCTGGTGGCGGGAAGCCTGGTCCAGAGCTACGGGACTTAGCGCAGTCCCGGACAGTCCGGCGCTCTAGGACACCCGTCAGGCCTTCTTCGGGCTCCTGTCGCCGGAAGACCTGTCGCCGTTGGACGCCTGCCCCGGCACAGGGTCCGAGGCGCCGCGCCTGTACTCCTCGAGGAACGCCTGGAAGCTCGACGTCGCGGCCACCGATCGCGCGACCTCGCGGAAGGCGTCGCCCCGCGCCTCGATCGGCGCGGTGACGATCTCGAAGCCCGCGGCCTCCGGGCTGTCGCCCATCTTGCCCGCGTATTTCTGACGGATGCGGTCGACGGCGAGCCCGTCGCCGGCGAGCGCGGAGGCGATCGCAGCCCGCATGACGGTGGCGCGCTGGATGGCGTCGAGCCGCTCCGGACCCCGCCAGACAGAGCCGAGCGCGGCCTCGAGGGCCTCTCCGGCCTCGCTCCAGCGCCGCGCCGCCCAGAGAATGTCGGCCCGCAGCGTTCGGCCCTCGGCGCCTTCGATCCCGTCCGCCATCTCGAGCGCGAGATCGACGCGGCCCGTCTCGGCGAGCGCGCGCGCCTCTAGACGGGTGCGGGTCTTCAAGAGCCCGGTCGGCAGATCGGCCTGCCGCGTCTTGCGGAGCATCTCGACCGCCTTGGCGGGCTTTCCGTTCATCAGGTCGACCAGGGCGGCGCGCGAGGCGACCTGCGCGCGCGCGGCGCCCGTCAGGCGGTTCTCGATTTGGTAGCCGAGCAGTTCGGCCGCCTGGTCGAGCAGGTCGACCTCGACGAGCTTGTCGGCGAGCCGCCTGACCAGCTCGTCGCCGCGCTTGCCGCCCGGCAGCAGCTCCTTGAAGTCGTAGAACAGCGCGAGCGCGTCGAGCCTCGGCATCTTGTCGACGCCGCCGCCGAGGAACAGGTCGGTGAACCGTTCCTGCATCCGGTCCTGCACCGCGCGGGTGTCGTCGGCCTCCGGGAACGCCTCGACGGCGGTGCGCAACGTCGAGAACGCTTCACGCCAGCGCCCGGCCCCGCCATAGAGGTCGATGAGACGCGCCAGCGCCTCGGCCTCGATCTTGTCGCCGCGCCAGCCGGTCGTCAGACGCTCGAGCCGCGTGGTCGCCTCGGCGGGGGAGACCGTCTTCAGCTTCAGCCCGAGCACGACCGAGCGCAGCTCAGCCTCGGCAGCGGCGGCCGGCTCGCCGCGCTTGGCGACGGCGGCGAGCGCCCGGTCCGCCTTGTCGAAATGGCCCATGGCCTCCTCGATCCGGGCGCGCAGGATCTCGCGGGCGCCGATGCCCTCGGTCGTCGGCAGGATCTCCAGGTCGCGATAGAGCGCGTCGGCTCTCGCGGCGTCGCCGGCCTCGAGCTCGAGCCGGACGCCGAGCGCGGTGAAGCGCGCCTTCAGCTCGGCCGGAAGCTGGCCGATGACGACGCCGCCGTCCTTGAGCGCGGCGCGCGCCTCGTCGAGCCGGCCCGTCATTTCATGCGCGGCGGCCTGCCAGAGCGCCGCCTCGGGCCGCATGCGCAGGCTCGGAAGCGACAGGATGGCGAGCGCGGCCGTGGGACGTCCGAGCTCCACGGCGGCGGCCGCCCGGAGCAGGCCGATGCGCGGATCGCGCTCCGAAAGTCCCGCGTCCTCGATGATCGCGCCGAGCACGGCGAGCGAGTCGGCCGCCCGGCCGCGCGCCTGGTAGAATTCCGCGAGCGCCAGCCGCGCCGAGGGCCGGTCCTGCGGCGAGGACAGCGCCGCCGCCCGCGTCAGCTCGTTCTCGCGCTCGACGAAGGGGACGGCGTTCTCCGCCGCCCAGCTCGCGGCGTCCATCACCAGATCGCCGATCGTTTCGGCCGGCGGTCCAGACTGGACCGCAAGCGAGGGCGACAGCGTCAGGCCGCCCGGTCGCTCGACCGAAACGCGCTCGATCGAGGCGACGACCGCGACGTCGTCGGAATGCAGGTTGAGCGCGAGGCCCTGCGCGGACGGCAGCGCGGCGAACTCGACGAACTGCCTGAGCGCCGGCAGGCCGCGCGCCGGCGCGCCGAGGGTGACGACCGCGAGCCTGTCGCCGATCTCCGGATCCGCGATCGAGCGGACGGTCCCGAGCTTTGGCAGTTCGGCCTGGACCGCCGCCTGGCCGCTGCGGTCGGTCGCCGGCGCGAACTCGATCGCGCCGCTGCGGGTCATGACGTCCTCGCCGAGCGCGACCACCCAGTCGTCGCCCTCGGCCGAGACCGAGACGAGCCGCGGTTCGGCGAGCCGGATGCGCGCGGCCTGACCGCGCTCGACCTCGACCGGCTCGACGGAAAGGATTGCGCCGCCGGAATTCGCCACGAAGGCGTCGAGCTTGAGCGGCGCCGGATCGTCGAACACGACCCAGAGCGTCCGGCCGCGCTCGAACACCGCCGCGGCGGTCTCGCGCGCGAACGGAAACACCAGCCTCAGCGATTGGCCGATGCGCTTGATCGAGGGCGCTTCCGGCTGGGCGAGGGTCGCCGACAGCGGGCCGGCCGGAGCGGCGGGCGCGGGCTTGGCTGCCGTCTCCGTGGGCGGCGACGCAGGCCTGGCGGCGGCCGGCGCAGGGGTTTTCGGCGCCGCGGGAGCGGGAGCGGGAGCCGGCGCGGGAGCGGCCTTCGCCTCGTGCGTCGCCTGCGGAGCCTGCGCGGCGGCGTGGGGCGCATCGTCGTGCGACGCCTGCGCCGCCGGCTTCGCCTCGGCCGGAGACGGCGCTGCATGCGCGGGCTCCGCGGCGGCGTGGCCGTCCGGCGCGTCGGCCGGCTTGCGGGCGTCGTCGCGGTCGATGTCGAGGATGAAATCGCCGTCCTCGCGGAAGCCGCGCACGGCGCCCGCGCCCGGCGCCGGCACCGAGATCTGCAGCCCGGCGTCGGTGCGCCGCGCCTCGAGGCCGGCGAGTTCGAGCGGCAGGCGGAGCTTCGCGGCGGCGAGGTCGAAGGCGAAGGGCGCGTCGATCTTGACCGCGACGGTCGGCCCGGAGCGGCGGTAGTCGACGGGCGCGTCGCCGCCGAGCCGGAAGATCAGCCGGCGGAAGGTCGGATGGGTCGCGCCCTCGATCGTGAGCGTGCGCTGCGGGTCGGCCCGGAGCTTCGCCTCCTCCGCCTTGAGGGCGCGGGCCTCGCGCGCCTCGCGGCTGAGCTGCTCGATGACGTCCTTGGGGATCGGCGGCGGCAGGCCCTTCCAGTCGTTCGGCAGCAGGTCGACGAAGTAGCGCTCGCCGGCCGAGGTCGTGACCAGCCGGGCCGGCCCGTTCAGCGCCATGCGGATCGCGGTCCCGTCCGGGTCGCGCCGCACCGCGCTGATCAGCCCGCCGGGCCCGCGCCCGAGCTCCTGGGTCTTGATCTCGACGGCCTCGGAGAAGCTGACGACCAGCACGCCGTTGGCGAGCCGCGCCTGCGTCTCGGGGGCCTGGTCGAAGCTGAACTGGATGCGGGTGTAGCCCTCGGGCGCCGCGGCCGTGGTCATCGTCGCGCTCGCCGCGCGCGCGCCCTCGGCCGCGCCGAAGCTCAGCGCGCAGGCAACGCCCGCAATGACCGTCCGCAGTTGAAACGCCAACCGCCGGCTCCCGTCGCAGCGCGGCGACGACGGCCGCGCGCGATGAGTCTTACCCGGACAGGGTTGGCAAGGCGTTAAGCCCGTTCGGCAGGCGCGCCTCTATCGAAAATAACCGTGCATCTTCCAATGCTTAGCGCTATGCGGCGCTGGTGCGGCGGGCGACTGGTAAAATGCTGGCAATAAGCCGAACCAGGCAACAAATCACACTAAGCAGGACACCTCACCCGGCCCAAACGATCGTTCTGCAATCCGGGGTGGAAAGCCTCTCCACGTTGTCTAACAATCCCAATATACGAGACCAGGTGTATCGTGCGCCTTATGGCAACGACGCATGGATAGTCGTGTCCCCTCGCCCAGCGAGGCTGAAGGTCGTTTCCACGGGGTGAACGCGGAATGGACGTGATTGATAAGGGAGATACGGAAGAATCTCGCTCTGCCTCGAATGGAATAGCAATAATACATACCAATTATTTCAGACTTATAACGTTTGTATTTGCAGTAATTGGCTTTATAGCATCCATCCTCGGAATATACAGCTTCTTTGCGCCCACGAAAACATATGCGATAGAGCCTTACATGGCTACCCGCACTATATTAGATGCCGAGAACCCCTCGATATCGTTATCGGTTCACGAGCAGCAGTGCTCTCCAAACTGCTACGAAACCATCTACAAGCTAAAAAACACGGGAACAGAAGTCCTAAATGAAGAAAATATGCGGGGCGACAAACGTATAACTGTCTCTTTTCAAGGCGACGTTTTGACCAACTATGTCCAGTCTACTTCTCAAGGGGTAGCAGGCCTTACCGCATCAAACGGAAAAAATATTACACAACTATCTTTTACAAGTTTAGATCCAGGATCTGAATTCGTTATTCGTACGGTTTGGCGTTCAAGTCAAAATACAAGCGACGTCTTATTTACTGCATCTGCGGTAGGTTCGCAAAATATTATCTATCGACCGGGATTAATACATAAGGCCGTCAGTGCTGCGTTGTTCATATTTGCGATTGTATTATGCCTCGCTATCGCCGGCGGAGTATCTCGTATAATTTATCTTATCTCTCCACAAAATATTCAAAAGCTGAATTTTCTGTATTTTGTCCTTTTCACAGTTCTTTTTTTGATAACTAGCGGAGCTACCATGTATGGAGCTCGAAAAATTTTCTATTCCAACCAAGACGAGATTATTCGCGAGTTTCAAGTCAAATATGTAAAACAGTAGTGTCGGCGGCGCGCTGCGGATCAGCCATACACAGACGCGCCGCCGCGGCTCAACCATCGCGATGCGAGGGAGCCGATCCTTTCAGAGTCGATTTCGTTCGTTTGCACTGCGAGGAACTTTCCATGATTAAAATATGTGTCATGCTCTGGGTCGTACTAACGGTGCTCATCACCCCAGCGTCAGCAATTGATGCAATGGAGAAACAGTGCATACTCGTATCTGTGCAAAAAATGCCTACTAATAGCAATATAGTTTTGTCTGGAAACGAAATAGTTCCCCTCGATGCAAATCGAGCAGTCAATTACATATTGGGCAATTATACGACCGGAGGGCAGGCAGAAAACATTGCGAACAAGTATGACATATTGGATGCACAGATGATGGAAAAACTTAATAGAACATTTGGCAGCGATAACCGACAGGCACTCCTCAGGCCGCTCTTGATTGCTAAAATAGGCAAGTCTGTTACCGTGAAGCTAAAAGCCACAATAGCTGGCGAGGGGATGTTAGTTAATTACTACTGCATAGCCACTCCAGCTAACCGACTAGAAGTTGAATTTATCGGCGTCGAGTAACGAGCTAAGGAACTCAGCTCGCGAGGGCTTCGCGAGCCGCAGCTTCCGAGGCTTCCGCCTTCTCGATCAGTGCGCGATCGGTCAGCGTCGCGACGTAGCTAAGCAACAGGCTCCCGCCGCGCGTCGTGTCGTCGAGCGCCTTACGAAGCCGGTCGATACGCTCCAACTCGGGGCCATGCCGGGCGCGGCGCCATCGATCGCGAAGGCTGGCGTGTTCCGGCGCGGACAGGCCGGAGAGCATGCTCGGGCCGTGCAGGGCCGCACCCACCACGGCGTCGTCGCCCTCGGCGAGCGCCGCCTCTAGAGCCGCCCTGCGGTCGGCCTCGGGCATCGCGGCAAGGCGGGCGCGAACCTCGCCGGCCATAATCACGTCGCCGGCAGCATTCGATTTCGGCGGGCCAAAGGTCCGTCGCTCGACGTCCTCGATCTCGCGGCGGGCGACCGCGAGCGCCATGTCGAACCGCTTTAGCGAGCCTTCCACGGTGCGCCACGCCTCGGCTTGCGCGCGGCGATGGCGAGCCGGGAGGGTCTGCATCTCGTCCCGCAGCAACGCGGCGGAGACGCGGGTCGCCTTGTCGGCCGCAACGCGGCCGGCCTGCATCACGTCACGCAGTTCCGCGAGTACCGGGTCGGCGATCGGGGACCGGCTTTGCGGGTCGATCGCAAAGTGGCGATCGATCAGCGCCTCGTTCAGCGAGGGCGGCGGGCTCTTCGGAATATCGGGCATGGGGCAAAGGTCCTTTGGCTAATGCTTCGTGGGAATGGAGCCGTCGACAGCGGAGACGCCGGGACCGCGCTGCCATGCGCGCTGCCGGGGTCCGTCGTCGCCGTACCAGTGGATAGGGCCGCCGTAGCCGTACGCGCCCATGCGCCAAGCGCCTCGGCGACCGCTCGACTCGGCGAGCAGCAGCGCGCCGGCAGCGGCGTTGGCGAGGTCATCATGCGCGCCGGGGCTATGGTCGATTGTGTCGCGCCCGCCGCGCGCTGTCCGACGCTCTAAGCCGGTAAGCTGCAGAACCAGCCGCTCGCTATCGAGCAAGCGGCATAGGCCGCTGTTTATCGCGGGGAGAAGGTCGCGATAGAGCTCGCTTTTGGGCCGGGAGGCGCTCGCGTAATCGATGCCGTGCCGCCGGAAGGCTTCGGCGGTCCACTCCGCGCCGTACCGATCGCCTTCGACCTTGCGGACGCCGTAGCGGGCAAGCTCTTCGGCGAACTCGGCGACGACCGTCTCCGGGGAGAGCGGGGGCGCTTTCTCGCGCAGGGCGTCGAGCACCAGCATGTCGCCCTCGGCATGGGCGATCGCGAGCGTCATGGAGTCGGCCCGTCCGCCACTCGGGTCGACGAAGCCGACATAGCGGAACGTCGGTCGCCTCGGTCGTTCGAAGCACCCGGCCTCGACGCAGGCTTCGACCGCTTCGCGGGAGACGTAGCCTTCGATATCGTCGCGGAACTCGCCAAGATATTCGGCGCGGGCGCGCGCCGGATCGTCCCGAAGGGCGCGCTCGACGATGTGCAGGTCTAGGCCGGGGTTAAAGTCGCGGCTGGTCCCCTGCGCCACGAGGATCGAGCTGTCGCCGTTCGAGCCATAGTGCCGGCGGAACAGGTCGTACACCTCGCCGCGCTTCGCATAGGGGCTCGAGATTACGATCAGGGGGCCATGCGTCGTCGCGAGCGTCGGCCGGGCGGCGGCCAAGATCTCGGTGTCGGGGTTGGCGCTGTCGTCGGAGTGCCAGAACGCGGCTTCGTCCGCGAGCACGGCGACGCAGGTCATGCCGCGCAGCCGGCGGAAGTTCGCCGAGCGCACCGTCAGGTCGACGCCGTTGGTTAGGGAAAGCGTGTCCTCCGAGCGGGCGGCGATAAGCTGCCGCAGCATGGGCCTGCTGTGCAGGATGCCGGTCGCGTAATCGAGCGCGACGCGCGCCTGCCGGGTGTCTGGGGCGATAAGCAGCACGACGGCCCGCTCGCCGACCGCGAGGCTGGAGCGGTGGTCGCAGAGGCCGGCGAGGTACACCGCGAGCGCCGACATCGCCCGCGTCTTGCCGCCGCGTCGCCCGGCGACGACCAGCGCCTCCTTCACCGGCTCGGTCGGCGGCGTCCGCCCACCCGTCAGCTTGGCGAAGATCGCCTCTTCGTCCGGAAGCAGAAGTTCACCTCGGATCGCTAGCAATAATGTGCGCCAGCGCGCCCATGTCGGGCCGCCTAGGGCCTCCCCCAGCAGGGAGGGGTCCTCCAGCGCACCGCGAAGGCTAATGCGCGGGATCATGTCTGCGCCCGCAGATAGGCGGTTATGGTCGGGGTCGTGTCGCGCGGCCGGCGCTCTAGGCCGATCGTCTCCAGCAGGCGACGCAGGCCGCCCGCGAGCCGGGAGTAAAGGTCGAGTTCGCGTTCGGACGGGGGCTTATCGCCGGACGCAAACCGCGCCTCCAGCCGCTCCAGCTCGACCACGAGGGTGGCGGCGCGACGGACGAGGGCCTTTTGCGCCTCCGACATCAGGTCGGCCCCGCCGAGATCACTGGCGTGGAGGGCGACGACATCTTTGTAGCGGCGCGCCCAGAGCGTCCGCCCGTCGACGCCACCGATCGCGACCGCGCCGTTGGTCACGCGCGTGCGGGCGGTCGGGCCGCCGAGGGGGCGGAGGCTCGATGTCGGGACGGCATCGGCGGGGTTTTCGGTGGCTATATCGCACAGGTTTTTACTCATCGCCTTGCGATCATAATCGCCGAGAGGCGAAAAGTCGTTACACAACAATAGCTTAAGTATGCTTCGCAGTGCTTCGATAACGCCTTAGATAGGCGTCGGCCGAAGGCAAGGGCGTCGATGGCGGCGCGTCACGACCGTGGCGGACATCATCATGCGGCGAGGCGCTGGGAGCCGAGGACCGTTGGCCCGAAGATGGTGGCCAGGAAGACGGGGACGTGGGTCGCCGAGCGCCAGCCGAGGGACTGCGCCGAAAAACGGCTACCCCCTCTCCGGGGATTTAGTCATCTCGGCCCGAAGGTGCGCAAGTAAGCTGCGGCATCCCGACGCTGAACTACATTTGGGAACTATCACCGAACACGCTCCGATGCTGGGATGTGCGAAGTCTCGCAAAGGAGGAAGATCATGGGATACGTAAAAGAGCGAGCCTACGTCATGGAGCGCTGGCAAACGAAGGTCGAGCCGTGCCACGTCGCGCATGTAAAGGCTGCACTCGGGCTAACACGGGGCGTAGCCCCGAACCGGATCGACGTCAGTTCGAGGGTGAAACCGTGCCCGCCTCACCTCTGGCACATGGTCGAAGAGGCTGTGCGACACGTGCACGCGGATCGACTGTAAGGTCGCGAAGCAAGAGGAACTGGCCAGCCTGGACCGAGCGTTACCGTTACCAGCGTTACTAGCCCCCTAGGGCTAGTAACGCTGGTAACGTTCGGTCGCGTTACGACCGTTACTCGTAACGCTTGTAACGTCCGTAACGCGCTAGAAGCCACGATCGAGATGCTCGATCACTTCGCCTTCCGGCGTTTCTTTCCGCTCAAGGTCGCAGTCCTTGAGGCCTTCGTTGAACGCTTTTCGGCATGCCCCGTCGGTCCCACCGTGGATCTCGTATACGATCTTGCGAAGCTCTTCGGTCGGCGTGGGCAACGTGACCCGGCCGAGCGCCTGCATCATGATCGAAATGTGCTTCGCCACCTTTGGCGGCCTCGCCTTCGGCGCGGCCTTGGCCTTCAACTGGCCGACAAGGTCCCATTCGACCGTGCATGTTGTGATCGCGTCGCCGTCATCGTCCACGCCGATCCCGACTTCGGGCAACCTGTAATAAGTCACCGAGCCAGTAGGGCCGTTCCGGAGCTTTCGCACTTTCATAGACGCGATCGCCGATCCGTCGGGCTGCTCTTCCTTATCCGTAAGCGCGAGCACCGCGTCGGCGGACGCTTCCTTGGCAGAAGTGCCCCGCGTGCCCTTGCTTTCGTCCTTGCCGAAATGGTCGATCGCCAAAACCAGCGCGCCGGTCTGCCTGCTTATCTCGGCACAGGCATTCATCGCCTTTTGCCCTTCGGCAGATTCGTTCTCGGCGCTAAAGCCAGCCGCAGCCGCCATCGTATCGACGATCACCAGCGCAAGTTCGACCTCGTGCTCCTCGCGCAGTTTGGCCGCCGCCTCCTTTGCGCGCGCGACTACCGCATCAACTCCCGACAGCAGAGGAGGCGCATGGTCGACCCATGCAATCGGCAGAGGCTTTCGCGGACCTTCAAATAGGGTCGGCTCATTCGGAGCAAGCTTGCCTTCAACCAGCCCTTCCAGACGGAAGGGCAAATCGCCGGCAGCCTCAGCGGCGAGTATCAGGACGCCCCCTATTCGCTTTACACGACGTCCAGCGAAGTCGGTGCCAGTCACGACGGACCCCGCGAGGTCTAACGCGACGAAGGTCTTGCCCGTGCCCCATTGCCCCGACAGCAACGCTGCTCCTGTTCGCGGCAGCAGCTTCTTCACCAGCCACTGCGGCGCGGGAGCCTTTACGAGCGAATGCCATTGCAGCTCGCCAGCGTTTGCACTCCCGCCGCCGGAACCGCCTGCGCCCGCCTGCGCCGCTCTATCTCTCTCTTTCGGCTGCTCCTTTCTGCCGGCTGCAATGCCGTCCCGGATCGCCCTCTCGCCATCTTGGAGCGGAAGTCCGTTTCGTACGACCGCTTCCCGCAGAGTGCCGAACACGTCGTCCTCCGCCAGCCACCCTGCACCGACGAACCGTCCGAGGTCCTTTGCGAATCCATAGGTTAGATTGTGGCGCGACCCTTCCTCTTGTCGGGCAAGTCGCTCGGCAAGGCGCTCCAGTTCGCGCTTCGCGAAATGGTGGTCGTCTGCCTCGACCCGAGGACGTTCGCCGTGCTCTTTCCAGTAGCGGAATAGCGCAAGCCGAATGTCGGCGATTGCGATTCCCGGAGTTCGGCGCTCGGCGCGCGTTAGAAACTCTTCGGCGTCCAAGATCGCACCATCGCCGTTGTACGCATATCGTCCGCCGGCCTCCCCTGCGAAATAGGGCATGTTTAGGAAGCTGCCGGGGTGTTCCTTGGTAGATGCGTCCTGTTTTGGAAATATCTCCGCGGTCGGGAGCTTAGGATCGATTCCGAGATACCTTGCGATTTGTTCCAGTGTTTCTCGCACATAGGCGCTGGGCTTGGGGTCACCAAGGAAAAGATACAGGTGCAAGCCTCCCGACTTCGAGCGGCATGGCACGAGCGGGAGACTGTCGCCTTCGATCTGCCGGATTATGTCCCCGTGGTTTAGAGTCCGATCGTCCACGTCGATGCAGCCCCAAAGCGTGGTCCCGTCCGCCCGCTGCGGAATTATTCCGAGCGGAGCCGCTCCGTTTACGTGTCGGTCCCAGAGCTCAACGGTCGCTTCGCCGGAACGAGTTTCGGCGGCTCCGGTTATGTCGATTTTGCCGTTTGGCTTTCGCTGGGCTTTCGCCGGATCGTACCAGCCATGTGCAACAGCCGAGCCTTCGAAAGCCGCCAGACATCGCGCCGCAATGTCCTGTGCCGGGCCGGCAGCAGCCGTTTCGGCTTTATTTTCGGCGTCCGGAGGGTTAGAATAGTCGTGTTGCTTAGACCTATCCATACCTTCGGCCTCCGGTTCCCGCCGGAGGCCATCGTTTTCGTAAGTCATTTAATCATCATCCTCACAATACATTGCGTAATACAATTCAAGCGCCGTTCCGACCTTCGGCATGCGCTTCTTGCGTGCTGCCTCGGCCTTCGCCTCGACGGCAGCGGCAAGGTCTGGGTCCAAGGCCCACAGCTTTTCCAGCATGTTCGGAGGCGGCAGGTATGCTTCACGCTCGGATGCGGGCGGAGGTCCATCGGGGGCGGGCGGAACGGGCCGGAGGTAAGGCGGCCAAGGTTTGCGGCTCATCCGCGCCCCTCCCATCGGTCCAAGCCTCTGATCTTCAGGCCGTAGACCAGAGCGAAGGTGTAGGCGTAGGTGACGTC
Source organism: uncultured Methylopila sp. (assembly GCA_902168115.1). Taxonomy (GTDB): domain Bacteria; phylum Pseudomonadota; class Alphaproteobacteria; order Rhizobiales; family Methylopilaceae; genus Methylopila. The sequence continues at coordinate 18,921 of CABHPB010000069.1, read as the reverse complement.
GTGCGAGCCGGGCTTAATTTCTTCGAATTCAGCGGCGTCATCTGCTGCGATCTCATGCGCGAAAACCGCCGCATCGTCATCGAACCCGAGATCAGAAAACACTCTCGCGTAGACAAACCAAAATTCACAGTAGTTCCTATCAAAGTATTCTCCTAAGAAGCCCAGCGGCTCCAACGTCTGTAGGGCTTCTTTGCATTCATCATCGTCTCGATCATCGCGGAGCGGATTTGGCGCAAGCATTTCGAACTCCTTCAGGGACAAGTCGTCGGAGGTTGGATACGATTGGACGGTCATTGCTCGTCCTCCCCCTCAACTTCGAGGACGACGAGGCCCGCCGTCGCGACGGCCTTTAGGTGCACGAGGCTGCGGACGTGCTCGCGCAGCCTCGCGGCCTCGCCGACGAACTCGCCGACCGTGCTGGACGTCCGGAGGGCCGTTAAGGCGCACCAGAGCGCGCTGCCGACCGGATAGGGGCAGCCGTCGCTGACGCCGCCGATGCGCGTCGCAATGTCGGCCCAGCCTTCCGGCAGTTCGACCGCGACAGGTTTGCGAACCTGCTCTCTAGGCTTGCGCCCGCGTAGGGCCTTCGCCGAAATCTCGATCCCGCGCCGCAGGGTCATGCCGCCCTCGATCGGGAGGAAGCGGCTGCGACCTTCACGAGGCGGACGGCTTCCCGACGTTCGGCGAGTTCGATCGCACGCGGGCCGGTCGGGTTTAGCCGTCGCGCGTGCCAGTCGCGTAGGGCGGCGGCGTCCGGCCCGTCCGGGTCGTCTATCGCCCTTCGCCACTCTTCGACGTCTTCGGGCGAGATGCGGGGATAGCCCGTCTCAACGCGCGTCTCGCGCGGCGTAAGATTACGAGTGCGGGCGTCGTAGTATTTCTTACGGGACCAGCCGACCATTCGGCAGAACTGACTTATGGAAGCATAATTTTCTAATGTCATAGTTCACTCCAAGACCAAGTAAGCAACTATATACTAAACGAAGCGCGCAGTAAAAGTTCACTTCCGAATTTGGGTAAAGCTTCGCCGTTGACGAAAGCAATGCTTCGCGCTTTGAGGTAGAGTCGATGTCTATGTTTCGCAGCTCGGCGGGCCGTTCTGCTTGCGAATGAAGTGAGACGACTTCCGCTTGGTGCCAAGGGCCTGCGCGGAGTTTCGCCCGCCTTTGCGGTGTCAAGCCCCGGCGACTGGGCGTTAGCGACGAGCGCCGCGAGTCCCGGATCGGGCGTAAAGCGCCGCGATCTCTGCAAAGTCAGTGTCTGTCGGGGCTCGACCGCCCTGCTTTATGTCGCCGCCGCGCAAGTACCACGTGGCCAGCCGGATCGCTTGGTCGCGCACGCCGGTCGACCGGTACGCCACACGAAGCCCAGTCTTGAAGTATCGAACGAGCGTGCGAACGTCATTTGCCGCTTCTTCGCTCTTGTCCCCCCTGCTCGCGGCGATCCGTTCGCGGTTATCGTCGAGTTCGCGCTCGAACTCCTCCGAGAAGGCGTCGCCGCAACTCCACAGATACCAGCAGACGTCGAAGTCGGATGCATACTGTGGCGGCTTGCCTTTCGGCAGTTGCCGACGATCCTTCCGCTTCGTCACCCCGCCTCCCCTCGCCGCAGCGGCACGACGTTCTCGGCCCCGTCGAACCCGTACTTCGGCGCGCGGGTCCGGATTTGCTCCTCGAAGAAGCGATCCTTCAGGTGGCCATAATGCCGCTCGACCATCTTCGTGTCCTTGTGGCCGAGGTTCTTGGCGATCAGGAGCAGGGGAATATCGTTCTCGATCGACAAGCTGGCCCACGTGTGGCGCAGCTGATGGAAGTTGATCTGGCGCAGGCCCGCCGCTTTGCACGCCGCCGCCATCGGCCGCTGCTGGTTCGCCTGCTTCCAGGGCTTCCCGCCCGACCGGCTCAGCAGCAGTTCGTCCGCCGGGCGGCCCGAGGCAAGCCGGGCGAAGAACTTCGCGCCGTCCTCGGTTAGCTGCACGTAGCGAGCCTCGCCGTTCTTCGAGTTGCGGATGCGAAGCTGGGCGCGCGCGTAGTCGTCGACCCGGAGCGCGGCGAGTTCGCCGTAGCGGCAGCCGCTCTCTAACGCCGCGCGCACGAGGTCGCGAAAGCCGCTCGCCTCGTCCGCCCCGGCCACGAGCCGCCGCGCTTCCTCGACCGACAGGAAGTCGGCCCGCGACCGGAAGGTGTCCTTCTGCGGGAACTGCTTAAACCGTTGCCACGGCCCGTCGCCGATCGTGCCCTCCTCCCTCGCGAGATTAAGCGCGGCCTTAAGGGACGCGATCACCTTGTTGGCGCTGCACTTGCGCGCCCGCATCGCGTCGGCGTCGCCGGTGAAGCGCCGATAGACGACCGGCTGGCCCGGAACGCTCTTATGGATCGGCGGCGTCACCGCGAGCGCGTTCTTCCAGCGGTTTAGCTTTTCGAGGGTCAGGTCGGCGACGCGGACCGAGCCGAGCGTCGGCAGAATGTGGACCCGGCCGCGCGTACGCGCGTCGCTTTCGGAGCGCGGCCCCTTCGCGGCCAAGTGCTCGAGATATCGAGCGTGCACGTCTGCGACCGTCACCGGGCGGCGGGCGTCGACCTTCGGCGCGTCGGCGATCGCGTTCGCCTGCCGCTGTGCGACGGCGAAATCGAAATAATCGACGCCGTCCGCGTCGTGGAAGTCGTCTGCGAAGCCGATCTTGGTCTTGCGATACGGGTTCTTGCCGGTCGCGGCATCGTGCAGATGCACCCGCGCGAACCACGTGCCGGGCTTGCTCGGGTGCCGCTTCACGTAGCCGAGATGCAGGCGGCCCGGCGCGAGGCACATAAAGTGCTCCCCGACGGGCAGGCGGAGGCGCGCCGATCGCGAGCCTAAATTTGCGTGGCGAACAGTGCGGGCCATGCCGTCTCCCTCCAGCGCCCCTCGACAGCCGAGGTGCAAAACGCTGGTAAAATACGAGCCGAAGCGCTAGGAAGCAAGTCCTATCCGATACCGGCTAGTTTAGGGGAATATGGCTATCTTTCAGTGTGTTAGAAGATGCTCGCCTTGCTTCGTTCCGCTTATGTCTGCTCCTGCGATACGGGTTGGCAAGCCGTTACCGTGCGCTCACCTCGGCGCGAGCTTGCCCTGGATCTTCGGCAGGTCGGCGGCGTCCATCGCGTCGGCGACCTGTGGCGCGACCTGGCGGCGGGCGAGCGAGACCGTCAGCTTCTGGGCGGCGTCCGGCGCCATCAGCCCGAGGACGACCGACAGCTGCCGCGGCTTCATGCGCGAGGCGACGTCGAGCAGCACCTCCGCATCGAGCTTCTCGAAGATCCGGGCGGCCTCCTTCGGCTTCATGTTCTCGTACATGGTGACAAGTTCCTTGAGCTTGCCGCCTTCCTCGTCGGCCTTGCGCTTGTCGGCCTCGGAGATCGCCGCCTCGAGCCGCTTCAGCTCCGCGATCCGGTCCTCCATCCGCTTCTCGGCGGCCTTGAGAAGTTGCTCGCGGTCGTCGAGCTGCGCGGAACGGGCGTCGATCGCCTCGCGCCGCTTGGACAGCGCCTCCAGCAGCGCGCCCTGCGACGAGGCCTCGGAGGCGAGCTGCCCGGCCTTGTCGACCGGCGGGTTCTCCTTCGGGCGCGTCGTCGACGGCTGGCTCGATTCCGCCTTGCCGTGGTCGTCCGGCACGGCCGGCGCCTCGTCCTTTGGCGGGGCGGGCTTGCCCTCCGGCTTCTCCTCGGCGGTCTTCGCCGAACCGGCCGCGGCGGCCGGCGTCGCGAACAGGTAGCTCGAATGCGTCGCGAACTCGATCGCCTTCAGCGCGAGCAGCGCGCCCGCCGCCAGGATGACGGTCGGCATCAGCCTCAGGCGCGTGGCCGGCTTTCCGCTCATGCCGCGGAGCCGGCGCTCAGCGCGCGCATGCGGTTGGCGAAGACTTCCGCGGCGGCGGCCGCCGCCGCCGACCGGCTCAGCGGCTCCGGCTCGCTGACGGCGAGAGCCGCCGCGAGCGCGGCGGTGCGCTCGGCGTCACGGCGCGCGGCGAGACGGGCCTCCTCGCGCGCGGCGTCGATCCGGTCGATTTCCTGGCGCGAGTCGAGCCGCTGGGCGTGATCGCGCGCGGCCTTGGCGATCCGGGTGATGCGGCCGATCACCTCCTCGCCCTCGCCAAGCTGTCCGGCCATCTGCGACGACAGCTCCTGCGCGCGCCCGAGCCGATCCGACAGCGTCTCCTCGGTCTGCGACACCGTCGCCCGCAGCGCGGCGATGGCGCGCTCGGCGGCGTGGGTCGCCGAGACCAGCTCGGTGATGGTGCCGCGCATCGAGGTCTCGTCGTTGCGCAGCCGCTTGAGCCGACGGTCGAGGATCGAGCAGTAGACGATGGTGGCCGCGAGCAGCACCGCGACCAGCGCCTCGATGGCGAAGCCGATGACGTTTTCCATCATGCCGTCTCCTTGCGGACCTGCGTGGCGGCCTCGAAGGCCGCGAGCGTCGTGCGCGAGCGGCGCAGGGGCTTGGCCACCTGGATCGCGACATGTTCGCCCGAGCGCCCGATGCGCCCTTGCGTCAAAGGTTCGTCGCCGCACCGGATCTCGACCAGCGCGTCGGCCTTGATGTCGAGCATCAGCGTGTCGCCGACGTCGAGGTCGAGGATGCGGCGCAGCGGCAGCTTCTTCTCGTAAAGCACCGCCTTCACCTCGGTCTGCGCGGACCAGATCTCGGTCGCGAGATGGCCTTCCCAGGTCGCGTCGCGGCCGAACTTCTCGCCCATGAAGCCCTGGAGCAGCACGTCGCGGATCGGCTCGATCGTGGCGTAGGGCAGCAGCATCTCGATCGAGCCGCCGCGCTCCTCCATGTCGACCCGCAGCCGCACGAGGATGGCGGCGTTGTTTGGCCGGGTGATGGCCGCGAACTTCGGGTTGGTCTCGAGCCGGTCGAAGCTGAAGTTGACTGGGCTCACCGGCCGGAAGGCGAGTTCGGCGTCCTCGAGCACGACCTCGATCATGCGCTGGACGAGGCTGGTCTCGATCGAGGTGTAGGGGCGGCCCTCGACCTTCAGCTTGGCGGTCGAGCGCCGGCCGCCGAGCAGCACGTCCACGATCGAATAGGCGAGCGGGCTGTCGACCGCGATCATCCCGAAGCCGTCCCACTGCTTGGCCTTGAAGACGGACAGGATCGCCGGCAGCGGGATCGAGTTCAGATAGTCGCCGAACCGCACCGACTTGATGATGTCGAGCGAGACCTCGACGTTGTCGGAGGTGAAGTTTCGGAGCGAGGCCGTGAGCAGCCGGACCAGCCGGTCGAACACGATCTCGAGCATCGGCAGGCGCTCGTAGGAGACGAGCGCCGAGTTGATGATCGCGCGGATGCCGGACTGGTCGGACAGGCCGAGCTCGGCGGGGTTGAAGCCGAGGAAGCTGTCGACCTCGTCCTGGTTCAGGACGCGGTCGGCGTTCTTGCGCTTGTCCTCGGTCTTGGCGATCTGCGTCTCGAGCTTCGACGCCCAGCTGCCGCCGTCCTCGGCGGCGGCGGCGCCGACCTGCTCGGTCATCGCGGCTTCCCATTCGGCCGCGAGATCGTCGTCCATGTTTTCGTTGTCGCCGCCCGCCACCGAAGCGTCTCCCGACCAGCGCTACTGGACCACCATGTCCTTGAAGAGCACCGCGTCGACCTTGGCCGGCGCGACGGCGACGTTCACCCGGCGCAGCAGCTCCTCCTTGAGGCGGTAGGCGCCGGAGGAGCCGCGGATGTCGTCCGGACGAAGCTCGCGCAGGTGCGTCTGGAAGCTGTCGAGCACGCGCGGCATCATCGGCTTGATGGCGTCGGCCATCTCGGTCTTGTCGACCTCGAGCGCGACGTTGAGGCGGACGTAGCGCTGCTTCTCGCGCTCGACCGTGGCGAGATTGACCGTCATTTCCGGCAGGTCGACATAGGCCTTCATGCCTTTGGCCGCGGCGTCCTTGCCGTGGGCGTCCTTCTTCTCCGGCTCGCCGTGGCCGCCCTTCTCCTCGCCGTGCTCGGCCGCGGCCTCGCCATGCTCGCCGCCCTTGCCGCCGGCCAGCATGAAATAGCCGCCTGCGCCGCCGAGGATCGCGAACGCGGCGGCCGCGCCGATGATGATCAGCTTCTTCTTGGATTTCGGGGCCGCCTTGCCGGCTGCGCCCTCCTCCGCGTCCTGGTCCGCCATCTGGCCCGCCCGGCGGCCGCTCGGCCGCATTGTCCGTCACGCGCCGGACCCGTCGCCGGCAATGGTTAACGGATAGGTCGGGAAGGTTAACGAACCCTTTCGCTCGGCAAATTCTGCCGGGCAAATTGCGCCGCCCTCAGCGGACGCGTGGCGTTTCCTGCCTGCCCAGATCTAAAGAAAATCGTTCAAATCCGAACGATTCCGCCAGTTGGCACGCTCGCTGCAATCCGATTTGTCGGATGCGGCCCGCCGTCGGGGAGGATGGCGGGGCGAGGTCCGGAAAAGTTTTCAGGCCGGGAGCGTGTGGTGGAAAACGCCTCTCTGGTCGGGTTGTCGCGGCAGGTCGCCCTGCGGCGCGAACTCGACGTCATTGCGAACAACGTCGCGAACATGAACACGTCCGGCTTCAAGGCGGAACAGCTCGCCTTCGCCGAGCATGTCATGCCGAAAGCGCGCGACGACCAGTTCCCGCGCCCGGACCGCAAGCTCTCCTTCGTCGAGGATCTCTCGACCTGGCACGACCAGTCCCCCGGCGTCATGCAGACGACCGGCGGCGCGAACGACCTCGCGATCGACGGCGACGGCTTCTTCGTCGTCGAGACCGCCGGCGGCCCGCGCTTCACCCGCAACGGCGCCTTCCAGATCAACGCCGCCGGCGACCTCGTCACCGCGGAAGGCGCCCGCGTGCTGTCGACCGCCGGCCCCGTGCAGTTCGCCCCGACCGAGAGCGGCTTCACCGTCGCGAGCGACGGGACGATCACCACGAGCGAAGGCGTCCGCGGACGCCTGCGGATCGCCCGCTTTGCAAATCTCCAGGACCTGCAGAAGGAAGGCGGCAGCCTGTTCAGCTCGACCGCGACGCCGGACGAGGCCGCCAACATCCGCAGCCGGGTCGTGCAGGGCGCGATCGAGAAGTCGAACGTCAAGCCGATCTCGGAGATGAGCCGCCTGATCGAGGTGACGCGCGCCTACGAGAGCGTCACCGGCATGCTCGCCAAGCAGGACGACATGCGCCGCTCCGCCATCGAGCGCCTCGCGGACGTGCCGGCATGAGCCCGACCGCCGCCGCCCCCGTCCGTACTGAAGGAGCCGCCTGATGCGCGCCCTCTACACCGCCTCGACCGGCATGGCCGCGCAGGAGATGAACGTCGAGGTCATCTCGAACAACATCGCGAACATGCGGACCACCGGCTTCAAGCGCCAGCGGGCCGAGTTTCAGGATCTGCTCTACCAGCAGCTGCGCCGCGTCGGCGCCTCGAGCTCGGACGCCGGCACGGTGCTGCCGACCGGCGTCGACATCGGCTCGGGCGTGAAGCTCGTCGCCACCCCGCGCGTGATGAGCCAGGGCACGGTCTACGCCACCGAGAAATCCTACGACGTCGCGATCCGCGGCGAGGGCTACTTTCAGGTCGACCTGCCGGACGGCACCACCGCCTACACCCGCGACGGCTCGTTCGAGATCGACCCCAACGGCCAGCTCGTGACCGCCGACGGCTACACGATCTCGCCCGGCATCACCGTGCCGAACAACGCGCTGTCGGTCAGCATCTCGCCGGTCGGCCAGGTCCAGGCGACGGTCGCCGGCCAGACCGCGCCGCAGAACCTCGGCCAGCTCCAGCTCGCGCGCTTCGTCAACAAGTCGGGCCTCGAGGCCAAGGGCGACAACCTGTTCCTCGAGACCGAGGCGAGCGGAGCCCCGCTGGAGGACGTCCCCGGCGCCGAAGGCTTCGGCTCGCTGCTGCAGGGCTACCTCGAGCAGGCCAACGTCAACGCGGTCACCGAAATCTCCGATCTGATCGCGGCCCAGCGCGCCTACGAGATGAACTCGAAGGTCGTCTCCTCGGCCGACCAGATGCTCCAGAACACCAGCCAGATGCTGCGGTGAGAGTCATGACGCGTCTCCTTCTCGCTCTCGCCGCCGCCGCCTCGATCGCCGCCTTCCCGGCGCTGGCCGGGCCGACCCTCAAGGACGAGGTCGTGGTCTCCGGCGAGGTCGTCACGGTCGGCGACCTGTTCGACCACGCCGAGGGGCTCGAAGGCATCGCGCTGTTCCGCGCGCCCGATCCCGGCCAGAGCGGCCCGCTCCCGGCCGCCGCCGCGCTCGCCGCGGCGCGCCGCGCCGGCGTCGTGGGCGCCGAGGCCGGCGAGGTCCGGCAGGTGTTCGTGACGCGGCTTAGCCGCGAGATCAGCGCGGCCGACATCACCGGCTCGATCGTCGCGCGCGCCGCGACCAACTACGGCGTCGACGTCGACGCGGTCGAGGTGAAGCTCGACGGCGAGGTCGGACCGGTCCACGTTCCGGCCGGCCAGACCGGCCCGCTGCAGGTCACGCGCTTCGTCGTCGACAAGCAGACCGGCCGCTTCGAGGCTTCGCTGTCTGTCGCCGGCACGCCTCGGCGCGACGAGCCGATCCGGGTGACCGGCGCCGCCGTCGAGACCGTCGAGGTCGCGACGCTGTCGCGTCCGCTCGACCGGGGCGACATCGTCGCCGCCTCGGACGTGCGCTACGACCGCCGCCCGAGGTCCCAGATCGGCGACGCCATGGCGCCGTCCGACGTCGTCGGCCTCGCCGCCAAGCGGTCCATCCGCGAGGGCCAGCCGCTGCGTGCGGGCGACCTCGCGCGCCCGCAGCATGTCGAGCGCGGCGGCTTCGTCACGCTGGTCTACGCCAGCCCCGGCGTGTCGCTGTCGCTCAAGGCCAAGGCGCTCGCCTCCGGCGCGCAGGGCGACGTCGTCTCCGTCCAGAACATCCAGTCCAAGCGCGTCGTGAGCGGCGTCGTCACCGGCCCGTCGGAAGTCACCGTGACGGCCGGCGCGACCACTCTCGCCCGCCGTTGAGGAGCGTCCAGATGTCCATGCGTCACCCGGCCCGCCTCGGCGCGGTCGCCCTCGCCGCCTCCCTCCTCGCCGGCTGCAACGCAGCCGACCGGCTCGCCAACATCGGCGCGACGCCCGCGCTGTCGGCGGTCGAGAACCCGACCACGCAGCCGGGCTACAAGAAGGTGTCGATGCCGATGCCGGACGCCCAGCCGGTGTCCTACGCGCCGAACTCGCTGTGGCGCGGCGGAGCCAGGGGCTTCTTCAAGGATCCGCGCGCCAAGCAGGTCGGCGACCTGCTGACCGTGAAGGTGCAGATCACCGACAAGGCGGAGATCGAGAACAGCTCGGCGCGGTCGCGCACCAGCACCGACACGTCGGGCGTGAACAACCTGCTGGGCTTCGAGACCAAGCTCGGCAAGGTGTTCCCGAGCGGGTTCGACGCCTCGAAGCTGGCCGACACCTCCTCAACCTCGTCCTATGAGGGCAGTGGCACGGTGGACAGGAAGGAAACGCTGACCACCAACGTGGCCGCCGTGGTCACCCAGGTTCTGCCGAACGGCTCGCTCGTCATCGAGGGCAAGCAGGAGATCCGGGTCAACTTCGAGATTCGCGAGCTGATCGTCGCCGGCGTCGTCAGGACCGAGGACATCGACAACGACAACACGATCCCGTCGGAGAAGATCGCCCAGGCCCGCATCGCCTATGGCGGCCGCGGCCAGATCACCGACGTCCAGCAGCCGCGCTACGGCCAGCAGGTGATGGACGTCCTGCTGCCCTTCTAAGGTTTCACGAGCTTCGCGGACGGGTCGCTCCCGGTCCGCGGATCCGTCCGGCCGGCGGCGTCCACCCGCCTTCCGTCCGGACGCTTGAGCGGCCGCCGGCTCCCCCCGGCGGCCGCAAACCTTTCGTCGACCCTCAGCTGCGCGCCTTTTCCGGCTTGAGCCGGAGGATCCGCCCCTCCTCGCTGTCGGTCAGCAGATAAAGCAGCCCGTCCGGTCCCTGCCGGACGTCGCGGATGCGCTCGCCGAGACCGTCGAGCAAGCGTTCCTCGTGGGTGACCTTGGTCCCGTCGAGTTCGAGCCGGGCCAGCGTCGGAATGGCGAGGCCGCCGACGAAGGCCGAGCCCTTCCAGCCCGGATAGGCGTCGCCCGAATAAAAGACGAGGCCCGAAGTCCCGATCGACGGAACCCAGTAATGGACCGGCTGCTCCATGCCGTCCTTGGAGCTCGGGCCGATGTCCTCGCCGGAATATTCCTTGCCGTAGGTGATGACCGGCCAGCCGTAGTTCTTGCCGGCCTCGGGACGGTTCAGCTCGTCGCCGCCGCGCGGGCCATGCTCGACCGTCCAGAGCATGCCGTCGGCCGGGTTGATCGCCGCGCCCTGGATGTTGCGGTGGCCGTAGGACCAGATCTCCGGCTTGGCGCCGTCCTTGGCGTCGAACGGATTGCCGGCGGCGGGCGAGCCGTCGCGGGTCAGCCGCACCACCTTGCCGAGGGTCTCGTCGAGCGCCTGCGCCTTGACGCGGAACTCCTTGTCCGAGCGCTCGCCGGTCGTGACGAACACCATGCCGTCCGGCGCGAACACGATGCGCGAGCCGAAGTGCTTGGTCGACTGGTACTTCGGCGTCTGCCTCCAGATCACCGAGACGTCGTCGAGCCGCGGCGCGTTGCCCGACAGCTTGCCGCGCCCGAGCGCGGTCCCGTTGACGCCGCCCTCGCCGGCCTCGGCGAAGGTGAAATAGACGTATTTGGTCTGGGCGAAGTCCGGCGCGACCGCGACGTCGAGCAGGCCGCCCTGCCCGCGCGCGTCGACCTTGGGCAGGCCCGTCACCGGCGCCGACAGCTTGCCGTCCGGCAGCACGATGCGCATGCGCCCGGCTTTCTCCGTCACCAGCATGCGTCCGTCCGGCAGGAAGGCGAGGCCCCACGGGCGCTCGAGCCCTTCGGCGACCGTCTCGATCGAAAAGGCCTGCTTCTCCGAGGTCTCGACCGGCGAGGCCTTGGTCGCCTGCGCGACGGCGAGGCCGGCGCCGCCCGCTGCGGCGAGCGCGACGACGGCGGCCGCGGCCAGCAGGCGGAAGCGCGCGCGGAATCTGGGCGTGGTCGTCATCAGCGGGTCTCCGAGCGGTCGGGGGCGGACGGGAGATGGCGCGCCGTGCGCCCGATTCAAATCACGCGCGATCACGGACCCTTCAAAACATCGGCGAAGTCGTCGGTCGCCTGGACCAGGCGGTCCAGGATTCCGGGTTCGGAGAAGGCGTGGCCCGCATCGTCCACCAGATGGAACGCAGCCTGCGGCCACGCCCTGCTCAGGTCGAACGCCGTGACGGCTGGCGTCGCGACGTCGTAGCGCCCCTGCACGATGACGCCGGGGATGTCCTTGAGACGTCCCGCGTCGCGGATCAGCTGCCCCTCGTCGAGCCAGCCGGCATGGGTGAAGTAGTGGTTCTCGATGCGCGCGAAGGCGAGCGCGTAGGCGTCGTCGCCATGCTGGCCGACGACGGCCGGATCCGGAAGCAGCGTGATCGTCTCGCCCTCCCAGACGCTCCAGGCCCTAGCGGCCTCGATCTGCGCCGCCCGATCGTCGCCGGTCAGCCGCCGACGGTAGGCCGCGACCATGTCCGCGCGCTCGGCCTCGGGGATCGGGGCGACGAACCTCTCCCATTTGTCGGGGAACAGCATCGAGGCCCCTGACTGATAGTACCAGTCGAGCTCGAACTTCCGGAGCGTGAAGATCCCCCTGAGGACGAGCGCGGAGACGCGCTCCGGATGGGTTTGCGCGTAGGCGAGCGCGAGCGTCGACCCCCAGGAGCCGCCGAACACGAGCCACCTCTCGGCCCCGGCCATCGTCCGGAGCCGCTCGATGTCGGCGACGAGGTCCCACGTCGTGTTGGCGTCGAGACAGGCGTGCGGCGTCGAGCGTCCGCAACCGCGCTGGTCGAACAGCAGCACACGGTATCGTTCCGGATCGAACAGCCGCCTGTGGGCGGGGCCGCAACCGCCGCCCGGCCCTCCGTGCAGGAAGACGGCGGGAATCCCGTCCGGATTTCCGCAGAGCTCCCAGTAGACCCGGTGGCCGTCGCCGACGTCGAGCATGCCGTGGTCGTACGGCTCGACCGGCGGATAGAGCTCCCGCCGCGCCGCGGCGTCCTCGCCAGCCCTCTGATGATCGGCCAATGCGCGACTCCCCGTTCGACCCTGCGCGGACCGTGGAGGGGCGGGCTCGATGCGTCAACCGGACGGCGTGTCGCCGCCCGATCGCGGCGCCGGCGATCCGGCAAAACCTGCCGGGCGGCAAACCGTTCAGGGTTTATCGATTTCGGCAACGAAGCTTAAGTCGTTGATATTGCTTGATCTGACGACTGGTCCGGGCCTTGCGACGCGCAATCGGAGAAACCGTGGGCGAAAGCGGCCCGCGCGGTCTTGCGTATCTGGAGACGGCAATGGGTATTTTCGGCGCCCTGACGACCGCGGTGGCTGGCCTGCAGGCGCAGTCCTTCGCGCTCGAGAACATCTCGGGCAACATCGCGAACTCGCAAACGACGGCCTTCAAGCGCACCGACACCTCGTTCCAGGACCTGCTGATCGGCGGAAGCTTCAGCCCCCGACTCCAGACCTCCGGCTCGGTGGCGGCCTTCTCGCGCTCGACCAACAACCTGCAGGGCGCGCTGGTCAACGCCTCGTCCGGAACTGCGATCGCCGTCAGCGGCTCGGGCTTCTTCTCCGTCTCCCAGGCCAAGGGCACGTCGGACGGGCTGCCGGTGTTCGACGGCGTCGACGCCTACACGCGGCGGGGCGACTTCCAGTTCGACCGCAGCGGTTATCTCGTCAACGGCTCGGGCTACTATCTCAACGGCGTCGCGCTCGATCCGGACACCGGCAACCCGGTCGGCTCGTCCCAGCCGATCCGCCTCGCCAAGGACTTCTTCCCGGCGGCGGCGACGACCAACATCAATTACAAGCTGAACCTGCCGAACAAGCCGCAGACCAACAATTTCGAGGCCGGCGACCCGTCGTCCTGGCTGCTCGACGCCGGCGTCGGCGACACGGTCGCCGCGCAGGACTCCGACGCCTTCATCGACTCCACGATCGAAGGCGACTCCGTGACCGTCTACGACAAGAAGGGTCAGGCCTACGACATGCAGATGCGCTGGGGCAAAGTCAGCAACGGCGACCCCGAGGCGACCCCGCCGACCGAAGACACCTGGGCGCTGTTCTACAAGTCGGACAACAACGCCACCGGGACCGACGTCCAGTGGACCCGCGTCGACCAGGACTACACCTTCGGCTCGAACGGAAAGCTCACCTCGCCGGCGAACGGCAAGATCTCCATCGACAACCTGACGATCGACGGGACCGATCTCGGCGCCGTGCAGATGACGCACGGCTCCGCGCTGACGCAGTATGGCGACACCAGCGGCGTGGCCAGCACGACCGAGATCAGCCAGGACGGCGCGGCCTCCGGCGAGATGGTCGGCGTCGAGATCAGCGACGGGGGCGTCGTCACCGCCAGCTATTCGAACGGGAAGACGCGCGCCCTGTTCCGCGTGCCGCTGGTCGACTTCAACGCCGCGAACCAGCTGCAGGCGCTCGACGGCGGCGCCTATGCGTCGACGACGGGATCGGGCCCGGCCTTCTCGGCGGAGAACGGAACCATCGTGGGTCAGGCGCTGGAGCAGTCGAACGTCGACATCGCCGAGGAGTTCACGAAGCTGATCGTCACGCAGCAGGCCTATTCGGCCAACACCCGCGTGGTCTCGACCTCCGACACGATGATGCAGGACACCCTGAACATGATCCGCTGACGCGGATCCTGAGGTGCCAGCCGGGAAAGGGAGCAGGCCGTGGGACTTTCGACCGCTTTGGGCGCCGCTCTGTCGGGCCTCAAGACCACCCAGCGCGGTCTCGACCTCGTTTCGGTCAACATCGCCAACTCGCAGACGGTCGGCTACACGCGCAAGGGGCTCTCGGTCCAGCCGATCGTCTCGGGCGGCCAGGCGACCGGCGTCCAGGTCAGCGACGTCCGCCGGGAGCTGGACCTCTATCTCCAGAAACAGCTCCGGATCGAGACCGGCGGCGCCGCTTACGCGTCGCAGCGCGCCGCGACGCTGAACAGCCTGCAGAAGGTGTTCGGGACCCCGGGAGGCGCGGCGTCGCTCGACACGGCGGTCAACGACCTCTCCTCGGCGCTCGACACGCTGGCGACCTCGCCGGACGACCAGAGCGCCCGGGCCAAGGTGGTCGCGCAGGCGCAGGCGCTGGCGCAGTCGCTCAACGGCGCCTCGCGCGAGGTCCAGAGCCTGCGCTCTGACGCCGACAACAGGATCGGCGACGGCGTCTCGGCCGCCAACGGAGCGCTCGAGCAGATCCAGACGCTCACCGACAAGATCCGCTCGGCGAGCGCCCGCGGAGAATCGACCGGCGACCTTGAGGACCTTCGGGACGCCCAGATCGACACGCTTTCGGCGCTGATGGACGTCCGCGTCGACGATCTCGGAAACGGAGGGGTGCGGATCAAGACGGGCGCCGGCCTGACGTTGTTCGACGAATCCGGCCGCGCGACGCTGAGCTTCAGCCGCGCGGGCTCGATCTCGCCGGACATGACGCGCGAAGGCGGCGAGCTGAGCGGGATCACGGTCACGCGTCCGTCCGGGCAGAGCGTCGACCTGCTGTCCGCCGGCCAGCTCCGCTCTGGATCGCTGAAGGCGCTCGCGGAACTCCGGGACGAGACCCTTCCCCAGGCGCAGAACCAGCTCGACGAAATCGCCGCCAACCTCGCCCAGGCGCTCGGGACGAACGTCGTCAAGGGCGACACGATCACCGGCGGCGTGGACCTAACGACGCAGAACGCCTCGCCCGGCGACAGGCTCTCGGTCACCTATACGTCGGGCGGCGTTACGCGCTCGGTGACCATCGTGAACGTCACCGATCCCTCGCAGCTTCCGCTCGACGACGGACTGACTTCCGACCCCAACGACACGGTCATCGGGATCGACTTCAACTCCCCGACCGCGGCGGCGGACCTCGACGCCGCGCTCGCCGCGAAGGGCGTGGCGATCGACGTCGCCTCGAGCGCGCAGGGATTTGCGTTCACGTCGGGCGACGCCTCGCTGACGATCACGGACGGCGCGTCCCGGATCACCGCGACCGAACTCACCGGCGACGGCCTCGCGCTCCCCGTCTTCACGGACGCCGGCGCGCCCTATTCGGGCAGCCTCGACGGCGGCTCGCAGCGGACCGGTTTCGCCGGCCGCATCACCGTCAATCCGGACCTCGTCGCCGATCCCGCCAAGCTGACGGCCTACGCCGCCGACACCGCCACCGGCGACGCGGCGCGGCCCGAGTTCCTGCGGGACGCGCTGAAGGCCGACCGCAGCTTCGCGCTCGACAGCGGGCTCGGCGGCGCCTCGACCCCGTTCACCGGCTCGATCTCCAAGTTTACGCAAGGGATCATCTCCCAGCAGGCGAGCGCCAGCGCGAGCGCCTCGCGCGTCTCGGAGGGCCAGTCGCTGGTCGTGTCGACCCTGACCGACAAGTTCTCCGAAGCGTCCGGCGTCGACGTCGACCAGGAGATGGGCAACCTCATTCAGCTCCAGACCGCCTATGGCGCGAACGCGCGCGTCGTGACCGCGGTCAAGGAGATGATGGACCTGCTGCTGAGGATCTGAGGCGGATCATGAGCTCGATTGGACCCTACGCGGCCGGCGGCTACTACAAGCCGAGCCTCGCCAGCGCGCTGTCCTCCTCGCGCAGCCAGCTCGACGACCTACTCGTCCAGCTCTCGACGGGGAAGAAGTCCCAGGACTACGCCGGCCTCGGCGACGGCGCCGCGACCTCGCTCGCCATGCGCGCCAAGATCTCGGCGCTCGACTCCTATACGGCGAACAACGCGACCGTGAAGACGCGCGTCGGCCTGATGTCGAAGACCGTGGAGCGTCTCGACGACATCGCCGCCGAATACAAGACGCTCGACCCGAACGAATACATGCTGACCTCGGGGTCGATGACCATCGCCCAGAACCAGGCGGCGATCGACCTCAAGGAAGCGATCGCGGCGCTCAACGTCGACGTCAACGGCCGCTATCTCTTCTCCGGACGGGCGACCGACACCAAGCCGGTGATCTCGTCCGAGGCGATGCTGTCGGACGAGGGCGACAAGGCCGGACTGCGCACGGTCATCGCCGAGCGCAAGCTCGCCGATCTGGGAGCGGACGGCCGGGGACGGATCGACGTGTCCGCCGTCTCGGGCTCGACGTTCACCGCAAGGCAGGAAGCGTCCGGGCCGTTCGGCTTCAAGATCTCCTCCGTCAGCTCGACGCTGAAGAACGGCGTCGCGAGCGGACCGACCGGCGCCTCCAACCGGATCACGCTGGGCGTCACGGGCGCGACCGAGGCCGGCGGCCAGATCCGGGTCGGCCTGACGCTCCCGGACGGCACGACGAAGGAGATCACGCTCACCGCCAAGGCGGCCGACGACGAGGCCGGACTGCAGGACGGCGAGTTCCGCATCGGCGCCACGGCGCAGGAGACGGCCGCCAACATGCAGGCTGCCTTCGACAGCGAGCTCAAGTCGGCGGCCGGGACCGATCTCGTCGCCGCGTCCGCAATGCAGGCCGGCGAGGAGTTCTTCAATACCCCGGCGGGGACCGAGCCGGCCCGCGTGGGCGGGTTCGACGGAACCTACGCCACGGACGCCCAGCGCATCGCGGCCCTTCAGAACGCCTCGTCGCTCGACACAACCGGCACCGCCAGCAAGACGGTCAGCTGGTACGTCGGCGAGAAGGCCGCCGACGATCCGCGCAAGACCGCGGCGGCGGAGGTCGACCAGGGCGTGACCGTGGGCTACGGCGCGCGCGCCGACGAGACGGGAACCCGCCGGGTGGTGCAGACGCTGGCGGTGTTCTCGGCGATGAGCTTCTCCGCGGCGGACGCGGACGGCCAGGCCCGCTATGCGGCGCTGGCCAACCGCGTCGGCGCGACGCTCGGCGCAACCGACACGACGCAGAACCTGCAGTCCATCTCCGTCGACCTCGCCTCGACGGCGGGCGCCATCAAGTCGGCGGACGACCGGCATTCGGCGACCCGCCAAGTCGCCGAGACCGCCATCGGCTCCGTCGAGGACGCCAGCAAGGAAGAGGTCGCGGCCAAGATCCTCGCCCTCCAGACGCAGTTGCAGGCGAGCTATCAGGTGACGGCCAACCTCAGCCAGCTGTCGCTCGTGAACTTCCTCTGATCCGTCGCGACGTCTAGGCTGTGCCCCGGACGTCTCCGGGGGGCTCGACGTGGCGACCGCCGTTTTCGCGCTGACAGTCGCGGCCGCGCTCGGCGCGGGAGTGATGGCCGGCTTCTTCTACGCTTTTTCGGGACTGGTGATGCCGTCCCTGGCGCGGCGCCCGCCCGCGCAAGCGATCGCGGCGATGCAGACGATCAACGTCGTCGTGCTCAATCCGCTGTTCTTCGTGCTGTTCTTTGGACCAGCCGCAGCGGGCGTCGCGCTCTCGGCGCTCGCGCCCTTCGTTCTCCCTGCGAGCCAGGCGACCTCCGCGTTCGTGGGATCGGGTCTTTACGCCGTCGGCTCGATCGGCGTGACGATCGCGAAGAACATCCCGCTCAATGACGAACTTGCGGCGGTCTCTCCCGACGCGGGCGAGGGCGCGGCGGTCTGGAGCCGCTACCTGCGCGACTGGACTTGGTGGAACCACGCGCGAGCGGTCGCCTGCCTTCTGGCGTCCGCGGGCTTCGTTCTCGCGCTCTGAGCCGTTAGCTCGCGGTTAACCGTAGCAAGCGCTAGGCCCCGATACCGCGAAATCCGGGGGGTCGAATTAACTCCCGCATAACGGGCGGGGGCCGATCGTCCGCCTGCGCTTCAGGAAGAGGCGTAACACCAGCTCCTAGGATGGGAGACCTCAAATGGCCGACATCACCCTCAACTCCGCCGTTCGCTCGAACCTGCGCACCATGCAGTCGACGACGGACCTCCTGAACCGCACTGAAGAGCGTCTCTCCACCGGCAAGAAGGTCAACTCGGCTTTCGACAATCCGGGCTCGTTCTTCACCGCCCAGGCCCTGGACCGTCGCTCCAGCGACCTCTCCAGCCTCCTCGACAACGTTTCGAACTCGGTCAAGACCCTGGAAGCCGCGGATAACGGCATCAAGGCGATCACCGACGTCGTCGAAGGCCTCAAGGCGACCGCCCGCTCCGCGGCGCAGTCCCCGAAGGGTGCGGCCTATGTCGCGACCGGCACGGGCGGCGACACGATCGCGACCGCCGGCGACTTCACCATCACGGTCGACGGCACGGACACCGACATCGCGCTCGAAGTCGGCGACTCGGTCGCTGACGTCGCGAAGAAGATCAACGACGCCGGCACCGGCGTTTCGGCCAAGGTCGAGGACGGCCAGCTCAAGCTGCAGTCGGACGTCGCCTTCACCACCGCCGACGCCACGACCGAAACCGGCATCACCGACGACGACTACGACGCGCTGACGATCATCGACCAGGACGCCTACGACAAGCGTCAGGGCTATCTCGATGACTTCAACGCGGCGCTCGAGCAGATCGACAGCATCGCCAAGGACGCCAGCTTCAACGGCGTCAACCTGCTGCAGTCCGACGACCTGGAGATCGTCTTCAACGAAGACGGCACCTCCAAGCTCGACGTCAAGGGCGTCAACGCCGACTCCGGCGGCATCGGCCTCTCGGCCCTGACCGAGTCCGTGGCCGGCGCGGCCCCGGGAGACCCGCTCGCGACCGTCGGCGCCTTCGACACCAAGGCCGGCATCGACGGCGTGCTCGACCAGATCGACTCGGCCTTCGCGAACCTCGAGGCGCAGTCCTCGAAGTTCGGCTCGCAGCTGCAGATCGTGCAGACCCGCGAGACCTTCACGAAGGACATGATCGGCACCCTCGATGACGGCGCTCTGTCTGTCTCTTATACACATCTGACGCTGCCG
>CABHPB010000068.1 GCA_902168115.1 uncultured Methylopila sp. | reverse complement strand
GACGGCATACGAGATGCTCAGGAGTCTCGTGGGCTCGGAGATGTGTATAAGAGACAGCCCTTACCCTCCCCTTTGCAAGGGGAGGGATTCGGGCGCGTCGCGCCCAACATTCTTGATCGTGAAGCTTCAACGTCCCGGCCAGGCGCCGGAACGGAACCCTCAGCCCTGCGGCGCGGCGGGGGCCGCGGTCGCGACCGGCTCGCGCTTGAGGGCGTAGAGGCCGGAGCCGACGATGATCGCCGAGCCGACCAGCGCCAGCGCGTCCGGCCGCTCGCCCCAGATCGTCCAGCCGAGCGCCAGCGAGCCGAGGATGACCGAGTAGCGGAACGGTCCGACGACGGTCATGTCGCCGAGCCGGAAGGCAAGCACGATCATCATGTTGCAGGCGACGACGAGGCCTGCGGCCAGCGCGATCAGCGCAAGGTCGAGGCCGCCGGGGATCGCCCAGCCGGACGGGTTGGCGGCGCCGGCGCCGAAGCCGACGAGCGTGACGGCGATCGTTGAGCCGAGCGTGACGACCATGGAGGGCGCCCCCGAGGGGATCTTGCTGGTCACGAGGTCGCGCACCGCCATGAAGAACGCCGAGAGCAGCGCAAGCGCGGCGTAGAGGTTGACGCCGTGCGCTGAGGGCTTGGCAATCAGCAGCACGCCGACGAAGCCAGCCGCGACCGCGGCCCAGCGCCGCCAGCCGACCTTCTGCCAGCCGATCATCACCGCGAGCGCCGTGATGATCAGCGGCGCCGCCTGAACGATCGAGGTGAACTCGGCGAGGCCGAGATGCGACAGCGCGGTCATGTAGCTGAGGCAGGCGGCCGCCTCGAGGCCCGAGCGCAGCGCGACCAGCGGATTGGCGAGCGTCTTGAGATGCCTGCGCGCCCCGAGCGCGAAGATGAGCCCGAGCGCCAGCAGGATCGCGAGCACGCCGCGCACGCCCATGATCTCCGTGGCCGGAAGGCGGGCGGAGACGAGCTTGATGACGGCGTCGTTCAGGACCTGAAAGCCCATGCCGACGAGCATGGCGGCGACGCCGCGGGTGGTCGCGTCGGCAGAAGCTGCGCGGGAGGACAGGGCGGAGATGGAGGCAGGCATACGGCGACAGGGGACTGCGAGGGAATGAACAGGCTCCTTGTATCCCAACCAATCTTAACGACCGTTAGGCATCCGCGCGGCGCGGGCGCATGGCCGCTATGCGCTCGTGCGCCTCGGGGACCGCCAGTCCGCCCTTCGCTGCGGTGCACACGAAATAGGCGATTGATCAAAGGCGATGCAGAACTACTACGCTAATCTTGCAACAATTCTGTGCACTGATGTGTTTCAGTGATTAACTTGAAATGAATATTGGAATTTTACTCCGGGTTCACCTTTGAAGTTGTAGGGTGTTCAGGAGTACCTCCAGAGACGTCGCCCGTGGATCGCCACCTCAACGACTTCGCCAGCCTGACGTCAGACTGGTTCTGGGAAATCGACGCGGAACGGCGTCTGGTTTTCCTGTCGCAGAACGCTGAGACGATTCTCGAGCGTCCGGTGGCCGACCTGATCGGACTGGAGCGTTCGGCCTTCGCCGCGCCCGGCGCCTCTTGGGAGGCCTATGAGTCGGCGATCGCCGAACGTCGCGAAATCCGCGACTTCATCTATCCTTACGACCATAGCGACGGCTCCCGCCGCTGGTTCGAGCTGAGCGGCATGCCGATCTACGACGCCGGCGGCGCGTTCGCGGGCTACCGCGGCGTCGGGTCGGACGTCACCGTCCAGCAGGACGCCCGCGCCGAGCTCGCCGAGCAGGTGAGGCGGTTCGACGCCGCGCTCGAGAACATGAGCCAGGGCCTCTGCATGTTCGACGCCGAGGCTCGGCTCGTCGTCGTCAACAACCGCTATAGCGACATGTTCGGTCTGAACCGCTCGATCCTGCGCGTCGGCATGACCCAGCGGGAGATCGTCGAGGAGCTCGTCGGCCTCGGGCGCTACAAGAAGGGCGTGACCGTCGACCAGCTGTGCGAGGGCACCCGCACCTCGCTGGCGATCGACCATGCCGCGCCCGTCCATCGCGAGCTTGCTGACGGCCGGGTCATCGCCGTCAGCCACCGGCCGATGGAGGGCGGAGGCTGGGTCGCGACCTTCGAGGACGTGACGGAGCGCCGCCGCAACGAGGCGCGCATCGCCCACATGGCCCGGCACGACGCCCTGACCGGCCTGCCGAACCGCGTCGCGCTGCGCGAGACGGGTCCCGATCTCCAGCAGGACAGGGCGTCCGGCAATCTCGCCGTGCTCTGCCTCGACCTCGACCGCTTCAAGGCGGTGAACGACGCGCATGGGCACAGCATTGGCGACAGCCTCCTGCGCGCGGTCGCCGACCGCCTGCGCGCCACTCTCGGCGACGTCGATCTCGTGGTGCGGCTGGGCGGGGATGAATTCGCCATCCTGAACCGGGTCAAAGAGCAGGCCGAGGCGCATCGGCTCGGCCTGCGCGTCATCGAGCTTCTCGGCGCGCCCTACGACCTGTCCGGCATTCCGGTCCAGGTCGGGGTTAGCGTCGGCGTCGCGATCGACGAGGACGGCGGCCGCGACATCGAGCTGCTGCTCCGGAACGCCGACATGGCGCTCTATCACGCCAAGTCGCTCGGCCGCGGCGTGGTCAGCCTGTTCGACCCGGAGATGGACGATCATGCCCAGGCGCGGATGGAGCTTGAGCGCGACCTCCGCTCGGCGCTCGCTAGCGGCGCCCTAGAGCTGCACTACCAGCCGCTGCTGGAGCTCAGCGGCGACATCGTCACCGGCATGGAGGCGCTGGTCCGCTGGCGCCATCCGCAGAAGGGCATGATCAGCCCAGCGACCTTCATCCCGGTCGCCGAGGAGACCGGCATCATCCTCCAGCTCGGCGAATGGGTGCTCAACCAGGCCTGCCGCGACGCCGCCCGCTGGCCGAATGACGTCTCCGTCGCCGTCAACGTCTCGGCGGTGCAGCTGCGCCATCGCAGCTTCGCGCAGTCGGTCCTGCTGGCGCTCGCCTCGTCGGGGCTCAGGCCAGAGCGGCTCGAACTGGAGATCACCGAGAGCGTCCTGCTCGACGACACAGAGATCATCCTCGAGACGCTGCATCTGCTGCGGCGGATGGGCATCCGCATCGCGATGGACGACTTCGGCACGGGCTACTCGTCGCTCAGCTACCTGCGCCGCTTCCCCTTCGACAAGATCAAGATCGACCAGTCCTTCGTGCGCAACGCGGCCGGCGAGGGCGGCGCGATCATCCGCGCGCTGGTCGGCCTCGGCGCGACGCTCGGCATCACGACGCTGGTCGAGGGTATCGAGACCGAGGAGCAGCTGGCGGCGGTGCGCGCCGAGGGCGCTCAGGAGGCGCAGGGCTTCCTGTTCAGCCCGCCGCGACCCGCCAACGAGCTCGTCGACCTGTTCCGCAAAGAGCGCGCCTCGGCCGCGGCCTGATCGACACCGGTCAGGCGCAGCTCCGCTACGAGCGGATCTTCACGTAGGTCCCGGGCGCATCGCACAGCGCCTCGTACTTGCCCTCGCCCGGAATGCGCGCCGGGACCATGGTGGCGTCGAGGCTCGCGATCCAGGCGCGCCAGTCTGGCCACCACGAGCCGGGCTTCTCCTCCGCCCGGTCGAGCCAGTGCTCCAGCTCTCCCTTGGGCTCGGGCCCGACCCAGTACTGGTACTTCATCTTGGCCGGCGGATTGACGACGCCCGCGATATGGCCGGAGCCCGCCAGCACGAAGCGCACCGGCCCGCCGAACAGCTGCGCCCCGAGATAGACGGACTTCGGCGGGGCGATGTGGTCCTCGCGGGTCGCGAGCTCATAGACCGGGATCGTCACCTTCGAGAGGTCGAGCTTCAGGCCCGCGATCTCCATCCGGCCGCGGGCGAGCTCGTTGTTGAGGTAGCAGCCGCGCAGATAGAACGAGTGGTTCGCCGCCGGCATCCGCGTCGCGTCGGAGTTCCAGTAGAGCAGGTCGAACGGGAACGGCGCTTTCCCCTTGAGGTAGTTGTTCACTAGGTAGGGGAAGATCATGTCGTTCGAGCGGATCAGGTTGAAGGCGTTGGCCATGCCGGCGCCCTCGAGATAGCCCTGCTCGGCCATCTTGGCCTCGACCGCAGCGATCTGCTCCTCGTCGGCGAACACCTTGAGGTCGCCCGCGTGGGTGAAATCCACCTGGGTCGTCATGAGGGTCGCGCTGGCGATCCGCTCGTCGCCGGTCATTCCCATGTAGGCGATCGTGACGGCGAGCAGCGTGCCGCCGACGCAGTAGCCGATCGTGTCGACGCTCTCCGTCCCGCAAATTTCGCGGGCGACGTCGACGGCCTTCATGATGCCGTCGCGCATGTAGCCGTCGAAGCCCATCTTGGCGTGACGGCTGTCCGGGTTGATCCAGGAGATGCAGAAGACGGTGACGCCCTGCTCGACCTGCCAGCGGATCATGCTCTTCTCGGGGGTGAGGTCGAGCACGTAGAACTTGTTGATCCACGGCGGGACGATCAGCACCGGGCGTGTGCGGGCAAGTTCCGTCGTCGGGCTGTACTGGATCAGCTCGAACACGTCGTTTCGGAACACCACCTTGCCCGGCGTGGTCGCGAGGTTCTTTCCGACCTCGAAGCCCGAGCCGTCGGTCTGGCGGATGCGGAGATCGCCGCCGCCCGCCTTGATGTCCTCCGCGAGCATCGTCATGCCGCGTACGAGGTTCTCGCCCTTCGAGGCGATCGTCTCGCGGATGAGCTCCGGATTGGTCGGCAGGAAGTTCGAGGGCGAGGCCGCGTTCGACAGCAGCTTCACGTAGAACGAGGCCTTGTGGCGCAGATGCGGGTCGAGGTCATCGACGTCGTCCACCACCCGGTTGGCGAGATTGGCCGTGTGCAGATAGGCCTGCCGCAGGAAATCGAAGATCGGATGCTCGGTCCATTCCGGGTCCTTGAAGCGTCCGTCCTTCGGATCGGCGGGAACGACCGGCGCCGCGGTCTCACCCGACAGGCGCTTCATCGTTCCGGCCCAGAGCTCGAGAAAGCCTCCCGCGAAATCCCGCTGCGCGGCCATCACGCGGTCGGGGTCGGCCGCCCATTTCTCCACGACCTGCCCGAGCGTCCGGGCGATCTCGACGATCTCGGCGCCGCCGACCTTCTTCTCGCCGCGCTCGCGCGGGCCGATATATGCCGCCATCGCCTTGCCGCCGGCCTCCCACAGGCGCGCCATGTTGGCGGCGAAGGTCTCGACCTCGGGCGACAGGAAGGGGTTGAGCGAAGCGTCGGGACGCGGCGGAGCGGACACGCCGGCCTCGGCCTTCGCTGCAGGCTTGGGCTGGGCGGCCTGCGCCGCCGGCTTCGCGGCGGCGGATCCGGCAGGAGCGGCCTTTGCGCTTGGTTTTTCAGGGTTCGGCGCCGCCTTGGCGCGGGCAGGGCGGGCGGCAGACTTCGGCGCCGGAGCCGCGCGTTTCGGAGCAGTCTCGGCTGCGACCGTCGTTCCGGAGGCCTTCGCGGCCCGGGGCTTGGCGGGAGCGGGCTTCATTTTAGGCGCCGCAGCCTTGGCTTTGGCCTTGGCCTTCGGAGCGGATTTTGGCGCTGGCGCATCCGCCTTGCGGGGCGCCGGGACCGCGCTCGCCTTGGCGGCCTTGGCCGGCGCCTTGGAGGCAGGCTTCGCCTTCGCCGGACGGCTTTCCGCCTTCGGCTTCCGCGTCGCCGCGGGCGTCTTCCCGGCGGCCGCTCCGCTGTCCTTCCGGCTCGCTTCCGACTTCGCCGACGCGGGCCCGGAGACGTCCGGGTCTGGTGTTCGTCGAAGGGCGCTGCGACCCATGAGACAAGTTCCTCCCTTGATAACGCACCTGCGGTTGCGACCGGACGTGTCCGGGATCGGTCCGCGGGTTGCGTCGTAATGGCGCTCCGTGACAATAGGCTCACGCGGCGTGTCACGCCACGGGCCGGGGGCGATTCCGCTCTCGGAAAAAAGGACTGCCGCCTTTCTCCCTCAGGTCCGAGAGCGCCGCGATGATCGATTTTCGCCTTATCGCCGTCGGCGCCGCGATGGCCCTGGCCCTGTCCGGCTGCGGAAAGTACGGCATGAAGGGCGACCGCGGCCTGCCGCCACCGTCCGAGACGCTCGCCTATCCCAACATCAACCAGGTCCCGGCTTCGACCGACGGAAGGCAGGGGAAGAGCGTCTCCGAGCAGGAGCAGATGAAGTCGCGCCTGCTCGCGAGCCGGCCGCGCACCGCCCGCAGCCCGCGGCCCTTCACCTCCGCGCAAGCGCTCGCGGAGCAGCGCAAGAGGATGCGGTCGACCACCGTTTCGCCGTAACGCTTTGCTGATCTTGGCGCGTTAAGCTAAAGCCTTCGGATTCGACTGCGGGCGGAGACGGTCCTCCCGCGTGAACCAAGACCCTTGCGCCATGACCGAATTCCACTCCGTCCGCCGGCTTCCGCCTTACGTCTTCGAGCAGGTCAACCGCGTGAAGGCCGCCGCCCGCAAGGCCGGCGCCGACATCATCGACCTCGGCATGGGCAATCCGGACCTCCCGACCCCGGATCACATCAACGCCAAGCTGATCGAGGCGGTGACCAAGCCGCGGACCAACCGCTACTCGACCTCGAAGGGCATTCCGGGCCTTCGCCGCGCGCAGGCCGCCTATTACGGCCGCCGGTTCGGCGTGAAGCTCGACCCGGAGACGCAGGTCGTCGCGACCCTCGGCTCGAAGGAAGGCTTCGCCAACATGGCGCAGGCCATCACCGCGCCGGGCGACGTCGTGGTGGTGCCGAATCCGAGCTACCCGATCCACGCCTTCGGCTTCCTGATGGCCGGGGGCGTCATCCGCTCGGTGCCGGGCACGCCGAACGAGAACTTCTTCCGGGCGCTCGAGAAGGCGGTCGCGCATTCGATCCCGAAGCCGATCGCCGTCGTCGTCTGCTACCCGTCCAACCCGACCGCCGAGGTCGCGGACCTCGAATTCTACAAGGACGTGGTGCGCTTCGCGAAGCAGCACGACATCTTCGTGCTGTCGGATCTGGCCTATTCCGAAATCTATTTCGACGGCGTTCCGCCGCCCTCGATCCTGCAGGTTCCGGGCGCGTTCGACGTCGCGGTGGAATTTACGTCGCTTTCGAAGACCTTTTCGATGCCGGGCTGGCGCATGGGCTTCGCCGTCGGCAACGAGCGGCTGCTCGCCGCGCTCGCGCGGGTGAAATCCTATCTCGACTATGGCGCCTATACGCCGATCCAGGTCGCCGCCTCCGCCGCGCTCAACGGCCCGGAGGACTGCATCGTCGAGATGCGCGAGATCTACAAGAAGCGCCGCGACGTCATGGTCGACAGCTTCGGCCGCGCCGGCTTCCCGGTGCCGAGCCCGCGCGCGTCGATGTTCGCCTGGGCGCCGATCCCGGAGAAGTTCCGGCCGCTCGGGAGTCTGGAATTCTCGAAGCTGCTGGTCGAGAAGGCCTCGGTCGCGGTCGCTCCGGGCATCGGCTTCGGCGAGTATGGCGACGAGTATGTGCGCATCGCTCTCGTCGAGAACGAGCACCGCATCCGTCAGGCTGCGCGCTCCATCCGCCGCTTCCTTGAAACCGCGGACGAGACGTTGCACAACGTCGTCCCGCTCGCCGCGGCCCGGTAGTTTTCCGGGCTTCGGCCCCCTTTTCCGAAGCGATCGTCTTGCATTGGCGGACTGCGTGCTTCGAGACGCCACGGCCTCGGCCGTGGCTCCTCAGCATGAGGAGTGTTCAGTCTTGGCTTCTTCCACGGTCCTCATGCTGAGGAGCGGCCCGCAGGGACGCGTCTCGAAGCACGCAGTCGCTTTGACCAATTCGTTTCGCATGATCGGAGACGCCCGATGACCGAACCCCTCAAGGTCGGCGTGGCCGGGCTCGGCACCGTCGGCGCCTCGGTCGTGCGCGTGCTGAAGCAGAAGGCGGAAGCCATCGCCGCGCGCGCCGGCCGGCCGATCGTCGTCACCGCCGTCTCGGCCCGCGACCGCGGTCGCAACCGCGGCCTCGACCTCGGCGGCGTCGCCTGGCACATGGACCCGGCCCAGCTCGCCCGGTCGAAGGACGTCGACGTCGTCGTCGAACTGATCGGCGGGGCGGAGGGCGCGGCGCGCGCCTGCGTCGAGACCGCGATCGAGTTCAAGCGGCCGGTCGTGACCGCGAACAAGGCGCTGCTCGCCCGCCACGGCGTCTCGATCGCCCGGGGCGCGGAACAGGCCGACGTCCCGGTCGGCTTCGAGGCCGCGGTCGCCGGCGGCGTGCCGATCATCAAGACGCTGCGCGAGGGCCTCGCCGGAAACGACGTCACGCGCGTCATCGGCATCCTCAACGGGACGTGCAACTACATCCTGACCCGGATGGAGCACGACCGGATCGGCTTCGCCGAGTGCCTCGCCGACGCGCAGAAACTCGGCTACGCCGAGGCCGACCCGACCTTCGACGTCGGCGGCTTCGACGCCGCGCACAAGCTCGCTCTGCTGACCTCGCTCGCCTTCGGAACGGAGACCGACGTCGACGGCATCTATGTCGAGGGCATCACCTCGATCACACCGTTCGACCTCGAAATGGCGGAAGAGCTCGGCTACCGGGTCAAGCTGCTCGGCGTCACCAGCCGCTCGAACGGCGGGATCGAGCAGCGCGTCCACCTCGCCATGCTGCCGCGCGACAGCGCGATCGCGCGCGTCGACGGCGTCACCAACGCGGTCGAGATCGACGCAGACGTGGTCGGAGCTCTCGTGCTCGCCGGCCCAGGCGCGGGCGGCGACGCCACCGCGTCGGCCGTCATCGCCGACATCGTCGACATCGCGCGCGGGGTGAAGACGCCCGTGTTCGGCGTGCCGGCGGCCAAGCTCGCCCACCCGAAGCGCGCCCCGATGGGCACGCATGAGGGCGGCTACTACATCCGCCTGTCGGTCATCGACCGGCCGGGCGCCGCCGCGGCGATCGCGACCCGCATGGCCGAGCAGGGGATCTCGCTGCGCTCCATCGTCCAGCGCGGTCGGGAGCCGAATTTCGAGCGTCCGACGGCGGAACCTGTCGCAGTGGTGTTGATTACCTATGCGACGAACGAGGCTGCGCTACGTGCTGCTCTGGACGCAATCGAGGCGGACGGGCATATCGATGGCGCGCCGCAAGTGATCCGAATCGAGAAGAGATAGTCGGCGCAAGGTGCGCGTCCGTCGCGCGAGGAAACGTCAATGGCGAAGAGCGCCGCGGCGAAGGCCGCCCCCAAGCGCAACGTGATACCGCTTTCGCGCGGCCGATCGATCACGACCGGTGAGATCATCGACCGCTCGCTCGCGATCGAGATCGTCCGCGTCACCGAGCGCGCGGCGGTCGCCGCCGCCCGCTTCCGCGGTCGGGGCGACGAGCGCGCGGCCGACCAGGCCGCCGTCGACGCCATGCGCCGCGAGCTCAACCGGCTCGCCATCCATGGCGAGGTGGTGATCGGCGAAGGCGCGCGCGACACCGGCGCGCCGCTCTGCGTCGGCGAGGAGGTCGGCGACCTCACCGGCCCGCGCCTCGACATCGCGGTCGACCCGCTCGAGGGCGTCACCCTCTGCGCCAAGGCGCAGGCCAACGCCATCTCCGTCATCGCGATCGCCGAGCAGGGCACCCTGCTCAAGGCGCCTGACGTGTATATGAACAAGATCGCCATCGGCCCGGACTACGCGGCCGACACGGTCGATCTCGACGCCGCGCCCGAGGAGAACATCCGCCGTCTCGCCCGCGCCAAGGGCGTCTCGGTCGACCAGATCGTCGCCTGCATCCTCGACCGTCCGCGCCACGGGCGGCTGATCGAGGCGGTGCGGGCGACCGGCGCCTCCATCCGGTTGATCTCCGACGGCGACATCTCCGCCGTGATGGACGTGGCGAAGCCCGAGACGACCGGCGTCGACATCTATCTCGGCTCCGGCGGCGCGCCCGAGGGCGTGCTGGCGGCGGCGGCGCTGAAGTGCATCGGCGGCCACATGCAGGCCCGCCTGATGCTCGACACGGCGGACGCAAGGCGCGAGGCCGCGGCGCTCGGCGTCAAGGATTTCGACCGGGTCTACCGCGTCGCCGACATGGCGGGCGGCGACGTGCTGTTCGCAGCGACCGGCGTCACCGACGGCGGGCTGCTGTCCGGCGTGAAGTTCGGCCCGCGCTCGATCGTCACCGAGACGATCGTGATGCGCTCCTCGACCTTCACCAACCGCCGCATCCTCGCCGAACACCGCAGCACCGGAAAATTCCACCTCGATTGATGGGCGCTGCGCCCGTCCGTCGTGGACAAGGGCGGCGGCTCGCCTGTCCGGGCCGGCGCGGTTCTGTATGATTCGCGCATGGAGAATCGCGCTTCATGACGGCCGCGCTCGCCCTGCGACGGAGCGCTGGCGCCTTCCTCGGCGTCGAGTCGTCCTTTTCGGGCCGCGTCTGGCGGGACCGGCTCGACGCGCGTGGTCGCGCCGCCGCCGCCGAGATCGCGCGCGACCACGGCCTCACCGACCTGCTGTCGCGCGTGCTGGCCGGCCGCGGCGTCGCGAGCGCCGATGCGCCGGCCTATCTCAACCCGTCCATCCGCGAGCTGATGCCCGATCCCGACACGCTGACGGGCATGGCCGCCGCCGCCGCCCGTCTCGCGGACGCGGTGGCGCGCGGAGAATTGGTGGCCGTGTTCGGCGACTACGACGTCGACGGCGCGACATCGGCGGCGCTTCTGGCGGGCTATCTGGAGGAGGCCGGCGCGCGCGCCGTCACCTACATTCCCGACCGCATCTTCGAGGGATACGGCCCAAATATCGCGGCGATCGACCGGCTCGCCGACGGCGGCGCGACCCTGCTCGTCACAGTCGACTGCGGCTCGACCAGCCTCGAGGCGCTCGGCCATGCCCAGGCGCGCGGCCTCGACGCGATCGTGCTCGACCATCACCAGGTCGGCGCGACGCTCCCCGACGCGCTTTCGATCGTGAACCCCAACCGCCAGGACGACCTGTCGGGCCTCGGCCAGCTCGCGGCCTGCGGCGTCGTGTTCATGACCCTCGTCGCCGTGACGCGCGAGCTTCGCCGCCGCGGCCACTGGGCGGCGCGCGGCGCGGAGCCCGACCTGCTGGCGGGGCTCGACCTCGTCGCGCTCGGGACGGTCGCCGACGTCGCGCCGCTGACCGGCCTCAATCGCGCCTTCGTCCAGAAGGGCCTGATCGCGCTGCGTTCTCGCGCGCGGCTCGGGCTGGCGGCGCTGATGGACGCCAGCCGCCTCGACGGCCCGGCGACGCCGTACCACCTCGGCTTCCTGCTTGGGCCCCGCATCAACGCCGGCGGGCGAATCGGCGACGCCGGTCTCGGATGCCGGCTGATGCTCTCCACCGACGAGGTCGAGGCGCGCGCAATCGCGGCGGATCTCGACAGGCTCAACGGCGAGCGGCAGGCGATCGAACGCGCGACGCTGGCCGAAGCCGAAGCCGAGGCGTTGGCCGCGCTTGGGCTCGACGGCGAGGGCGCGGCGATCGCGGTCGTCTCCGGCGAGGGCTGGCATCCGGGCGTCGTCGGACTCGTCGCCTCACGCCTGAAGGAGAAGTTCCGACGCCCGGCCTTCGCCGTCGCGATCGCCCCGGACGGGCTCGGCGTCGGCTCCGGCCGCTCCATCCTCGGGGTGGACCTCGGCGCGGTGGTCCGTGCGGCGGTCGAGGAGGGGCTGCTGCTGAAGGGCGGCGGCCACGCCATGGCGGCCGGCGTGACGGTGGAGAAGGCCCGTCTCGGCGACCTCCGCGCCTTTCTCGAGCAGCGCCTCGCGTCCTCCGTCGCCGCGGCGCGGGGCGATCACGCGCTGAAGCTCGACGCCGCGCTGACCGCGGCCGCCGCGACGCCTGCGCTGGCGCGCGAACTCGAGCGCGCGGGCCCTTACGGCGCGGGCGCGCCGGAGCCGATGCTTGCGCTCGCCGGCCACATGCTCGCGAGCGCGGACGTCGTGGGGCAGGGCCATCTGCGGCTGCGCCTGAAGGCGGGCGACGGGGCATCGATCGGCGCCATCGCCTTCCGCGCGGCCGATGGCGATCTCGGCCAGGCGCTGCTCGCCCGGCGCGGCTCCCGCGTCCACGTCGCCGGCTTCCTCGGCATCGACCGCTGGGGCGGCTCGGAGCGGGCGACCCTGCGCGTGATCGACGCCGCGCCCGCGGACGGCTAGAAAACCGTCGTCGCGGGTCGCCGATCTTGCCGTCGGCGACGTACGCGCCACGTGATCTTCAAGATTTTCATGTTGGTGTTCCGGATCGCGTCGGAGCCGACGCCGTGACGGAAGCCGACGGACCTCATCGTGACTGAATTCGCCGACCCGTCCCGCACCGCCGTGGAACCGAGCGGACAGAAGCCGCACAAGCGAGGCTTCTCCGAGGTGCTGCGCGACCTCGCCGCCTCCGACGTCGAGCGCATCAGCGTCGGCTCGATCCTCTCCGCTTTCGGGGACCGCGCCTTCGGAGCGCTGCTGCTGGTCTTCGCCCTGCCGAACGCGCTGCCGATGCCGCCGGGCACCTCCGCGATTCTCGGCGCGCCGATCGTCTTCATCGCGTTCCAGCTGATGATCGGGCGGCCTTCGCTGTGGCTGCCGCGGATCATCACCGACCGCTCGCTCGCCCGCGCCGACTTCGCGACGCTGGCCGCCAAGATCGAGCCCTGGGTCCACAAGCTCGAAAAGCTGTTGAAGCCGCGCTATCCGCTGCTGACGACGCCGCTCGCCGACCGGCTGACGGGGCTCGCCTGCTTCGTGCTCTCGCTCATCCTCGCGTTGCCGATTCCGTTCGGGAACATGCCGCCGGCGGTCGCGCTGACCGCCTTCGCGCTCGGCATGATCGAGAGCGACGGCGCGGCGATCGCGGCCGGCTGGGTCGGCACGATCGCGAGCTTCATCATTCTCGGCCTGTTCGCAGGCGTGGTCGCGGCGGGCCTCCAGTATTTCGGCGGCCCGGTGCTGCGCCTGTTCGGCATGTGAGGACTGGGGCTGAGGACTGCGCCGCAAGGCGTCTTGCGAGCGCGCGCGAACCCCCGTAAGAACCCCCGGCACGCGCCCTTCGTCTATCGGTTAGGACGTCAGCCTTTCACGCTGGAGAGACGGGTTCGACTCCCGTAGGGCGCGCCACTTCTCAAAAATCGTGAGAGCTGCGAGGGGAGCGTCGGCGTTCCTCCCGTCTATGCGGCGAAGCTTCCCGTGGGGCTTGCCGCGGCCGGCTGCTGCGCGAAACGGAGCAGCGCGTTCGTCGTCGCGTCGCGGCCGGAGGGTCGGCCGAACAGGTAGCCCTGCGCGAGCCTGCATCCCAGCCGTTCGAGCTGCGCGGCCTGTTCGCGCGTCTCGACGCCCTCGGCCACGATCCGGATCCCGAGGCCCTTCGCCATGTCGAGAAGCGATTTGATGATGACCTCGCCCGCGTCGCCCGCGGACACCCGGTCCACGAAGCTCTTGTCGATCTTGATGATGTCGACCGGGAACGTCAGGAGGTGCGTCAGCGACGCGAAGCCGGTGCCGAAATCGTCCAGCGCGACGAGCAGGCCCTTCGCGCGCAACTGTTCGATGGCGCTCGCGACCTTGCGGTCTCTTCCGCCCATGTAGACGGACTCGGTGACCTCAAGGATGACGTGCTTGAGCGGCGCTCCATGCCGCGCGAAAGCGGACGAAATCCGGTCTCCGAGGTCCGCCTTCTGGAAGTCGGCCATCGAGACGTTCACGCCGACATGCTGCAGCGGAATCGCCCGGTCCAGCCAATAGCGGACGTCCCGCGCGACGGCGTCGAGCATGCGGTCGGTGACGAGACCGCCGATCGCAAGATCCTGCATCGCGTCCGCGAAGCTCGCCGCCGGCAGCGCCTCGCCGTCCCTGGTCCGCACGCGGCAAAGCGCCTCGAGGCCGATGATCTCGCGGGTGTCCAGCCTGACGACGGGCTGGTAGTGCGCCTCGACGCGCCCTTCCGCCAGCGCGGTCGTAACCGTCTGGAGAACCTTGAAGCGCTGCGCGATCGTGCTCGCCAGGTCGTCCCCGTAGAGGACGAATCCGCCGCGGGCGACCTCCTTGGCGTGATAGAGCGCAAGGTCCGCCTGCTGACGCAGCGCCGCCAGATCGTCGGCGCCCGTCGGACCGCGCTCCGCTCCGCCGCAGGTCACGCCGGGCGCGAGCACGTGGTCGCCGCAAAGGACCGGCGCCTTCATCGCCGCGAGAATCCTCGCGGCGGCGGTCGACAGCT
The DNA here is from genome assembly GCA_902168115.1 of uncultured Methylopila sp. Lineage (GTDB taxonomy): Bacteria > Pseudomonadota > Alphaproteobacteria > Rhizobiales > Methylopilaceae > Methylopila. Next base: position 153,088 of record CABHPB010000068.1, on the reverse strand, counting down.
CGCCCTGCGGGGCCTCGATGAGCACGGCGAATTCGTCGCCGCCGATCCGGAAGGCCAGTCCGGGCGCCGCCGCCGTCGCGATCCGGCGGGCGACCTCGCGGATCAGCTCGTCTCCGGCCGCGTGACCGAAGGTGTCGTTGACGCGCTTGAGGTGATCGACGTCGATCAGCATCAGCCCGAGCGTTCCTTGTCCGCGCTCGCAGACGGCGTCCAGGGTCCTGTTGAAGTTGGCGCGGTTGCCGAGATCGGTCAGGGCGTCGAAATAGGCGAGGCGGTGATTGTCCTGCCTGACCTCCTCGCGCTCCAGCAGGATGGAGCACAGATCGACGCAGTCGGCCACAAGGCGCTGCTCCTGCTCGCTCGGTCCACGGTTCTCGTTGAAATAGAATCCGAAGGTGCCGAGAACCCGACCGTCGCTGTGAAGAATGGGGCTCGACCAGCAGGCCCTGACACCGAGCGGCTCGATCATCTCGGCCAAAGCCCTGTATGGCTCCCAGTTGGGATCGGCGGCGATGTCGACCGTCGTGACCGGCCTGCGGAAAAACGCTGCTGAGCCGCACGATCCGACGCGGGCGCCGATCACGATGCCATCGAGCGCCTCCGAGTAGCGGGCGGGCAGGCTTGGGCCCGCCAATGGATGCAGCCGTCCCGCGCGGTCGACCGTCAGGATCGAGCAGCGGACGCCCTCCGCGAAGCTTTCCGCGCGACGACAGATATGCTCCGCCGTCTCCTCCACCGAGCGGCCCCGCGCGATCATCTCCAGAACGGCTTGCTGAAACTGTTGGCGCACGTAGGGATCCCAGGATGCCTGGGGCATGCTTCTCCTTCGACTGTTTACGCTTGGTTTATGAATGCGTGACTCGACGCCCCTGTCCGACGCTTTTGGTCGACTATTGCGCGAGCGGGGGGCGCGATCGCAACCGTCCGTCGCCTGGCGGGCCTCGTCCGCATCCGCTACGACGCGATCGTTTCGGAGCGAGGGAGCGAGCCGTCGGAGAACGCCGGAGCGCTCTTGCTCCGGATGCCGCGCTGTCTGCTTCCCGCGACTGGGAGCTCTTCGATCGATCGCAGGTAGCGCTGCGACACCGGCGCGGTCATGCCGTTCGCGAGCCTTATCCGTCCCGTGCGACCGGAGCGCTCGAAGGCTTCGACGGCCTGTTCGGCGACCCACCAAGAGCGGTGGGACTGGAGGCCGGCGGTCGGGGCGGCCTCGTTCATCGCGTCGCCGAGCCTCATCAGCAGCAGCGCCGAGCCGCGGCTCGTATGCACCCGGACGTAATGGTCTTCCATCTCGAGGCAGATCAGCGCACCGCGCAGGTTCGGCGGCAGCCGTTCGATCAGGCGGCTGGACGCCGGCGCCGCCGAAGCCGCCTCGGCGGGGGCGGGCGACGCCTCGATCAGCCCAGTCGTCGGCAGGGTCTGCAGCCTGAGCGGCGCGGCTGCGTTGGGCGCGCCGAGAATCGCGTCGGCGAGGACGACGACGACCGAGGCGATCAGGACGATCTGCCAGTACATCTCGGCGACCTCGGGAATCGTCGCCTCGAAGCCGTTGAGAGCCGAGGTCGCCGGCGCGACGACGGGGAGCATCGGGATGGACGCTACCATGACGAGGCAGGCGCGCTTCGCCCAGACGCCGGCCTCCCGATAGCCCGCGAATTCCCGCAGGCCGCGGTCCACGAGCGCCGCCACCACGAACCAGCAGGCGACCAGCCCGGCCCAGTAGCCGAGGCTCGGCAGGAAGTCCGACCTGTCGGTGCTGAACGGTCCGATCAACGCGAAAGCGAGGCCGAGGCCGAGCGCTAGCCCGAGCTCGCCGACACGATGGCGCAGCCACGGCTCGCCGGTCAGTTTCGCGAAATCACGCATCGTGAAGCGGTTCCCCCGTCAGTTCCCGGCGCGGGTCACGAAGCAACTGGCGCAACGACGAACCCTCCATCGCCGCGCCGCGAGGATCGGATCATGAAGCCGACGCCCGCTGCGCAGTCCGCCGGCGGGAGAGGGCGTGCGATGAAACGAATTCTCACGAAGGCCGGTCTAGCGGCGGCTTTGGGCGGCATCGGGGCGTATCCGGCCTACGCGGCGGATAGTCCTGCCGAAAATTCAGGCGAACTCGTCCCGATCGCGAATGAGCGGGTGTTTTCCGCCTTCGTGGCCATCGGCGCCGGCGTCGCGCCCGAATTCGATGGGTCGGACAAGTACGAGGCCATTCCCTTCGCGATCGCCAACGTGAAGTGGCATGGCGTCGAGCTCCAGCTGCGCGGTCTGCAGGCGCGGCTCGACCTCCTTGGCGACAGCCCGTGGGACGTCGGCCCGATCGTCAATCTTCGCGGCAAGCGCGACGACGACGTGAAGGGGCCGGTGCGGCGACTCGCGGAGATCGACACGGCCGTAGAGGGCGGCGGCTTCGTCGGCTACCGGTTCGGCGGCGGGCCCGACGGGCAGGGCGAGATCGGGATCGAGGCGTCCTTCCTGCACGACGTCTCGGGCGAGCATGAGGGGTTCACGGCGACCGTAGCCGTTTCCTACGCCGCGATCCGCTGGGGACAGATCTTCGCCAATGTCGACGCCGACGCGACCTATGGCGACAAGTCCTACAACCGCACCTATTTCGGCGTGACACGCGCCGGCTCGGCGGCCTCCGGGCTTCGCGCCTACAGGCCCGACGCCGGCTTCAAGGACGTCGGCGCGGGGCTCACCGTCGGCTACCAGATCAACGAGCGATGGGGCGTCCTCGGGCGGGCGAGCGTGACGCGCTACGTCGGCGAGGCGGCCGACAGCCCGATCGTCAAGGACGGCTCGAAGACGGCCGGCCTGTTCGGCCTCGCCGTGTCCTACCGCTACTGACGGATCAGAGTTCGGGCGGCGGCGCGTCTCGCCCGCGTCCCCCAAGGCGGGTCGTCCGCCCGAGAGCCGATGGGCGCCGAACCCCGGCGCCCATCGGCTGAAACTCTTTCGCGCGTTCAGAGCAAGATCCGGCTCGCGGCCGCGCGCATCGTCGCTAGAGTCCGCCTCAAGCTTCGGCATGGGGCCGACGCGGCAGTAAAGGAGGCCCAAATGTCTCTGGTCCGGAGCGAGATGACATCCCCGGTCGGGCGTCTGGCGCTGGTCGCCGGCGACGTCGGGCTGGTCGCGATTCTCTGGGAGAACGACGATCCGCGCCGCGTGCCGCTCGGGCCGGGCCGGACGTCGCGGGACCATCCGGTCCTGCGCGCCGCGGAAGGCCAGCTCCGCGAATACTTTGCGGGCGAGCGGCGCGCCTTCGACCTGCCGCTCGACTTCCGCGGAACAGAATTCCAGCGGCGGGTCTGGGGCGAGCTGCTGAAAATTCCGTTCGGCGAGACGCGCAGCTACGGCGCGATCGCGCGGACCCTCGGCGATCCCGGCGCCTCGCGCGCGGTCGGCGCGGCGAACGGCCGGAACCCGATCTCGATCGTCGCGCCATGTCACCGCGTGATCGGCGCGACCGGAAAGCTCACCGGCTTCGCCGGCGGCGTGGAGGCCAAGGCGTTCCTGCTGCGGCTCGAGGGCTCGCTCGAAGACGAGAGCGCGGCGGGCGCCCAGCTCGGCCTACCGCTGGCGGCGCGCGTCGCCTGATCCGTCAGCGCAGCTCGCCGATCCGGCGGCGATAGGCCGAGGCGACGCAGACGCGCATCGCGGAGGGGTCGCTCGCGCAGGCGTCGCGAGACGCGAGCCAGCGCTGGTGTTCGGGCAGCGAGAACCGCTGCGCCGACTTCATCATGTTCACCGAACGGGCGAGCTCGACGTCGAGCGCGGCGAGGTTCTGGTCGGAGCAGATCGCGATCTCGACGGGCGTGCGGGCGTAGCGGCAGTCGAAGCTCGGGCTGAAGCGCGCCGTCGGCGAGGCCGCGCCCTGCGAGCCGGCTGCCGCGGCGAGCGTCGCGATCCGGGAGCGGTAGGCGCGCTCGACGCAGGCGGCCAGCGCATCGAGCGTGCCGGAGGTGTTGGCGCAGGCGTCGCGCTGGGCGCGCCACATTCCCTGCGCCGCGTCGAGCGCCGGCGAGCGCGCCGAGGCCGCGTAGAGCTCGGCGAGCTGCCGGTCGAGCGCCGCGAGGTTTGGCCGGCCGCAGATCACCCGTTCCGCCGGCAGCCGCGCGCGCGAGCAGGGGAAGCTCGGCTCGGACGACTGGCCGATCGGCGGGTCGGTCCGGTTCCATTCCGAGGTCGGGGGCGAAGCCGGCTGGCGCCGGTCGACATTGGCGAAAAGGTCCGCGCCCGGCAGCGGCGAGCCGCCCTGGGGCGCGGGCTTCGCGGCGGCGGCGGCCCTGTCCCGCTCGTCGCGCTGGACGGCGGCGAGCCGCTCGCTCCAGACCGGGATCAGCGCGCTGCGCGGATAGCGGCGGATGAGGTCGGTGATCTGCGCCGCCGAGCCAGACTCCTTCAGCACCGCCCAGGCGATCTCGTCTTCGGCCGGACCCCTTGGCGCGGGCGGGGCGGTCGGGACCGCGCCGGCGTCGGCCTTGGCGACCTCGAGCGGCCGGTCGCCGAGATAGACCTCGTCGCCGACGATCTCGTCATAGATGCCGGGCACCTGGTCGTGGCCGATCTTCTCGGCCATCGCGGCGACCTCGTTGCGGGTCTGGCGGGCGAGCTTCTGCACCGACATCTGCGGCTGCGCGATCTTTTCCAGCAGCACGCGGGTGAAGACCGAGTTCCTCACCGGGTCGTCGTCGCCGAGCCGGTCGAGCGCGGTCTGGCCGGCGCCGGCGGAATAGATCGTGATGACCCCGCGCGGCGGCGGCTGGATGCTGAGGCCGCGCGAGGCGCCGATCGAGCGCTTGTCGGAGCTCTGCAGCGGGTTGTTGCGGCAGGCGTCGAGCACCAGCACGACGACCGTCGCGCCGGAACTCTTGAGACGCTCGGTGATCAGCGCCTCGCCGATCGCCTGGTCGGCGAGCCGCCCCTCCTCGGAGCGCGCGGTCGCGCGCGGCATCGGCACGTCGGAGGGCAGCAGGTAGTTCGCGCCGGCGAAGGAGACCCCGTGCCCGGCGAAGAAGAAGAACGCGGTGTCGCCCTGGTTCAGCCGCGAGGCGACGTCGGAGATCTTGTCGATCATCGCGCCGCGCGTGAGGTTCTCGCCCGTCGTCACCTCGTAGCCGATGCCGGTCAGCGCCGCGGCGACGGCGCGCGAGTCGTTGACCGCGTTCCTGAGCTGCTGCTCGGGACCGAGATTGGAATAGGCGTCGTTGCCGACGACGAGCGCGAGCCGCCGCGCCGCGTTCGCATCGACGGCGCAGCCGAAAAGGATCAGAGCTGAGAGCAGAAGAGCGCGCATGAGCCCCGTCGCGAGCCGTCCTGGACCGGGGGCATCTGTGCTAGAAAGCCCGCCGTCTTGCAAGCCGCGCTCCCGTGATCGGGGCCGGGCGAGGGAAGCCGGAGAGGCCGCATGCGGCGCCGTTGGTTCCTGATCTGCGCCGCGACCCTGACGCTCGCGCCGGCCTCGGCCGTCGCCTGCGACAAGGCGGATTTCCCGGTCCTCGTCGACGTCGGCCACTCGCCCGCCGCGCCCGGAGCGATCAGCGCCCGCGGCAAGACGGAATACGCCTTCAACGTCGCGCTCGCCGCGGCCGTACAGCGCGAGCTGAAATCCCGCGGCTACGCCGGGACGGCCGGCCTCGGCGCCCGCGCGGCGGCGCAGCGGGCGTCGCGGCGCTCCGGTCCGATCAGGGCCTCCGGCGCGAAGCTGATGATCTCGATCCATCACGACTCCGCCCAGCCGCGCTATTTCGAGACCTGGACCTATCAGGGCCGCGAGCACGGCTACTCGGACCGTTTCAAGGGCTGGTCGCTGCACGTCTCGCAGTCCGCCGCCGACCCTGCCGGGAGCCTGCGCTTCGCGCGCCTGCTCGCCGACCGGCTGAAGGCGCGCGGCTGGCCGTTCACGCGCCACCACGCCGAGCCAATTCCCGGCGAGGGCAGGGCGCTGATCGATCCCTCCCGCGGGATCTACCGGCGCGACGACCTCGCCGTGCTGCGCTCCAGCCCTGGCCCCGCCGCGCTGCTGGAGGCCGGCGTCATCGTCAATCGCGACGAGGAGCTGGCGCTCGACAGCGACGCCCGCCGCGCCGCGATCGCAGAGGCGGTCGGCGAGGCGGTCGACCGCTTCTGCGAGGAGAGCTGACGCGGCTACTTGCTGACGCGCAGCTGCGAGAGCGAGCTGCCGATCGTCTGGAACGCCGCGACCAGCGCGGAGGAGTTGCCGGCGTCGAAATAGTAGCTCGTGCTCGTCGCGCAGCTTTGCAGCAGCGTCTTGGTCGCGGCGTCGGTGATGTTGAAGGCCACGGTGTAAACGAAGATGCCCTTGGCCTTCATGCTCGTGCAGACGGTCGAGAGCCGGGTGTCGAGCGCCTTCTCCGCGCTCGACTGGTTCGACGAGCCGAGCTTGGCGTCCGCCAGATAGCCGTAGGCGGTGTAGTTGCCGGCGGCGAAGCTGTTCTCGCCGTCCGTCATCAGCACGACGGCCTTGGTCATGTTCTTGGAGTTGTAGTCGAGCGGCAGCCCCGAGGAGGTCATCTCGCCGGGCCAGCTGCCGCGCCAGCGCGGCGACAGCATGCGCCAGCCCCAGACGGCGCCGAGATTGACCATGGTGGAGCCGACCGCCTTCATGTTCGAGATGCCGGTCTGGACCGTCGCCTTGGTGTTGGTCAGCGGCGTGAGCTCGGCCGGGCAGAACGAGCCGGGCCCGAGCGGGCGCGGGGTCGCATTGTAGTTGATGTTGGTCGTCTCTCTGCCGAGCCAGCTCCTGGAGATCCAGGTGTTCGGATAGTAGTAGGCGTTATAGGTCTCGTTCGCCGCGTAGTACGACTTGAATAGTGTCTTGGCGTCCGAGCTCGACGGCGGATCGTCGGTCTGGTCGAGCCCGCTCGCGCGGTCCTCGACGCAGCCAAGCCATTGGTCCGGATAGTAGGGGTTCGTCGCGGCGAGCAGGCTCGACGGCGTCACCCACGCCTTCCGCGCCGTCCCGATGTTGACGCCCTGCGAGAACGGCACGAGCCCGACATAGAGGTTCTTGGACGTCGAGCTGTCGCCGTAGAGGATGTTGACGAGGTTGTTGGCCGCGGACTTCAGCGACGACATCGAGTCCGACATCGATCCGGTGTTGTCGAGCACCATGACGAGCTCGAGGCCGGCGGAGGCGCGCGTCACCTCCGAGGTCGCCTTGACGGTGACCACTTGCGTCCCGAACAGCTTCATGAAGGCCGTCGGCATGGTCGCCGTGGCCGCGAGGGTGATGACGGTCTTGTCGCTGTTCGGCGTCGCCGTGACCTCGGTGACGGTCGCCCCCGCATAGTTCGCCTTGAAGTTGGCCGAGACGAACTTCTTGGCGTCCACCTGATAGTTCGACGTGGCGACGCGGGCGCCGACGGCGAGGCCCGCCGCGTCGAGGGCGTTGGTGAGGCGCGCCTTCACCACCATCGACCGCCCGGTGTCGATGGCGAGGCCGATGCAGCCGATGAGGATCAGGAAGATGAGGCCGAGAAGCGGCGCGGCCGCCGCGTGCTCGGCGTCGGCCAGTCGTCGGAGCAGGGCGCGGACGGGGCGAAAACGCGCGCTCATGAGCACGGCTTCGTTGTCAGCGCGCCGAGGCGCGGCCGGTAGATCGACGACGTGTAGATCATGAAATTGTTCTTGAAGAAGCGCGAGAAGATCGGCGTGAAGCGGAAAAAGACTTCTGACGTCATGACGTTGTCGTTGGCGTCGGCGAGCAGGTCCGCGCTGATCGCGGCCGGGCCGCCCTCGACGCCGATCGCGCTTTTCCATGTCGCGCCGGCGGTGCTGTAGCACTGCCACCGGACGCGCGGGACGCCGGCCGAATCCAGGTAGACCGAGGTCAGGATGGTGACGCCGTTGGTCCCGGACACGTAGGTCTGCAGGCTCGCGCCTGTGACCCTGAAGATCTGGTCGAGCGCGGTGGAGCTCAGCTGGTCGTACTGGGCCGTGACGTCGGCGACGGAGAAGCCGACCTTGTCGACGTTCGCGCGGGCGATGATGAAGCGCGACAGGTCGTAGCCGCCGAGCAGCAGCAGCCCGAGCACCGGCGCGAACATCGCGAATTCCACGGCGGCGAGCCCGTCGGTCGAGCGCCGCAGCCGTCGAAGCAGGGGGATGAGGAGCCGCCGGGTCATCAGTACGGCTCGTTCTTGACGACGATGCGCGAGGTGACGCGGACGATCCCGTTGGTGCCGACGAAGCGCTTCACGAACGGCGTCATGAGCGTCCAGTCGTAGTTCGCCTCGTAGACGACGATCTGGCCGGATGAGCCGTAGCCGGACGCGCCCTGGTCCTTGTCGTAGGTCCCGTTGCCGTTGACGTCGGTGAAGGGCTCGCCCGCGTCCCTGACGCCGTTGCTGTTGGTGTCGGTGAAGGGCTCCGGCTTCCCGATGCTGCCGTAGTCCGAATAGGCCTTGCTGGTCAGCGAGATCTTGGCGGGATCGAGATAGTCCGCCGTCGCCTTGCGGATCGCGGCGAGGATCAGCTGGCTCTGGGTGCTGGTCGAGGTCGAATAGCCGGTCTTGCCGGCCCGGGAGGCGGCGAAGATCGAGTTGTCCAGGATCGTCTGCGCGGTCAGCAGCAGACCGAACTCGCACAGGCCCACGATCATCATCATGAGGACCGGGGCGATCAGCGCGAATTCAACAACGGTCACACCGCGTTCGTCGCGCTTAAGTCTAGTTTGTCTAAAATCATAGATCATCCGCTACTTCGTCTGCTGTTACAGACAATGACGGATGTTATTTGCCACGAATTTGCGGTTTATGAATCGACCGAAACAAATCCAATATATTGTGGCGCTGAGCGCGTGTCATTCCACGTTATTATATACGAATGAAACTTGTTTTATAGAGACTCAAAGGACTATTGAAGGGTTGTTCGCCGGCCGCAAAACGCCTAGAGCCTCTAGCGTCGGCATGCGGTAGTGCGCTACGGCGTCGGGCGCGCGACAAGGCCCGCCGACCTCAGGACAGGTAGGTCGTGAAATCGTGAAGGCGAGAACCGCAGGTTGCGCCGATTTCATCGAAAGATGGTCGGTCGCTTCGCAAGTCGGCCGTCTTGCAGGCTGGACCTATCCCAACCTAAAGTCGCCATGCTCGCTGGACGCCGCGAGCGAGGCGGGGGGCCTTCACATGAAAAAGTGGCGCGTCGTCGGGACGGCAGTGGCCGTGCTCGCCTGGTATCCGGGAGCGCACGCGCAGAGCGTGACGTCCGACGCCATTCTGCAGAAACTTCAGCCGAAGGCGCCCGCGACGCGCGGCCTGACGCGCTCGCTCGGCGCTGCGCCGGCGGCCGCTCCGGGCATGAGCCCTGAAGACCGGGCCTATCTGCAGACGCTGTCGCCGACGCGCGGCCTGAAGCAGGTCGAGCGTGAGAAGGTCGCCGAGATCGTCGAGAAGCAGGCGCTGCCGAAGATCGATATCCAGATCACCTTCGACTACGACAGCGACCGGATTCGCTCGGCCTCGATCCCCGACGTCAACGAACTCGGCAAGGCGGTCCTGAACCCGCAGCTCGCCAACGCCCGGCTGCTCGTCAACGGGCACACCGACGCCGCCGGCGGGGCCGACTACAACCAGAACCTTTCCGAACGGCGCGCGATGGCGATCCGCGCCTATCTCGTCGAGCGCTTCGGCGTCGCGCCGGAGCGCCTGATCGCGATCGGCTACGGCAAGGAGCGGCTGAAGAACACGGCCGATCCGCTCGCCGAGGAGAACCGCAGGGTCGAGGTCGTCAACCTGACGCAGAACTGAGGCTTTACAGGGTCGAGCGCGGATCGCCGGGGATCGCGATCCGCCTGGAATGTGAGTGCGGGGGGACATGACGGGTCGGGCGATCTGTTTCGCGCTGTGCGCGATCGCGGCCGTGCTGTCGATTCCGGCGGCGAGCTGGACGGGGCTGCCGACGTGGCTGTCGCTCGCCTGCTCCTCCGCCGCCTTCGTCGCCATGGCGCTCAACCAGTTCCTGGCGACCCGGCCACGCTTCGCCGAGGGGCTGTTCGGCGGCCTCGACCAGATCTACCGGACGCACCGCCATCTCGGGATCCTCGCCTTCGCGCTGATCCTCATCCACTTCTTCCTGACGCCGGATTTCCAGGGCAAGCAGCTCGCGAGCGACCTCAACAAGCTCGCCAAGAACGTCGGCATGGCCGGCTTCATCGGGCTGATGGCGCTGATCTCGATCAGCATGCTGAAGCGCATCCCCTTCACGAAGATCGAGACGCCCTACCACTGGTGGCGCTGGTCGCACCGGCTGATCGGCGTGTTCTTCTGCCTGATCGCCTTCCACCAGTTCTTCATCAAGCGGCCCTTTGCGGGCGACGCCTGGCTCGCGAACTATCTCGCCTTCTTCGCAGTGCTCGGCGTGCTGTCCTATCTCTGGACGGAGTTCACCGCCGCCTTCCGCCGCCGCAAGTACCAGGTGACGTCGGTCACGAAGCTGCCGGCGGCGACCGTCGTCGAGGCGCGGCCGCTCGGAAAGCCGATCAGGGTGAAGCCGGGACAGTTCGCCTTCCTCAGCTTCGTGAAGGCGGGTCTGCGGGAGCCGCACCCCTTCACGGTCGCGGGCTACGGCGCGGACGGGTCGGTGCGGTTCGCCATCAAGCCGCTCGGCGACTTCACCAGGCGCCTCCGCGACCTCGCGGCGGTCGGCGACGAGATCCGGGTGGAGGGCGGCTACGGCCGCTTCGTCCATGCGCGCGGCGGCGACAGGCAGGTCTGGCTCGCCGGCGGCATCGGCGTCACGCCCTTCCTCGCCATGGCCGCGAGCCTCAAGCCCGAGGATCCGCGCAAGATCATGCTCGTCCACTGCGTGCGCGACGACGGCGAGGCGGTGGAGGCGGAGAAGCTTCACGCGCGCGCCGCCGAGCTGCCGAACTTCAGCTTCCGGCTCCACAAGAGCGGGGAGGCGGGCCGGCTTGAGGCGTCCGGCCTGAAGGAGGCCGCGCCGTTCGACCTCAACGGCGCGGATTTGTGGTTCTGCGGGCCGCCGATGCTTCGGACCGCGATGGCCAAGGGCCTCGCCGCCGCCGGGGTCAAAATAAGGCGTCTCGAGTTCGAACGTTTCGAGTTCCGGTGACGACAAACGGGGCCGATGGCCCGCCGGACGGGCGATGGACAGATGACCAGGATGACACGATGACCACCGGCCTGACCTTCCGATCCCGCACCCGCCTGCTGTCCCTCGCGCTCCTCCTCGTAGCGTCTCCGGCGCTCGCCGAGCCGTTCCGCGACGACGCCTTCGCGACCTACAAGGGCGACCCCAAGAAGGGCGAGTACATGGCCGCCGCCGCCGGCTGCGCCGGCTGCCACGCCTCCGGCGAGGACCGCAGGCAGCTCTCGGGCGGGCTGAAGATGGACACCTTCATCGGCACCCTGTTCGCCCCCAACATCACCCCGGACCCCTCCGGGATCGGCGGCTGGTCGAACGCCGAGTTCCTGAACGCCACGATGCGCGGGATCGGCAAGGACGGGCGGCACCTCTACCCGGTCATGCCCTACGCCGCATACGCCGGCATGAACCCGACCGACATGCTCGACATCAAGGCCTATCTTGAGACGCTGCCGAAGTCCGACGCCAAGGCCGAGAGCGCCAGAATCTCCTGGCCGTACAACATGTCGGTCACGATGAATCTCTGGAAGCGCGCCAACCTCAACGAGGCGCCGTTCCAGCCGGGCGACGGCTCGCAGCTCAGCCGCGGCCGCTACCTCGTCGAGGCGGTCGGCGCCTGCGGCGAGTGCCACACGCCCCGCACCGGCCTCTACGGCCTCGACCAGTCGCGCGCCTTCCAGGGCGAGAAAGGCCTCGCCGGCGCGGCCGCGCTCGACATCTCGAAGAGCCGCATCGCCGCGGTCGGCGAGGCGACCTTTATCAAGCGCCTGTTCGAGGACGGAACGAAGCTCGGCGGCGGACCCTTCGGCGATCCGGTGATGCGCCGCATCGCCCAGGGTCTCCAGAGCCTCAACGACGCCGACCGCCGCGCCGTCGTCGCCTATCTCAAGGGCGCCGAGGTGCAGGCGCCCAAGGTCGAGCAGACCGCCGAGGCCGCCTGCAAGGACCCGACGGCCCAGGCGGCCAGCGCCGGCGCGGACCCGGCGCTCGCGCGCGGCGCCGACGAGTTCATGACGACGCACTGCCGCTCCTGCCATGGGCCCGGCGAGAGCGCGCAAGGCAGCTACCCCGCCGGCGACCTCGCCTCGATCGCGGCCGACGCCGCCTTCGTCACGCCGGGCGACGCCGCGGGCTCGGCCGTCTTCAAGAGCGTCAAGTCCGGCCGCATGCCCAAGGGCAAGCAGCCGAGCGCGGCCGAGATCGACACGTTCGGCAAGTGGATCGACAGCCTCAAGCAGCCAGCGCCGGTCGCGGCGTCCGCGATGGCCGGCCCGCCGCGTAAGCGGCCCGTCGTCGACTGGCGCGGCTACACGCTCGCCGCCGCCGGCGACATCGGCAAGATCAGCGAGGCGGATCGCCCGTTCATCCGCTACTTCTCGTTCCGCCCCCAGCACAATGGCGTCCTGCCCTGCGAGGACGAGAAGAAATTCAAAGAGCGCATGGCGCTTTACGACGCTGGCTTCAACAAGTTCATTAACTCGCTGTCGCTCGGCGAGCGCCTCGTCGTGCCTGACAAGATCGAGGGCGCGCCGGCGCCGCTCGCACGCATCGACATCCGCGACCTCGGCTGGGACGAGGCCAAGTGGAACATGTTGATCTCGTCTTATCCGTACGCGCTCGACCCCGCCGGCGACGGCAGCCTGCAGGCGCTCGCGAACCAGACCCGCACGCAGGTCCCGATCCTGCGCGTCGACTGGTTCATGGCGAACGCCGGCAAGCCCGCGAACTACCACGCGTTGCTCGACCTGCCGAAGAACATCTCCGAGCTGGAGAAGGGCAAGCTGGGCGTCAACGTCGACGACAACATTCGCCGTCGCCGCGTCATCCGGGCCGCCTTCCTGCAGGGCGCGTCGGGCGTCTCCGACCACAACCGGATGATCGAGCGGCACTCGCTGCCGCGCGGCGGCTACTACTGGAAGTCCTACGACTTCGCCGAGAGCCGCAACCTGCAGGATCTCACCAAGCGGCCGCACGGACCGCCCGAGATCGAGCCGCTCGACCAGGGCCTGCAGTCGTTTCACCACGACGGCGGCGAGATGATCTTCCAGCTGCCGAACGGCCTGCAGGGCTATTACCTGTCGACCGCCAAGGGCGACCGGCTGGACGAGGGCCCGACCTCGATCGTCTCGTTCCGCGACCGGCCGGTCGGGCGCGTCGGCGGGGTGATCGTCTCCAACGGCAAGACCTGCTTCGCCTGCCATGTCGACGGCATCATCGCCAAGCGCGACCAGCTGCGCTCGAAGATCGAGTCGACCTTCCCGGCGGGACAGCGCGAGCTGCTGCTCGAGATGTACGTGCCGCAGAAGGAGCTCGAGGCGACCTACGACGCCGACCGCAAGGCCTTCGTGGCCTCGCTCGACAAGATCAACGCGACGCAGACCGCGCCGGACGGCTCCAAGACCAGCGCGACGGGTCCCGGCAAGGAGGAGATCGTCAACTGGTTCGCCGACCTCTACGAGGACAATCTCGACCTTGAGGCGCTGGCCTCCGAGTTCGACATGACGGGCGAGCAGTTCCAGACGGCCTCCACCCTCGTCGCCGACCCGGTGCAGGCGCAGCTCGTCAACCTCTGGCTGACCCAGCTCAAAGGCGGCGCGAAAGTGCCGCGCTTCGAGGTCGAACAGCAGTTCGCGGGCCTGTCGAAGGCGCTGCTCGGCGTCCAGTCGCTCGACCTGAAGCCGCTCGCGAAGCATCAGGCCCCTGCCGCGGGCGGCAGTCCGCCGCCGCCGACTTCCGTCGTCCTTGGCGCCGCGACCGCCGCCGCCGCGATCCCGGACTACAAGAACCCTGCGATGCAGGCGGACACGCCGAACGGCAAGCTCACCCTCGAGCTGAAGGTTCCGAGCACCAACGTCTCTGTCGGACAGGAGCTGAACTTCGAGGTGACGGCGAACCGCGCCTGCGAGCTGCAGGTGTTCTACGTCGAGGACACTGGCAATGTGGAGGTGTTCAAGCCGGAGCTGATCGGCGCACCCTTCCTCAACGCCGGAAAGCCGAGGCGCATCCCTGATCCGCGCGGCGGCTCGCTGGTGTTCGACACGCCCGGCAAGGACGAGTCGCTTGTTCTGTTCTGCCGGGAGGGCGGCCTGCGCGAGCAGCGCCTGACGGCGGAGCAGGCGAGGGCGCTTGCGCTCGCCTCACGAACGACCCCGACGCGCGGCCTCGCCCAGAGGCTCGCGGATCAGAACTCCGTCGCGGCGAAGCCCGCGACGATCTCTAGCCTCAGCGTTCCGTCGACGGTCGCCCCGGCGCCGGGGGGCTCGGCGGTTCACATGGTGACGTTCAACATCCGGGCGCAGTGACGGAACCCACGCCGGATCGCCCCCGGGCGATCCGGCTTCAGGCTCAGTCCACCTGCACGGGGTCGAGCACGTAAGCGCTTCGCTCCGCGAGGTCGCCGACCTTCGAGACGTAGTTCTGGAAGTGCGGCGTCTCACGGTGGGCGGCGACCGCGGCGCTGTCGATATAGAGCTCGTCGAGCACGAAGCGCGCCGGGTCGGCCTGGTCGCGCCACACGTCCCAGCGCAGGTTGCCGGGCTCGGCGCGGCTCGGCGCGACCATGCCCGCGAGCAGGGCCTTCAGGTCGTCGTCCCTGCCGGGCTTTGCGGTGAGGACCGCGACGATCTTGGCGTTCGTCGGCATCTTTGCGCCTCCTGTTCCGGATGAATTTCAAACGGGGCGCGATCAGCGCCCCCGGAGTGAGTCGTCAGGTCACGCCGCCGCACGACGGTCGAGCGCGGCGATCAGCCTGGCCGCCAGCGGGTGGTCCGAGCGCGGGTTCTGCCACGTGATCAGTTCGCGGTCCTCGACCACATGCTGCTCGAAATCAGCGGCCGTGGTGACCACGTCGCCGCCGGCCGCCCGCAGCGCGTCGGGCATGTTGAACAGCATCTTCGCATGGAGGATGTGGTACTCGACGACCTTCTCCTCCGTTTCCGAGAACACCGTCATGCGGTAGCCGGCGTACTGCCAGCCCGCGGCCAGTTCGGTCGCCTTCGTCGTGTGCCGTCCATCATCGCCGCGCGGAACTCCTCGGCCCTCGGGAAGGTCGTCGCTCCGCCCGTCGACCTCGGGACCTTCCCGGTAGAGATGGCTGATGGCTTGGCGCGTGCGCTATCGGCACGACCTGGTCCATCGGTGGCTGCGGACGCTGGTCGCCGACGTGACGCGCGGGATCGCGGACGCCGCATCGGGACCGTGAGATCCGGAGCGGCGACCGCCGTCAGCGCCGCGGCATCGGCGTCGCGCTGCCGGGCTCGGTGAATTCGCCCACTGGCTTCACGTCGACCGTGTGTTTCGTTGTGTGCGGCCCGGCGGTGATCAGCACGCCGTCGATCGGCGCGACGTCGGAATAGTCGCGGCCGCTCGCCACCACGATGTGGTCGTTCAGAGCGACGATGCCGTTGGTCGGATCGAAGCCGCGCCATCCGGTCTTGGCGCCGAGCCACACGGCGACCCAGGCGTGCATGGCGTCCGCGCCCTCCAGCCGCTTCTTGCCAGGCGGCGGGATGGTGCGGATGTAGCCGCTGACATAGGCCGCCGGCAGTCCGATCCCGCGCAGCGCCGCGATCATCACATGCGCGAAGTCCTGGCAGACGCCTTCCTTTCGCCGGAAGGCCTCCTCCAGCGGCGTGTCCACCTCGGTCGCGCCCGGGGCGTATTTGAAATCCTTCTGGATGCGCCGGGCGAAGTCGAGGATCGCCGCGCCGGACGGCGCGGACATGTCGAGCGTGTCCTGCGCATAGGCCGTCAGGGGCGCGGCGGCGCGGACGATCCGGCTGTCGCCCAGAAAATGCATCGGCGCGGATGGCGCGGAGAGACGCGCGGCGTGGGCGACGTCGATCAGCTCCCCGATCGAGGGCGTCGCGTCGAGGTCGAGCGCGCCTCGGCCCACCGAGACCTTGGCCTTCATCGTCACCGACATCTCGTCGTGAGACGGCTGGATGAAGACGTGGTCGATCTGGTTGCCGAAGAAGTCGCGCTCGCTGATCGCCTCGTCCGGCTTCGGCGTGACTGCGAGCGACACGGACGTGACGCGCTGCCCGGGCTCCACGCGCGGGCGCACGCGCAGGACGTGCCGGGCGTCCTTCACCGCGTTCGGATAGTCGTAGGAGATCTCGAGCGTGATCTCGTAGTTCATTCGGCGTCCGGCGGATCGAAGGAAGTCACGGCGCTCTGGCTGAAGTAGCGCTGGCTGAGCAGGTCGGAGATGTCGCCGAGGTCGTCGGCGATGCGGTTGAGGAAGGCGCCCGTCGCCTCGGCGGCGTCGCCGGTTGTCAGCCGCACCTGAAGCCGCGCGGTCCGGCGCGAGACCGGATGCAGGGTCTCGCCGCGGCGCATGCCGGGAAGTTCGTCAAGCAGGGCCTTGAAGCCGTTGACCTGATAGGCGACCGCGCGCGGATTGAGCGGATCGAGCACGACGAGATCGAGCACCGTCTCGCGCGACAGGTCGACGGTGTAGCGGCGTCGATAGGTGATGCGGCTGTCGGCGAATTCGAGCAGCGCCTCCAGCCCACCCTCCGGCGGCTTCTCGCCCGTGAGCGCGGCGGCGACCTTGGCCGTGATCTGGCCGCGCTCCAGCAGGCGGCCGGTTTGAAGGAAGCGCCAGCCGGTGAACTGGTACATGTTCTCCTGCACGAGACCGGCGAAGCCCGCAAGGCGGGTGAGGGCGGCGCTGGAGACGTCGACCAGGTCACCCGGCCGGGCGAGCTTGAGGTGCGCATCGAACAGGTCGACGACCTCGCGCAGCGCGCGCCAGCCGTCCGGCGAGAACCGGTCGCGGATGCGCGAGGCGGTGCCGAAGGCGCCGCGCGCGAGGCCGAGCAGTCCCTCGGCCGGATCGCCGAGCGAGACGTCGACGTCGAAGTCCTCGAGCAGTTCGGCGATGCGCGCTTCGAGATCGTCGCGCCGCTCGCCCTCCGCGACGCGCGCCGCGTAGAGGCGGACCAGACGGGTCGCGGCCTCGGCGCGCTCGACGTAGCGGCCGAGCCAATAGAGGTTGTCCGCGGCCCGCGAGGGCGGCGCGCTCGGCAGGCGCCGGGCGAAGGCCTTCGAGCTCGACAGCAGCGAGACCTCGCGCTCGCTGCGGTCCGAGG
This sequence comes from uncultured Methylopila sp., assembly GCA_902168115.1. Lineage (GTDB taxonomy): Bacteria > Pseudomonadota > Alphaproteobacteria > Rhizobiales > Methylopilaceae > Methylopila. The sequence goes on along the minus strand of CABHPB010000068.1, from coordinate 135,872 downwards.
GCGCCCAGACGTCGACGGAGAAGCCGCCGGCCTGCATGGAGACCGCGAGCGGGTCCGCGGAGCTCGAAATACGCGCGAAACCGCCCGGCATGACGTGCCAGCCGCTGGAGTCGCGGGCGAGATAGACGCGGATGGTGACCGGCCGCGCGACCAGCTTGCCGTCGACGAACACCGGCGCGGTGGAGAGCGCGACGATCTCCTGCCCGACGACGCCCATGCCGTGGCCGTTGAGCTCGCCGATCAGGCGCTTGGACGGATCGCGCCTCATGCCGAGGTCGAGTGGGCGGCGGCGGCTGATCCCGCCTGCGGCGGTCGGGAAGGCCTCGGCGAGCGACAGGCGCTCGAGATTGGCCTGCACGTAGGCGCGCTCGTTGGCCTGGCCGCACCACCAGGTCGCGACGGTCGGCAGCAGCAGGTCCTCGCCGATCAGCGCGCGCGCGAGCGCCGGCTGGAAGGCGAGCAGGGCGCGGGTCTCGAGAATTCCGGAGCCGAGCGCGTTGACCATCTGCACCGCGCCGCGCCGGACCGCGCGAGCAAGGCCCGGCGTCCCGATCCGGGAGCCGGCGTGCAGTTCGAGCGGGTCGGCGAAATCGGAATCGAGACGCCGCCACAGCACGTTGATCGGCTTCGCGCCGTCGACGGTGCGCACCACCACCTGATTGCCATGGACCGACAGGTCCCCGCCCTCCAGCAGCAGGAAGCCGAGATAGCGGGCCAGATAGGCGTGCTCGAAATAGGTTTCGTTCGCAGGGCCGGGCGACAGCAGGCCGACGCGCACCCCCTGCTTCACGTCGACCATCTGGTTCAGCGACTCGCGGAAGCGGCGGAAGAAGCCGGCGAGCCGCTGGACCTTCAGGTCGCGGATCAGGTCGGGGAAGGCTCGGGCGGTGGCGACGCGGTTTTCGAGCGCAAAGCCCGCGCCGGACGGGGCCTGGGTGCGGTCGCCGAGCACCCACCAGCGGCCGTCCGGGCCGCGGCCGAGGTCGACCGCGATGAAGCGCAGCAGCGGATCGCCGGACTTCGCCTGATCCGCGAGCGGCCGCAGGAACTCGGGGTTGCGCCCAAGGATCGCGGCCGGCAGCACGCCGTCGCTGAGCAGCCGACGCTCGCCGTAGAAGTCGGCGATCAGCTTCTCGAGGAATGTCGCGCGCTGGGTCAGGCCAGCGACGAGCCGCTCCCATTCCTCGCGCGCGATGATGAACGGCGGATCCCCGAGCGGCCAGGAGCGGGTCTGCTCGTCCTTTTCCGGCCCGCCATAGACCCGGTAGTAGACGCCCGCCTCGCGCAGGTACTGGGCCGCGCTGGACGACCGTCGCGTCCGCTCCGCTTCGCTCATGCGCGCGAGCGCGGACAGCATCTGCCTGTAATGCGGGCGCACCGAACCGTCGGCCGCCAGCATCTCGTCATAGACGCCGGCGGACCTGACGTAGGAGTCCAGGAATCCGTCCCCGGGCGGCGCGCCGCTCGCGGATTCCATGGTGAGAATCTCGCTCAACGCACCTCGGCCTTCCCCTGAAAGACCTTCATCACGAACCTATCCGTTCAGCCCCGCGGGACGCCTCAGATCGAGAGTCATCGGGAAGGACGGATTCGGCAATTCCCGGATCGGCTCGAAAGCGCCCGGCGTGTGGCCGATGTCCTCGAAGCGCGCAAGACGGCGCGCCTCGGCCTCGTAGGAATTGACCGGAAACGTCTCGTAGTTCCGGCCGCCGGGATGGGCGACGTGATAGACGCATCCGCCGATCGAGCGGGCGGACCAGCGATCGTAGATGTCGAAGGTGAGAGGCGCCTGCGCCGGCAGGGTCGGGTGCAGGCCCGAAGCCGGCTGCCACGCCTTGAAACGCACGCCCGCGACGTGGCTGTCGCCGACGGCCGCGAGCGGGACGATGCGACCGTTGCAGGTGACCGCGTAGCGGCTCGGATCGCCGCCGGACAGCGAGACCTGCAGGCGCTCGACCGAGGAGTCGACGAAGCGCACGGTTCCCCCGATCGCGCCGGTCTCGCCCATGACGTGCCACGGCTCCAGCGCCTGCCTGAGTTCGAGCGCGACGCCCTCGCGTTCGATGCGGCCGCAGAACGGGAAACGGAACTCGCGCTGCGCCTCGAACCATTCCGAGCGGACCGGATAGCCGTGCTGGCGGAGGTCCTCGAGGACATCGAGGAAGTCCTGCCACAGCACGGCCGGCAGCATGAACCGGTCGTGCAGCTGCGTGCCCCAGCGCGCGAATGAGCCGATCGCCGGCGCCTTCCAGAAGCGGGCGATCATCGCCCGGATCAGCAGCTGCTGCGCGAGGCTCATGCGCGCATCCGGCGGCATCTCGAAGCCGCGGAACTCGACGAGCCCGAGCCGGCCGGTCGGGCCGTCCGGCGAATACAGCTTGTCGATGCAGATCTCGGAGCGGTGCGTGTTGCCGGTGACGTCGATCAGGAGGTTCCGGAACAGCCGGTCGACCAGCCACGGCGGCGTCTGGTTCGCGTCGCCGGGAGACGGCACGTTCGCCATGGCGATCTCGAGCTCGTAGAGCCCATCGTGCCGCGCCTCGTCGACGCGCGGCGCCTGGCTCGTCGGCCCGATGAACATCCCCGAGAACAGGTAACTCAGCGAAGGATGGCGCTGCCACTGCAGCACCAGCGACTTCAATAGGTCCGGACGGCGCAGGAACGGGCTGTCGAGCGGCGTCGCGCCGCCGACGACCACATGGTTGCCGCCGCCGGTGCCCATGTGCTTGCCGTCGATCATGAACTTGTCGGTGCCGAGCCGGGACTGGCGGGCGTCCTCGTATACGCCGGTCGTGATCTGCACCGCCTGCCGCCAGGACGAGGCGGGGTGGACGTTGACCTCGATCACGCCGGGGTCGGGCGCGACGCGGACGACGTTGACGCGCGGGTCGTGCGGAGGAGCGTAACCTTCGATCTGGACCGGGACCCCGCGCTCCTCGGCCGCCTCCTCGATCGCGGCCAGCAGGTCGAGATAGGCCTCGATCGACTCCATCGGCGGGATGAACACGCACAGCTTGCCGTCCCGCGGCTCCACGGTGAGCGCGGTGCGCACGGTCGCGACGATCTCGTTGTTCGTGGCGGCCTGCGGCTGCTGCGAGACTTCAGGGCTCGGCACGGCGATCGACGCCTGCGGACGAGCGTCGATCCGCGCCGCTTCCGGCTTCGACGGCGCTCGCTCCGTACGCGTTCGCGACGGCGGCTCGCCGAGCGGCTCGAACTCACGCACCGGATCGGCGGGGAAGAAGTACGGATATTGCGACGACGACAGATGCGGCAGGGACGCAAGCGGCAGGCGATAGCCGAGAGCGCTATCGCCCGGGGTCAGGAACAGTTTGCCGCGCCGCGTCGACCAGCGCTCCGAGGCCCAGCGCGGAGGGTTGGCCTGCCAGGGCTGGATGGGCAGGACATAGCCCGTCGGCTTGTCGAGGCCGCGGTCGAAGGTCTTTGCGATCCGCGCACGCTGCTCGGGGTCGCTGAGCTTCGAATTCGCCGGGTCGACGTTCTCGGGAAGCTCCGCCTCGCGCACGAGCCAGTAGCTCGGATCCTCGTAGGCGGGCGCGACGTTGCTCTCCGACACGCCGATCCGCCGCGCGACGTCCTGTGTCAGGGCTTCGGCCGCGTTTGCGTCCGCGCCGGCCGACTTGGTCTCCCGCGCGATCAGGTCGGCATTCTTCCAGATCGGCTTGCCGTCCTTCCGCCAGTACAGCGAGAAGGTCCAGCGCGGCAGCGTCTCGCCGGGGTACCACTTGCCCTGTCCGTAATGCAGAAAGCCGCCGGGCGCGAAGCGGTCGCGCAGGCGCCGGATCAGGTCGTCGGCGAGGCCGCGCTTCATCGGGCCGGTGGCGTCGGCGTTCCATTCGGGCGACTGGAAGTCGTCGATCGACACGAAGGTCGGCTCGCCGCCCATCGTCAGGCGGACATCGTTGCGGCGCAGCTCCTCGTCGACGCTCTCGCCGAGGGCGTCGAGCGCGGTCCAGCTCTCTTCGGAGAAGGGAAAGCTGACGCGCGGTCGCTCCGCGACGCGGTCGACCTTCATGTCGAAGGCGAAGTCGACTTCGGCGAAGCTCGCCGCGCCGACGATCGGCGCCGCGGAGCGATAGTGCGGCGTCGCGGCGAGCGGCACGTGACTTTCGCCGGTCAGGAGGCCGGAGGTCGGATCGAGGCCGATCCAGCCGGCGCCCGGCAGATAGACCTCGGTCCAGGCGTGCAGGTCGGTGAAGTCGACGCTCGTGCCCTTCGGTCCGTCGAGCGCGACGATGTCGGGCTTCAGCTGGATCAGGTAACCCGAGACGAAGCGCGCCGCGAAACCGAGGCGGCGCAGCGTCTGCACAAGCAGCCACGACGTGTCGCGGCAGGAGCCGGAGGCCTTCTCGAGCGTATCGTCCGGCGTCTGGACGCCCGGCTCCATGCGGATCAGGTACTTGATCTTCTGGGACAGCGCCTGGTTCAGGCCGACCAGGAAGTTGACGGTGCCCTTCTCGCTGCGGTCGATCTCGCCGAGATAGGTCTCGAAGGCAGCGCCCGTCTCGACCGCCTCGAGATAGGGCTTCAGGTCCGAGGCGAGATCCGCCTCATAGGCGAACGGCCATTCGGTCGCGCTCTCCTCCACGAAGAAGTCGAACGGGTTGTAAACCGTCATGTCGGCGAGCAGATCGACTTCGATCTTCAGCTCGCGCACCGGCTCGGGAAACACGAAGCGGGCGAGGTAGTTGCCGAACGGGTCCTGCTGCCAGTTGATGAAGTGCTCCGCCGGCGAGACCTTCAGCGAATAGGAGGGCGTGCGCGTGCGCGAATGCGGAGCCGGGCGCAGCCGGATGATCTGCGGCCCCAACGACACCGGACGGTCGTAGCGGTAGTGGGTAACGTGGTGGAGGCTCGCAAGAATGGACATCGGCTGTCGGTGTATCCCCTGGCTGACGCGAACCATAGCGGGCTGCCGCAACGCAGCAAGCGCCTCCCGTACGTAAATTGACACGACGATTTAGGATTGGGGCGGCGGAACTGTCCGGATGCGCGGCGCATTAGGCGTTCGAAATCCGTGCGGCGTCCGCCGCCGCGTGTTCACGGGGGAATCATGCGCCTTTTCGCCTGTCCGTCCTGCAGCCAGGTCGTCTATTTCGAGAACGTCGTGTGCGAGCGCTGCAATCACGCGCTCGGCTATGAGCCGGCCTCGAACCGCATGCTCGCGCTGGAGCAGAACGGCGAGGGCTCATGGGCGTCGGTCGGCGCGAGGAGCGAAGGCTCGAACTGGCTCTATTGCGCCAACTATGCGCACAGCGTCTGCAACTGGCTCGTTCCGGCCGAAGGCGGCGGGCCGTTCTGCGACTGCTGCCGGCACAATCTGGTGGTGCCGAACACCGCCGACGCCGCCAATGTCGAGCTCTGGCGCCGCATGGAGGTCGCCAAGCGCCGGCTGTTCTACACGATCTTCCGGCTCGGCCTGCCGCGCGACACGCGCAACGAGAACCCTGAAGGTCTCGGCTTCCAGTTCCTGAGCGACGATCCGGGGCAGCAGGGCCACGTCATGACCGGCCATGACGACGGCCTCATCACCATCGCGCTGGTCGAGGCCGACGACGCCGAGCGCGAGAAGCGCCGCAGCGCCATGGGCGAGCCGTACCGGACCCTGCTTGGCCATTTCAGGCACGAGGTCGGGCACTGGTACTGGGACCGGCTGGTGCGGGACGCCGGGCTGCTCGAGCAGTGCCGCGCGGTGTTCGGCGACGACAGCGTCGACTACGAACAGTCGCTCCAGACCCACTACGCCAACGGGCCGAAGCCCGGCTGGCAGAACGAGTTCGTCTCGTCCTACGCCGCGGTCCACCCATGGGAGGACTTCGCCGAGACCTGGGCGCATTACTTCCACATCACAGACACGCTCGACACCGCCAGGGCGCTCGGCTTCAAGGTCGACCCGCGGGTCGACAAGGAAGACGCGATCTCGACCGAGGCCGATTTCGACGTCTACGGACCAAGGACGACCAACGCCGAGATCGTCGACAGCTGGTTCGCGACGGCGGCGGCGCTGAACATGCTGAACCGCTCGGTCGGCATCGGCGACGCCTACCCGTTCGTGCTGGCGGACGCGGTCGTGACCAAGCTCGGCTTCATCCACGACCTGGTGCACGGCCGCGTGCGCAACCGTGCGGCGGCCTGAAGACCGTCAGCCGCGTCCGCGATAGGGCGCAACGCCCTGATCCGGCGCCCAAACGCCGGCGGGCAGGGCGCCCGACTGGAAGAACACGTCGATCGGGATGCCGCCCCGCGGGTACCAGTAGCCGCCGATCCTCAGCCATTTCGGCTCCAGCAGCGCGACCAGTCGCTTGCCGATCGCCACGGTGCAGTCCTCGTGGAAGGCGCCGTGGTTGCGGAACGAGCCGAGGTAGAGCTTCAGCGACTTCGACTCCACGAGCCATCCGCCCGGCGCGTAGTCGATGACGAGATGCGCGAAGTCCGGCTGGCCCGTCACCGGGCAGAGCGAGGTGAACTCGGGCGCCGCGAAGCGCGCGACGTAGTCCACGTCGGGATGCGGGTTCGGCACGCGGTCGAGTTCCGCCTCGTCGGGCGAGGCGGGCAGGGCGGTCGGGCGTCCAAGCTGCAGATCGGCCATGAAATTCGTTCGTCCGGTCATCGATACGACGGATGTAGCGTCGTTTGACGCCTTGCGCGACTTCCAGCGGTCACCGGCATCCGCTACAGACGTCGCCGTCTCAAATCGTCCGACACCGGAGCCGCCGTCAAATGACCGCCATCGTCGACATCGTCGCCCGCGAAATTCTGGACAGCCGCGGAAATCCGACGGTCGAGGTCGACGTCGTGCTGGAGGACGGCTCGGAAGGCCGCGCCGCGGTCCCGTCCGGCGCCTCGACCGGCGCGCATGAGGCGGTCGAGCTCCGCGACGGCGAGAAGAAGCGCTACGGCGGCAAGGGCGTCCAGAAGGCGGTCGACGCCGTCAACGGCGAGATCTTCGACGCCATCGGCGGCTTCGACGCCGAGGAGCAGGCCAAGATCGACGAGACGATGATCGTGCTCGACGGCACGCCCAACAAGGCGCGTCTCGGCGCCAACGCGATCCTCGGCGTCTCGCTCGCGGTCGCGAAGGCCGCCGCGGCCTCCTCGCTGACCCCGCTCTATCGCTATGTCGGCGGCGTCTCGGCCCGCACCCTTCCCGTCCCGATGATGAACATCGTCAACGGCGGCGCACATGCGGACAACCCGATCGACTTCCAGGAATTCATGATCATGCCGGTCGGCGCGGAGAGCTTCGCCGAGGCGCTGCGTTGCGGCGCGGAGATCTTCGCGACGCTGAAGGGCCAGCTGAAGAGCGCCGGCCACAACACCAATGTCGGCGACGAGGGCGGCTTCGCCCCGAACCTCGCCTCGGCCGAGGCCGCGCTCGACTTCGTCATGAAGTCGATCGACAAGGCCGGCTACAAGCCCGGCAAGGACGTGATGATCGCGCTCGACTGCGCCTCGACCGAGTTCTTCAAGAAGGGCAAGTACGTCTACGAGGGCGAGGGCGTCACCCGCACCCCGGACGAGCAGGCCGAGTACCTCGCCAAGCTCGTGAAGGCCTATCCGATCGCCTCGATCGAGGACGGCATGGCCGAGGACGACTGGGACGGCTGGAAGGCCGTCACCGAGCTCGTCGGCGACAAGTGCCAGCTCGTCGGCGACGACCTGTTCGTCACCAATGTCGAGCGGCTGTCGAAGGGCATCAGGAAGGGCGTCGCCAACTCGATCCTGGTGAAGGTCAATCAGATCGGCACGCTGACCGAGACGCTCGCAGCCGTCGACATGGCCCAGCGCGCCGGCTACACGGCCGTCATGTCCCACCGCTCGGGCGAGACCGAGGATTCCACCATCGCGGACCTCGCCGTCGCGACCAATTGCGGGCAGATCAAGACCGGCTCGCTCGCCCGTTCCGACCGGGTCGCCAAGTACAACCAGCTGCTGCGCATCGAGCAGGCGCTCGGCGAGCAGGCGATCTATCCGGGCAAGTCGGCGCTCAAGGCCCTCGGCTGAGCCGCACGAGCTCGACCGTCATGCCGGCCGAAGTGCCGGCATCCATTCCCCCGACCTGCGACCAGCTGTTGAGAGCGTGGAGGAAATGGACCTCGGCACTTCGGCCGGGGTGACGGCGGAGTTAAGTCGTTCTGATCAAATCCAAATCACCGCCCAACAAAAAGCCCCGCGGCGTGAGCCGCGGGGCTTTTCAGTTCATCCGACCCTTTTGGGGTCAGCTGGTTCTCACCAGAACTTGTAGGCGACGCCGCCCATGACGCGATGCTCGTCGAGGTCCGACTTCACGCCCTTGAACTTGTCCGTGCCATAGTCGGTGTAACGGTACTCGGCGCGGGCCACGACCGCGTCGGCGAGGGCCGTCTCGACGCCGCCGCCGACGGTCCAGCCGACCGCGGTCTTGCTGGCGCTGCCGTTGAGCGCGCCGGCGCTGGCCGACAGCTTGCGGTCGGCATAGGCCACGCCGCCGGCGCCGTAGGCGACGAAGCGGTCGAAGGCGAAGCCGATGCGGCCGCGGGTGGCGCCGGCCCAGTTGACTTCGTTCTTCACGCTGCCGCCGCGACGGCTGATCTTGTCGTCCTGGTCGGACCAGTTGAAGTCGGTCTCGACGCCGAGAAGCAGGTTGTTAAACTCGAAGTTGTAGCCGGCATAGCCGCCGACCAGCGCGCCCTTCGGGTCGATGCTGCGTCCGCCGACCTTCGAGTTGCCCCAGCCATAGCCGGCCTGGACGCCGAGATACGGACCGGTCCAGCTGAAGGACGGGACGGCGGCGACGGCCGGAGCCGGCTGTTCCATCGGAAGGTCGGCCGCGACGGCGACAGACGCGAAAGCGACCGCGGACGCGGCGCCGAGAAGCAGAGTACGGATCATATTTTCCCCCTTGCGGGCCTCCTGCCGCCAATACGCCGGCGGCGACTGACCGCCAGATGGACCCGCTCGGCCGGAGTGTCCACCCCGGCTCCGGGGCTTCGATCCGGGGTGCGACTTTTGGGATACAATGCCATTTGCCGGGACATCCTGAGATTGTCCGAAATGTGACGAAAATCGAGCTTTATGAGACTATTAGCGTCACGGTTCCGCCGCTTTTCGTGGGCTCCGGACCCCCGGGCGCAGACGCCGGGAGGAGGTCTCCGAAGGGCCTGATCCGTAGGTGACTCTAGGGCTCGCGGGCGCCATCCTGTTGCGATGCAATGGACCGATGACGGCCTCGTTCTGGGGGTCAGGCGACAAGGCGAGACCTCGGTCGTCGTGGAGCTCTTCACACGGGCGCATGGCCGTCATGCCGGCCTCGTGCGAGGCGGCCGATCACAGAAGCTTAGGCCCACCCTTCAGCTGGGCAACAGCGTCCGCGCGACATGGCGCGCGCGACTCGACGACCACCTCGGCGCCTTCGCAGTGGAGCCTCTGGAGCTGAGGGCGGGGCGCCTTATGGAGCGCGCGCTCTGGTTGCATGGATTGTCCCATCTGGCCGGCCTGCTCCGGCTGCTCGCCGAGCGCGATCCGCACGAGGCGCTGTACGAGACCGCGCTGATCGTCGCCGACCATCTCGATCAGGACGACGCCGCCCCGGCCTTGCTCGTGCGGCTGGAGCTGGCGGTTCTCTCCGAGCTCGGCTTCGGCCTCGATCTCGCCAGCTGCGCCGCGACTGGTACGTCCGACGACCTTATCTACGTGTCACCGAAGTCCGGTCGGGCGGTCGGCCGGGAGGCCGGCGCGCCCTATGCGGACAAGCTGTTCGCGCTGCCGCCGTTCCTCATCGCGCGCGGCTCGAACGCGACTCCGACCCGCGAGGACGTGGCCGCCGGGTTCGCGCTCACCGGTCATTTTCTGACGCGGCGTGTCTGGGAGCCCCGAGGAATCACGCCGCCCGACGCCCGGGCGGCCTATCTCGGAGAGCTGCGCAAGAGCTGAACGGCTCAGCCGCAGGCGGCGAGGCGAGGGGCTGCGCGAGACAGGCCCCCGACTTCCGCGAGGATCTCATAGGAGCGAAGCCGCGCCGCGCCGTCATGGATGGCGGCGGCGACGATGAACTCGTCCGCCTTCGTCCGGTCTGCAAGCTGATCCAGTCCACGCCGGACCGTCGCGGGCGAGCCGACGACCGAGCAGGCGAGCATCGAGGAGGCGTGCGCCTTCTCGCGCGGCGTCCAGAAGCTCTCGATGTCGTCGATCGGCGGCGGCAGCTTGCCGCGCGTTCCGCGGATCATGCGCGCGAAGCTCTGTTGCGCGGAGGTGAACAGACGATGCGCCTCCTTGTCCGTCTCGGCCGCGATCACGTTCACGCCGACCGCGACATGGGGATGGTCGAGCTGAGCGGACGGCTCGAAGCGCTGGCGATAGATCGCGAGGGCGCCGTCGAGCGCGTCCGGCGCGAAATGGGAGGCGAAGCCGTAGGGCAGCCCGAGCATGGCGGCGAGCTGCGCGCCGAACAGGCTTGAGCCGAGAATCCAGAGCGGCACGTTCGTGCCCGCGCCCGGCACGGCCTGCACGGTCTGCCCTTCCTGAACCGGGCCGAGGAGCGCCTGCAACTCGACGACGTCTTGTGGGAAGGTTTCGGCCGACTCGTAAGTGCGGCGCAGGGCCCGCAGCGTCTGGCCGTCCGTGCCGGGCGCGCGACCGAGGCCGAGATCGATCCGGCCGGGATAGAGCGTTTCGAGCGTGCCGAACTGCTCGGCGATCACCATCGGCGCGTGGTTCGGGAGCATGATCCCGCCGGCGCCGACGCGGATGGTCTTCGTCCCGGCGGCGACGTAGCCGATCGCGACTGCGGTCGCCGCGCTGGCGATGCCGACCATGTTGTGATGCTCGGCGAGCCAGAACCGTCGGTAGCCCAGCGTCTCCGTCAGTCTCGCGAGTTCGAGCGAGCGATGCAGCGCCTGCGCCGAGTCGCCGCCCTCCGGAATGAAGGCGAGGTCGAGCACGGAAAGTGCGGGTGAAACGTTCGGCAGCATGAGGACGTCCTTCGGCTTCGCCGCGGCGTCTTCAGATCGGGATCGGCGGTCCGTTCCGCAACTCCGATCGAAGAACGCGCCGGAACGAACCATCGGCGCCGCGCCTTTACAGGGCGAGAGGCGCATGTGGCGACCGACGCCGCGGAAATGACGAGGCACCCATGAGATCCCTGATCGTGCTTGCAGGCGCGCTTGCGATGGCGACCGCCGCGAACGCTCAGACTGTCGTCAAGGAGACAGAGGCCGGCGTGCATTCCGCGCCGGTGGCGGGCGCGACACCGAACGCCCGCCAGCGGCCGGCCGACGACACCACGATGCTCGAGAAGCGTTCCACGACCACGGTCGTCGAGCCGCGCGAGCGCGTCGTCATCGAGAAGCGTGAGGCGCCGGCCGTCGAGGTCGAGACGCGGTCCCGCTGAGCGGGGGAGGAGACGATGAGAACACTGATCCTCGCGGCCGCGACGCTTGCGGCCGTCGGCTCGGCTCACGCACAGACCGTCGTCGTCCGTCCGCAGGGCGAGACGGTTGTGACCGAACCGCCGCCCGCCGTCGTGGAAGAGCGCGGCGTCGTGGTCGAGCGCAAGCTCGATCCGTATCGCCAGGAGCTGAACAGCGACGCGCGCGAGAACACGCCGAACGTCGGCGACGGCACGAGCCGCTCGAACCACGCCAACCAGAACTGATTTTTGGGCCGCGCCGCGCTGTTTCCCTGTGCGGTGCGGCCCAAGGCCTTCTTGTTCCGAATCGTGCCTGCGCCTAACCACGAGGCATGAGCGAACTCGCCCCGCCGCCCGAAGACGGCGTCCTCCCGGTCGACCTCCGGTCGGCGCTCGAGGAGCGCTATCTCGCCTACGCGCTCTCCACGATCACCCAGCGCGCCCTGCCGGACGTCCGCGACGGGCTGAAGCCGGTGCATCGCCGCGTGCTGTGGGCGATGCGCGAGCTGAGGCTCGATCCCGGGGCCGCCTTCAAGAAATGCGCCCGCGTCGTCGGCGACGTGATCGGCAAATATCATCCGCATGGCGACCAGTCGGTCTACGATGCGCTGGTGCGCCTGGCGCAGGACTTCGCCCAGCGCTGGCCGCTGGTCGAGGGGCAGGGCAACTTCGGCAACGTCGACGGCGATAACGCCGCGGCGATGCGATACACCGAGGCGCGCCTCACCGAGGTCGCGCGCCTGCTGCTCGACGGGCTCGACGAGGACGCCGTCGATTTCCGCCCGACCTATGACGGCTCCGAGGAAGAGCCGATCGTCCTGCCGGGCGCCTTTCCGAACCTGCTCGCCAACGGCTCGCAGGGCATCGCGGTCGGCATGGCGACCTCGATTCCCCCGCACAACGTCACCGAACTCGTGCGCGCCGCGCGCGTGCTGCTCGAGAACCCCAAGGCCGAGACGGCGGAGCTTCTGACGCACGTCCTCGGGCCGGACTTCCCGACCGGCGGCGTCATCGTCGACTCGGCCTCGGTGATCGCCGAGAGCTACCGGACGGGCAGGGGCTCGTTCCGCACGAGAGCGCGCTGGAAGGTCGAGGATCTCGGCCGCGGGACCTGGGTCGCGGTCGTCACAGAGATTCCTTACGGCATTCCGAAGAGCCGCCTGGTCGAGCGCATCGCCGAGCTGATCAACGAACGCAAGCTGCCGTTGGTCGTCGACGTGCGCGACGAGTCGGCCGAGGACATCCGCCTCGTGCTGGAGCCGCGCGCACGGCAGGTCGATCCGATCGTGATGATGGAGTCGGTCTTCAAGCTCACCGAGCTGGAGACCCGCATCCCGATCAACATGAACGTGCTGGTCCGCGGCCAGACGCCGATGGTGCTCGGCCTCAAGGACGCGCTGCGCCACTGGCTGGACCATCGCCGCGAGGTCATCCAGCGCCGCTCCCGGCACCGGCTCGACGCCATCGTCCGGCGGCTCGAAATCCTCGACGGCCTGCTGATCGCCTTCCTGAACGTCGACGAGGTGATCCGCATCGTCCGGCAGGCGGACGATCCCAAGGCCGAACTCATGGCCGCCTTCGACCTCACCGAGCTTCAGGCCGACTCGATCCTCAACATGCGGCTCCGCTCGCTGGCGAAGCTCGAGGAGATCGAGATCCGTCGCGAGCACGAGAAGCTCACCAAGGAGGGCGAGGAGCTGCGCGGCCTGCTCGGCTCCGAGGCCAAGCAATGGAAGCGCGTCGGCAAGGAGCTCGACGGCCTCGAAAAGACCTTTGGCCCCGACACGCCGCTCGGCAAGCGCCGCACCACCTTCGAGGCGCCGCCTTCGGCGACCGCGGCCGACGTCGCCGACGCCTTCGTCGAGCGCGAGCCGGTCACGGTGGTGATTTCGGAGAAGGGCTGGATCCGCGCGCTCAAGGGCCACGTCGCCGACGTGTCGAACCTGTCCTTCAAGACGGACGACAAGCTGAAGTTCACCTTCCCGAGCGAGACGACGGCGAAGCTGCTGCTCGTCGCGTCCAACGGCAAGGTTTTCACCCTCGACGCCTCGAAGCTGCCGGGCGGGCGCGGCAATGGCGAGCCGATCCGGCTGATGGTCGATTTCGACGAGGGCGCCGAGATCGTCGGCGCCTTCGCGCACAAGGCCGGCCGCAAGCGGCTCGTCGTCACCAGCGAGGCGCGCGGCTTCCTCGTCGGTGAGGACCAGCTGCTGTCGTCGACCCGAAAGGGCCGGCAGGTCGCCAACGTCGACAAGGCCAGCGTCCTGCTGTTCACGGAAGCCGAAGGCGACACGGTCGCGATCGTCGGCCAGAACCGGAAGCTGCTTCTGTTCCCGGTCGCGCAGGTCGCCGAGATGGCCCGCGGCGCGGGCGTCCGCCTCCAGCGCTACAAGGACGGCGGCGTGTCCGACGCCAAGGTCTTCGCGCTGGCCGACGGCCTGACCTTCACGACCAACGGCGGCGTCGCGCGGCTCGTGAAGGGCGAGGAACTGCGCGACTGGCTCGGCAACCGCGCCGAGGCGGGCAGGCTGCCCCCGCACGGCTTCCCGAAGTCGAACAGGTTTTCAGGGTAGGGCGCGACGCTTGCCTTCCCCCTCTCCCCTTGAGGGAGAAGGTCGGGGTGAAGGGTGCGGGCGGCGCCGTCACAGGACATGGCTCTGGCCGCGGCGCCGTCACGCCAACAAGAACCGCCCGGCCAACAGGATCGCCGCGCCGGTCAGGAACATCGTCATCAGCCCGGCGCGCAGCGCCACCAGGCCGGCGACGATCGTGGCGGCCCATTCGACCGGTCCGGCGTGGAGCAGCGGCGGAGCGACGAGCGTCGTCAGCACCGCGGCCGGCACCGCGTTGAGCGCCGCCTCGACGCGCGGCGGGATCTCGTCAAAGCGCGACAGCACCAGATGACCGCCGATCCGCGTCAGATAGGTCACGACGGCGCCGGCGAGGATGACCCAGGTCATCTCGCTCAACCGTCCGCCTCGACCGTCTTCGGCGGCGGCGCCAGCGCCGCGACCGCGACGCCGGCGAGGCCGCCGATCGAGACGTGCCAGGGCGAGCCGACGAAGCGGTAGGCGAGCACCGAGGCGAGCGCGCTCGCCAGCACCACGGGCGCCCAGAGCGGACGGCTCCGAAAACTCATGACGAGGCCGAGGAAATAGATCGGCAGCAGGAAATCGAGCCCGAGCGCGTGCGGGTCGTCGATCAGCCCGCCGAACGCCGCGCCGAGCGCCGTCTGCAGCGTCCAGAACAGCCAGACGGTGACGCCCATCCCGAAATACCAGCCGGGCTCGATCGGCAGGCCCCGTTCGGCCTTGCGTTCGGCTTCGGCGTAGACCGGGTCGCAGAGCACGAAGAAGGCCGCGGCTTGCCGGCCGATCGGCCAGTCCGTGATCCGCCGGCCGATCGCGGCGGAGTAGAGGACGTGCCGGAAATTGACCGCGAACAGCGCGAAGACGATCAGCGCGGGCGAGATCTCACGGCCGAACAGTTCGATCCCGACCATCTGGCTCGCGCCGGCGAAGATCGTCGCGCTCATCAGCACGGCCTCGAACGGCGTCAGCCCGTTGGCGACCGCAAGCGCGCCAAACAGCACGCCGAACGGCAGGATCGCCACCACGACCGGCGTGCTGTCGCGCACGCCCTGCATCATTGGGCTTGGACTGGCGGCGCTTTCGGCCATGGGCTCTCCGGCGAACGGTCGGCGGTCGGTATAGCCCGGAGGACGGCGGATCGGGAAAGCCCGGTCAGGCTCCGTCGCCGGCCGGCGCGGATCGTCGGCCGCGGGCGGCCCGACGACCGGTTAGTCCGCGGCGCCCACGGCGCGCGGCGGGGGATGAGGGCTCACTCGCCCTCGCGCAGGACCCAGCCGGTCGGGCCGAGATATTCCTGCGGGCGGAAGCGGCGCTTGTAGTCCATCTTGGGCGAGCCCTGGACCCAGTAGCCGAGATAGAGATAGGCGAGGCCGAGCTCCCTGGCGCGCTGCACGTGGTCGAGGATGACGTGGGTGCCGAGCCCGCGGTCCGTCTGTTCCGGGTCGTAGAAGGAATAGACCAGCGACAGCCCGTCCGAAAGCCGGTCGACGAGAGCGACGGCGAGCAGCGGGCCCTGGCCCCGTCCGTTCACCGCCGTGTCGGGTCCGCGCCTGCGGTACTCGATGAGCCCGGTGCGGACATGGCTGTCCTCAACCATCGTGGCGTAGTCGAGCACGGTCATGTCGACCATGCCGCCGTCCGAATGGCGTGCGTCGAGATAGGAGCGGAACAGCGAATACTGCTCGCTCGTCGGCGTCGCGCCGAGCTCGTGGCGCACGAGGTCGCTGTTGATCTGGCGATTGCGGCGGAAGGCCTTGGTCGTGATGAACTCGTCGACCCTGACGCGGATCGAAACGCAGGCCCGGCAGCTTTCGCAGGCTGGCCGGTAGGCGATCGTCTGGCTGCGGCGGAAGCCGCCATGCGTCAGCAGGTCGTTGAGCGTCGCCGCCTGTTCGCCGACCAGATGAGTGAAGACCTTCCGCTCGTACTGCCCCTTCAGATAGGGGCAGGGCGAAGGCGCGGTCAGGTAGAACTGCGGCGTATCGCGCGAATGTGCGGTCAAGTGCCAGACGTCCTCGCCGACGCCGCGGTCCCGCCCGCGACGCCGTATGAGTCTAGAAGGATATCAGCAGCTTGCGGCTCGGCAAGCGGCTTTGCTGAGCGCGATCAGACGCTGCCCTCGAGCGTTCCCTTGTCGACGAACAACGTGCCCAGCACGAGGTCGTGGAGCAGCTGCTTGCGCCGCGTCAGCAGGCCGACGATCAGCACGAACGGCGTCAGGAAGGTGATCGACATATAGAGCAGCACGACATGCGCCGCGGCGATCACGAAGCCGGGCTTGGCGCCGTGCCAGATCCGGCAGGTGAGGCCGGTGAGGCGCATGCCCCAGGTCGCGGCCTTGTCGCCGCCGAGCGTCGCGCCGGAATAGAGGATCGCGATCGTCTGGAACAGGAACGGGTAAAGCAGCCAGCCGAGGCCGAGCGTCAGCACGCCGAGCACACCGACGACCGGGATCGCGATCAGCGTAAGCGTCGCGACGATCACGAAGTCCACGCAGAAGGCCAGCACGCGGCGGCTCAGCACGCCGTCATAGAGCCTCGGCTCGACGAGCAGATCGATGAGTTCGCGCGGCGGGACGGCGGACGGATAGAGCGGGCTGGAGGTCGTCATCAGTTTCGGCGGCTCCGGTCGTGCGGCAGGACGTCAGCGTCCCGCCAGCAAGATTTGGTGCGCTCGGGCTTCGACTGCAAGCGATGGTCGTCGCAGCGCCGCTGGCCGCCGCTTCCCGGGGCCGGGCGGCGGTAACGCGCTTGGGAACGCGCCCCCGAAACAGCGTGCGTGGGCCCCACTTGACCGGGGGTCGTCGAGAAGGACATCGTCGATGAAGTTTCACGGAGGATCTGCCGCGTGCCGGCGATCGCGAGGTTCAGGGATATCGGTCAAGCCTATTCAGGACGGACGGCGTTCGCGGCCGCCGGCTTGCTCGCTTGCCTGACCATCGCTGACGCGGCCGAGTACGGCGCGCTCGCCCCGTTCGAGGGGCTTCCCAAGGATCCTGTCGCGACGCGAGATCTCGGCGGCGCGCCGTTGTCGATCGCGGCGGAGCCGGGCCGGGTGACGCTGATCCATTTCTTCGCGAGCTGGTGCGAGCCCTGCGTGACCGAGCTGCCGGAGCTTTCGCGCTTCGCGCATGAGCGACGCGACCGGATCCGGTTCATCGGCGTCAACGTCTCGGAGCCGGCCCTCCGCGCGCGCAAGTTCGCCGCCCGGTTCGATCTGCCCGGACCCGTCGCGCTCGACGAGGACAAGTCCGTCGCCGACGCCTTCCGGGTGCGCGGATTGCCCGCGACGATCCTGATCGCCCCCGGCGGGGGCGGATCGCTCGCCGCCGCCGGGCCGCTCGACTGGAATTCCGCCGAAACCGCCCGGGCCCTCGACGGCCTGGCGCGATCCAACAAGAAGCCTTGAGGAGAACAGCCATGATGCATCGTCGGACCATTCTGAAGACCGGCGCCGCGGCGGTCGGCGTCGCGGCCCTCGGCCGAAGCGCCTTCGCCGGCGAGGCGGCCGACTTCGCGCCGAAACCGGACGCATGGCGCAGCTTCGAGATCCGCACGCGGATCGAGCTCGCGCCGTCGAAGGGCGTTTCGCGCGCGTGGGTGCCCACCCCGAGCTTCGCCGCGGACGACTGGACGAAGCCGGGCGAGACGCGGATCGAGGGCAATGCCGCGAAGGCCGACCTGGTCGCTGGTCCCGTCGGCATGGCGGTCGCGGAATGGAAGGAAGGCGCGGAAGCGCCGGTGATCGAGGTCGTGAGCCGCGTCTCGACCCGCGACCGCGACGCGTCTTCGACGACTGGCGCCGGCGCGCTTTCGGCGGCCGAGCGCGAGAAGTATCTCGCCGCGACGAAGCTGATCCCGACGGATGGGATCGTCGCGAAGACGGCCGCCGGCATCGTGGGCGCCGAGACCAACGACCGCGCCAAGGCGAAGGCGATCTACGAATGGGTCGTGCTGAACACCCATCGCGACGCCAAGGTGCGCGGCTGCGGCCTTGGCGACATCGCCACGATGCTGGAGAGCGGCAACCTCGGCGGCAAGTGCGCCGACATCAACGCGCTCTATGTCGGCCTCGCCCGCGCGGCAGGTCTGCCGGCCCGCGACGTCTACGGCATCCGCGTCGCGCCCTCGCGCTTCGGCTACAAGAGCCT
This sequence comes from uncultured Methylopila sp., assembly GCA_902168115.1. Taxonomy (GTDB): domain Bacteria; phylum Pseudomonadota; class Alphaproteobacteria; order Rhizobiales; family Methylopilaceae; genus Methylopila. Next base: position 117,724 of record CABHPB010000068.1, on the reverse strand, counting down.
CGGCGCCAACAGCGAGAACATCACCAAGTCCCAGCACTGCCGCGCGGAAGTGTGGCTGGACGGCGCGGGCTGGTTCCCGGTCGACCCGGCGGACGTTCGCAAGGTCGCGCTCGAGGAGCCGCCGGCTAACCTCTCGCTGGACGATCCGAAGGTGAAAGCGGCTCGCGCCGCGCTGTTCGGCTCGTGGGAGACGAATTGGCTCGCCTACAACGACGCCCATGACGTGAAACTGCCCGGCTCGCAGGCCGCGCCGCTCGGCTTCTTCATGTATCCGCAGGCGGAGACCGTCGCCGGCCTGCTGGACTGCCTCGACCCGGACAAGTTCCGCTATGCGATCACGGCTCGGGAAGTGACGGCGTAACGTCTTATCGTCCCGGCCTCCGGGCCGGGACGCCCGAGGGCTACCGGGCGCGGATCGTGCGCTGAAACGCCAGGAGGTCGAGCACTGGCCCGGCCTCATGGCCGCCGAACCGCGTGACCAGCGCATGCGCCTGGCCGCGGTGATGGGTCTGGTGGTTGAAGAGGTGCGCGAGCGCCTCGGCGCGGGGCTGCTCGATGACGTCGGGCGTGGTCACGCGCCGGTAGCGGAAGAGGCCGGCGAGGTCGTCCTCGCTCAGGCCGTCGACCCAGTCGACGATGCGCCGGTCCTCCGCCGTGCGGGCCTCGTGCAGCGGTTCGAACGCCGAGAACAGGATCTGGTCGAGCCTCACCGGCGGCTCGCCTTCGCCGGTCAGGCGCTTCATCCAGATCCGGTCGGTGACAAGGAGGTGGTTCAGCGTTCCGCGCAGCGAGCCGAAGAAGACGCCGCCCTCGGCTTCGAACGAACCCGCGGGCAGGGCGGCCACGGCGTCGTAGAGCCGTCCGTTGGCCCATGCGTTGTAGGCGGCGAGCATCGCCCAATGCGGCTTCATCGGCTGGATTCCTCCCGTAAGGGCTGCACGCCTGCCTTCGGCGGCTCCTGAGCTTTCCCGCCGCGCAAGCCCGCGCTATAAGCCGCGCGCTTCCATCCCCTTCGGCGCGACGGGACCGCTTGCCTCGAGCCGCGGCCGCGCCCGACCACAGACAAGGCGACCCAAATGGCCATCGAGCGCACTTTCTCGATCATCAAGCCCGACGCGACCCGCCGCAACATCACCGGCAAGATCCTGTCCTACATCGAGGCCGCCGGCCTGCGCGTCATCGCGCAGAAGCGCATCCACATGACCAAGGAGCAGGCCGAGGGCTTCTACGCGGTCCACAAGGAGCGGCCGTTCTTCAACGACCTCGTGACGTTCATGATCTCGGGCCCGGTCGTCGTCCAGGCGCTCGAGGGCGAGAACGCCATCGCCAAGTATCGCGAGGTGATGGGCGCGACCAATCCGGCCAACGCCGCCGACGGCACCATCCGCAAGGACTTCGCCGAGTCGATCGAGGCGAATTCGGTCCACGGCTCGGACGCGCCGGAAACGGCCAAGGAAGAAATCGCCTACTTCTTCACCGACAAAGAAATCGTCGGCTGAACGAAAGCGCTGGCGCCATTTCGTCGTCAGGTATGCATGATGCCAGGCGGCCGGTCGTTCGACCGGCCGTTTTGGGCCCGTCATGGGCGCAAGGCCGCAAACCGCCCGAAGAAGCGGCGCGGCCGTAGGGAACGTTACGGAGGCGTCCCATGACTTTCGGCTCGGCCGAATGGCTCGCGCTTGGCGAGATCATCTGGATCAATGCTCTGCTGTCCGGCGACAACGCTGTCGTCATCGCCATGGCCTGCCGGTCGCTTCCGGCCACGCAGCGCAAGATCGGCATGGTCGCCGGCGCGGGGGTGGCCATCGGGTTGCGCGTGCTGTTCACGCTGATCATCGTGCGCCTGCTCGGCATCCCGTATCTGAAGATCGTGGGCGCGCTCGCGCTGCTCTACATCGCGGTCGACCTGGTCGGCCCGCAGGGCGCGGAGGACGATCAGGGCGTCAAGAGCCACGAGAGCCTGTGGCGCGCGATCATGACGATCGCGATCGCGGACGTCGTGATGAGCCTCGACAACGTCATCGCAATCGCCGGCGTCGCAGGAGACCATTTCGGGCTCCTCGTTCTCGGACTTGTGATCTCGGTTCCGATGATCGTCGCGGGCAGCGCCGTCATTCTCGCCATAATGGACAAGGTCCCGGTCATCGTGTGGGCCGGCGCCGCGCTCCTTGGGTATGTCGCAGGCGAGATGATCGTCTCCGACCATGCGCTCGAGGACAGGTTCGGCGCCGAGTACGTCCACAGCTGGGAGACCACTGCCGCGATCACGCTCGCGCTCGTCGTGGTGCTGGTCGGCTGGCTGATGAGAAGGATGAGGACCCGCGATAGGGTCGAACATCCTTCGGGATGATCTGATCCGCCGTCTTCCGGCGGGCCCATTGTGACCAACGACCGGGCGCAAGGCTCGGCGCTTCGGAGGACGGAATGCAGTTCAGCTTCGCCTTTGACGACCCCACCTTCTGGGTGGGGTTGCTCCAGATCATCTGGATCGATCTGCTTCTGTCCGGCGACAACGCCGTGGTGATCGCGCTCGCCTGCCGCAAGCTGCCGCCCAGCCAGCGGAAGATGGGCATTCTGCTGGGCGCGGGCGCCGCGGTCGGCCTGCGAATCATTTTCGCGTTCTTCATCACCTTCCTGCTCGGCGTGCCGTATCTGAAGGTGCTGGGCGGCGTGCTGCTGTTCTGGATCGCGATCAAGCTCGCGACCGACGAGCACGAGGAGCATTCGGACGTCGCCGCGAGCGAGAACCTGTGGGGCGCGGTGCGCACCATCGCGATCGCGGACGCCGTCATGAGCCTCGACAACGTGGTCGCCATCGCCGCCGCCGCGAAGGGCCATCCGGAGCTTTTCATCTTCGGCCTGCTGCTCACCATTCCCCTCATCATCGCCGGCTCGACGCTGCTCAGCGCGATCCTGCAGCGCTACCCGATCCTGGTCTGGCTCGGCGCGGCGCTGCTCGGCTGGATCGCGGGCGAGATGATCGTGGGCGACGTCGCCTCGCTGAACTTCCTGGCCGGCCTCGACCCTGCATACGTCGTCGACGACGTTCATAATCCCGGCCAGAAGATCTCGGCGGGATGGATCCACTACGCGGCGGCTGCGGTCGGAGCGGCGTTCGTGCTGCTCGTCGGTTTCGCCCTGAAGAGGCGCAAGCACGCGACGGTGGAGGGGACGATCAAGGACGCGTCCTGATCGCACCTGCCTCCAAATGACAAGGGGCGGGGCGAAAGCCGCGCCCCTTTTTCATGTCAGCCGAGACGTCGCGTTCAGGGCCAGACGAGCGGCGAGGAAGGCTCAGGCTCCTCGGCGACGCGCACGCGGCCGTCCTCGAGGCGCGCCTCTCCGCGGGCCCACATTGCGAGAGCGCGCGGATAAAGCCGATGCTCGGCCGCGAGCACGCGCGCCGAGAGCGCGTCCTCGTCGTCGTCGTCGAGGACCGGAACGGCCGCCTGGGCGACGATCGGCCCGGCGTCCATTTCGGCGGTGACGAGGTGGACCGTGCAGCCGTGGAGCCTGACGCCTGCGGCGAGCGCGCGGGCGTGGGTGTCGAGGCCCTTGAAGCTCGGCAGCAGGGCAGGGTGGATGTTGAGCATCCGGCCCTCCCAGCGGTCGATGAAGCCCGGCGTCAGCAGCCGCATGAACCCGGCGAAGCACACGACGTCCGGCGCGATGCGCGTCAGTTCGGCGTCGAGAGCCGCGTCGAACGCCTCGCGCGAACCGAACGCCTTGTGGTCGATGACCGTCGTCGGCACGCCGGCGCGCGACGCGATGTCGAGCGCCCCTGCGCCCGGCCGGTTCGAGATCACGGCGACGATCTCGGCCGGGTAGTCGGACTCTGCCGCGGCGTCGATCAGCGCGGCCATGTTCGAGCCGCGTCCGGAGACGAGGATCGCGACCCGCTTTCGGGCCCCGCTCATCGGAAGCCGAGAGAGCCTGAGAACGCGACGGGCTCGTCGGTCGCGGCCCGCGTCACGATCTCGCCGATCCGCGCGATCGTCTCGCCCTGCTCGGTCAGCACGGCGGCGACCCTGTCGGCGTCCTCGGCGGCGACCACGACGACCATGCCGACGCCGCAGTTGAAGGCGCGAAGCATCTCCGCCTCGGCGACGCCGCCCGCCTCGGCGAGCCATCCGAACACCTTCGGGGCGGCGACGGCGGACAGGTCGATGTCCGCGCCGAGCCCGTCTGGAAGTACGCGCGGAAGATTGTCGGGCAGGCCGCCGCCGGTGATGTGGGCGAGCGCCTTGACGGCGCCGGTCTTCAGCGAGGCGAGCAGCGGCTTGACGTAGACGCGGGTCGGCTGGAGCAGCGCGCGTCCGAGCGTCGTCTCCGGGGCGAAGGGCGCGGGCGCGTCGTAGGACAGGCCGGAGCGGGCCACGATGCGGCGGACGAGCGAGTAGCCGTTGGAGTGGACGCCCGAGGACGCCATCGCCAGAAGGACGTCGCCCGCCTTCACGTCGCGGCGCGGCAGCAGCGTCCCGCGCTCGGCGGCGCCCACGGCGAAGCCTGCGAGGTCATAGTCGCCGTCGGCGTACATGCCGGGCATCTCGGCGGTCTCGCCGCCGATCAGCGCGCAGCCGGCCTGCCGGCAGCCTTCGGCGATGCCGGCGACCACCTCGTAGGCGACGTCGCCGGAGAGCTTCCCGCAGGCGAAATAGTCGAGAAAGAACAGCGGTTCGGCGCCCTGGACCACAACGTCGTTCACCGACATCGCGACGAGGTCGATCCCGATCGTGTCGTGGAGTCCGGTCTCGATGGCGATCTTGAGCTTGGTGCCGACGCCGTCATTCGCCGCGACCAGCACGGGGTCCCTGAAACCTGCGGCCTTGAGGTCGAACAGGCCGCCGAAGCCACCGATCTCGGCGTCCGCGCCCGGCCGGCGGGTCGCGCGCACCACGCCCTTGATGCGGTCCACCAGCGCGTTGCCGGCCTCGATGTCGACGCCTGCGTCGGCGTAGGTCAGTCCCGTATCCTGCGGCGTCTGCTGGCCGGCCATCTCGGCTCCGAATTCCTGAGGTCGCGCCCGCTTAGACCGACCGGCGCGCGGGCGCAACCGACGGCCGATGGTAGAGCTTTCCGAAGCCGCGGCCGCCTCCTATCTCCTGTGCGTGACGGGCCGGCGTCAGGCTCGCTGGAGCGCATGCGTGAACCTGCCGAACCTGCTGACGATCGGTCGTGTCTTCGCCGTCCCGGTGGTGGTCTGGCTCATCGTCAGCGGCGAACTGCTCTGGGCGTTCTGGCTGTTCTCGCTGGCCGCCATCACGGACGGCGTCGACGGCGCGATCGCCCGGGCCTGGAACCAGCGCACCGAGCTCGGCGCCTATCTCGACCCGATCGCCGACAAGGCCCTGCTCGTCTCGATCTACGTCACGCTCGCGATCATCGAGGAGATCCCGCGCTCGGTGGCGATCCTGGTGGTGTTCCGCGATCTGGTGATCGTCGGCGCCGTGATCCTGTCCTGGCTGATCGAGAGGCCGCTGCCGATCGAGCCGTTGAAGATCAGCAAGCTCAACACCTTCGCCCAGATCATCTTTGCCGGCGTCGTGCTCGGTTCCAGCGGATTCGCCCTCGATCTCGCCCGCGTCGAGCAGGCGGGCGCCTGGCTGGTCGGCGGCTTGACGCTCGCATCGGCGGGCGCCTATCTCGCAGCCTTCATCCGGCACATGGCGTCGGACGAGCCGTGAGCGGGACGGCGTAAGGAGAACGGGCGATGACGTTGCAGCGCCAGGCCCTGTTCTGGTTGGGCGCCCTCGCGGCCCTGATCGTCTTCCTCTGGCTGTTCTCCGGGATCCTTCTCCCGTTCGTAGCGGGTCTCGCGCTCGCCTATCTGCTCGACCCGCTCGCCGACCGGCTGGAGCGGATCGGCCTGCCGCGCGTCTGGGCGACCGTCGTGATCCTGGTCGCCTTCGTCCTGCTGCTCGTGCTGGTGATCATGCTGATCGCGCCGGTGCTCGGCGGGCAGCTCTCGAACTTCATCCAGAACCTGCCGCGGCTGGTCGCGCGTCTGCAGGACCTGATCGCCGCGCAAAACCAGGAGTGGCTGGAGCGGATGCTCGGCCAGGGCATTGGCCAGATCAAGGAACAGCTGGGCTCCATCGTCTCGAAGGGGGTCGACTGGCTGACGACCTTCCTCGCCTCGCTGTGGACGGGGGGGCAGGCGATCGCGTCGGTGCTCAGCCTTCTGGTCATCACGCCGGTCGTCGCCTTCTACATGCTCATCGACTGGGACCGGATGATGGACGCGATCGACGGCGCCGCGCCGATCCGCCACAAGGAGACGATCCGCCGGCTCGCACGAGAGATGGACGACGGCATCTCGGGCTTTGTCCGCGGGCAGGCGCTGGTCTGCCTGATCCTCGGCACCTTCTACGCGATCGCCCTGACGTCGGTCGGCCTGAACTTCGGCATGATCATCGGCCTCGGCGCTGGGTTCCTCGGTTTCATCCCTTACGTCGGCTCGATCACCGGCCTTCTTGTCTCGGTCGGCGTCGCGATCGTGCAGTTCTGGCCCGACTGGACGATGGTCGGCCTCGTGCTGGGAATTTTCGTCGTCGGGCAGTTCGTCGAAGGCAACATCCTCCAGCCGCGTCTCGTGGGTCGCTCGGTCGGTCTGCACCCGGTCTGGCTGATGTTCGCGCTGGTCGCCTTCGGCTACCTGTTCGGCTTCGTCGGGCTGCTCGTCGCGGTGCCGCTCGCCGCCGCCGTCGGCGTGCTCTGCCGCTTCGCGTTCGAGCGCTACCTGCAGAGCCCGTTCTACACGGGGGAGGGACCGTATGCCGACGCGCTGCCCGGCGGCATGCGTCGCGCGCCTTCGATCGAGACGCCGGCCGGCGCGCCGCCTATCGCCGGACCGAAGGCAGGAGCCTGACATGGCGCGCGAAGCGCCTCGCCAGTTCCCGCTGGATCTCCCGGTCGACGCAAGGTTCGGCGCGGAAGACTATTTCGTCGCCGACGCCAACCGGTCGGCCCACGGCCTCGTCATGCGCTGGCCAGACTGGCCGGACCGGATCGTGCTGCTGGCGGGCCCCGAAGGCTCCGGCAAGTCGCATCTCGGGGCGATCTGGGCGGAGCGGGTCGGAGCGGCGACGCCCGGCGGGGCGCGAGAGGCGCTCGATCACGCGCAGTCTCCGGAAGCACCACCCATCCTGCTCGACGGCTGCGACCGGGACAGCGCGGACGAGACGGCGCTGTTCCATCTGCTCAACGCCGTCCGCGAGCATCGCGGGCATCTGCTGCTGACCGCGCGGGACACGCCGACGCTGCTCTGGCCGAAGCTGCCGGACCTCGCCTCGCGTATGCGGGCGCTGCCGGTCGCGCGGCTCGAGCCGCCAGACGACGCGACGGCGCGCGCCGTGCTCGTGAAGCTGCTGGACGACCGCCAGTTGAGAGTGGAGGCTGACGTCGTTGAATTCCTCGCTCGCCGTTGCGAGCGTTCCCTCGGCGCGATCCGGGAGCTGGTGGAGGAGCTCGACCGCGAGTCGCTCGCCAGGGGGCGCGCCGTCGGGCGAGGACTTGCGGCGGATGTGCTCGCGCGCATCTGGGACAGGGGCGACTGAATGAGCGTTGCGAAGCCGTCACACGACCGTCGTATGGAACCGGCTCTTCCACGCCGGCGCGCCAATGCGCGCCAGCCTGACGAGGCCGCCGAAGCCATGACCGAGAACGTCACAGAGACACCGCGCGCCGCGGTCGCCGAAGTCCAGCTCCAGGCCCCGGAGCCGGTCGAGGCGGTCGTCGAAAACGTCGACCCCGCCCGCTTCGTCAATCGCGAGGTCTCGTGGATCGGCTTCAATCGCCGCGTCCTGGAGGAGGCGTCGAACGCCAACCATCCGCTGCTCGAGCAGCTGCGGTTCCTATCGATCTCGGCCAACAATCTCGACGAGTTCTTCATGGTCCGCGTGGCTGGCCTGCGCGGCCAGGCCAAGACCGGCCTGACCGAGATCAGCCCCGACGGACTGACCCCCGCTGAACAGCTCACGCGCATCGGCGAACTGGTGTCCTCGCTGGCGCACGACCAGCAGAAGCGCTGGCTCGAGTTGCGCGCGCAGCTCGCCGAGGTCGCCGTCCGGCTCGTCGAGGGCCAGGACCTCAAGAAGACGGAAAAGATCTGGCTTGAGGATTATTTCCTCAACTACGTCTTCCCTGTGCTGACGCCTCTCGCGGTCGACCCGGCCCATCCGTTTCCGTTCATCCCCAATCTCGGCTTCACAATCGCGCTGCAGCTGACGCGGCAGTCGGACGGTCGGCCGCTCAACGCTCTCATCCGCATGCCGGCGCGAAGCGAGCGCTTCATCCGCCTGCCCGACAGCGACAAGGACAGCCGCTTCATCAGCCTTGAGCAGGTGATCGGCCTTTTCATCGGCCGGCTGTTCCCGGGCTATTCTGTGAGCGCGCAGGCGGCTTTCCGCGTGATCCGCGACAGCGACCTCGAAGTCGAGGAGGAGGCCGAGGATCTGGTCCGCACCTTCGAGAGCGCGCTCAAGCGCCGCCGGCGCGGCTCGGTGATCCGGCTCGAAGTCGAGAACACCATGCCGTCGGAGCTGCGCGCCTTCGTGATCGCGGCGCTCAACGTGGCGGACGATGAGGTGTTCGTCGTCGACGGCGTGCTGGCGCTCGGCGACCTCAGCCAGATCGTCTCGATCGACCGCGCGGACCTCAAGTTCAAGCCCTACAATCCGCGCTTCCCCGAGCGCATCCGCGAGCAGGCGGGCGACGTCTTCGCCGCGATCCGGGAGAAGGACTTCATCGTCCACCACCCCTACGAATCCTTCGATTCGGTGGTGCAGTTCCTGTACCAGGCGGCGCGCGATCCGAACGTTGTCGCGATCAAGCAGACCCTCTATCGGACCTCGTCGGACAGCCCGATCGTGCGCGCCCTCGCGGAGGCGGCGGAGGCCGGCAAGTCGGTCACCGCGCTCGTCGAACTGAAGGCGCGGTTCGACGAGGAGGCCAATATCCGCTGGTCGCGCGACCTCGAGCGCGCCGGCGTGCAGGTCGTGTTCGGCTTCATCGAGCTGAAGACCCACTCCAAGCTTTCGCTCGTCGTCCGTCGCGAGGGCGGCGGCCTCACGACCTACTGCCACGTCGGCACCGGCAACTACCATCCGATCACGGCGCGTATCTACACGGACCTATCCTTCTTCACGGCGGACCCTGTGGTCGGCCGTGACGTCGGGCGGCTGTTCAACTTCATCACCGGCTACGCCGAGCCCGACGAACTGGAGATCATGGCGGCGTCGCCGCACACCCTGCGCAAGCGCTTCCTGCAGCATGTCGACGAGGAGATCGCCCACGCTAAGGCAGGCCGTCCCGCCGCTATCTGGGGCAAGTGCAACAGCCTGATCGACCCTAAGGTGATCGAGGCGCTCTACGCCGCGAGCGCGGCCGGCGTCCAGATCGATTTCGTGGTGCGCGGCATGTGCTCGCTACGGCCGGGTGTGCCGGGCCTGTCGGAGAACATCCGGGTCAAGTCGATCGTCGGCCGCTTCCTGGAGCACAGCCGCATCTACGCTTTCGGGAACGGGCATGGGCTTCCCTCGCCGCAGGCGCACGTCTACATCTCCTCCGCCGATCTGATGCAGCGGAACCTCGACCGACGCGTCGAGGCGATGCTGCCGATCAAGAACCCGACGGTGCACGAGCAGGTGCTCGACCAGATCATGGTGGCGAACCTGAAGGACAATCAGCAAAGCTGGAAGGTCCTGCCGGACGGAACCTCGCGGCGCATCGCGCCTGCGGAAGGCGAGGAGCCGTTCAACGCGCACCAGTATTTCATGACCAATCCGAGCCTGTCCGGCCGCGGCAAATCCGTGAAGACCTCGTCGCCGCGCAGGCTCGCCAAGCGTGGCGGCTAAGAGCAGCGTGACAGCAGACGCCAAGCAGCATCCCCGCACACGCGCGTCGGAGCGCCTGACCCCCGGCCGGCTGCCCTACGGGCCGCCGGTCGGCATCATCGACATCGGCTCGAACTCGGTGCGCCTCGTCGTCTATGAGGGCCTGTGCCGCAGCCCGACGGCGATGTTCAACGAGAAGGAGCTCTGCGCGCTCGGCCGGTCGGTCGCCATCACGAACCGGCTCGCCGACGAATCGGTCGACCGCGCATTCTCCGCGCTGAAGCGCTTCAAGACGCTGGCGGACGGCATGGGGGTCGGACGCGTCCACGTGCTCGCGACGGCGGCCGCGCGCGACGCCGAGAACGGCCCCGAGTTCATCCAGGAGGCCGAGAAGATCTGCGGCGCGCCGGTCGAGCTGCTCTCGGGCAAGCGCGAGGCGCACCTGTCCGCGATGGGCGTCGTCTCCGGCTTCTTCCGTCCGAACGGCGTCGTCGGCGATCTCGGCGGCGGCAGCCTCGAATTGATCGACGTCGCCAAGAAGCGGGTCGGTCCCGGCGTGACCCATCCGCTCGGCGGCATCCGGCTGCAGGACGTCTCGGACCGTTCGATCAAGAAGGCCGACCGGATCGTCCGTGACGCTCTCGAGGAGTCGCGCGAGCTGGAAAAGTTGAAGGGGCGGACCTTCTACGCGGTCGGCGGCACCTGGCGCGGCATCGCGCATCTTCACATGGTGCAGAAGCATTACGCGCTGCACGTTCTTCACGGCTACACGATCCCGGCCAAGGAGGCGCTGGAGTTCTGCCGGCTCGTGCGCCGCGTCGACGCCGACACGCTGCCGGCCGCAGGCGTGGTCTCCGCCGATCGTCGCCCGCTGCTCGCTTATGGCGCGCTCGTGCTCGAGCACATCATCCGCGTCGGCAAGCCGAAAGAGATCGTGATGTCCGGTCTCGGCGTGCGCGAGGGGCTGCTGTACGAACTGCTCGACGACGAGCGCCGCCGCGAGGACGCGCTGCTGACCTCGGCGCGCGACCTTGGATGGCTACGCGCCCGCGCGCCGCGCCATGGCGACGACCTGATCGAATGGACGGACCGGCTGTTCCGCTCCGCGGAGATCGAGGAGACCGCCGACGAGCGCCGCTGGCGGCACGCCGCCTGTCACCTGTCGGACCTCGCCTGGCGCGCCCATCCGGACTATCGCGGCGAGCAGGCGCTCGACGTGATCGCCCATGCGGCCTTCATGGGGGTCGACCATCCCGGACGAGCCTTCATGGCGCTGGCGATCTTCTACCGGCACATGGGGCTGCTCGACGACGAGGCCTCGCCGCGCATCCGCGAGCTCGCCTCCACCCGCATTCTCGACCGGGCGCGCACCCTCGGCGGCGCGATGCGCGTCGCCTACCTCGTCTCCGGCGCCGTCCCTGGCATCCTGCCCCGGGCTCCGCTGACGCTGAAGAAGGACGTTTTGACGCTCAAGCTCCCGTCGGAGCTCGGCGATCTCGGCAGCGACAAGCTCAAAAGTCGGCTGAACAAACTCGGCAAACTTCTTGGTCGGTCGACGAATATCGCGGTTGTCTGATCGCGCGATCTGGTCTGATGCGCCGGCCGGATTTTGGCTCTAGCGGACGAACAGCGTGCCTTCGGAGGTGACCACCGCCGAGCCGCCGATGGTCGCCGAGACGAGGGCGCCCCGCTCGATCGTCGTGCCGAGGTCGATGACGCTCGGACGCCCCATCTCGTAGCCCTGTCCGATCCGGAACGCATGGGTTCCGTCCGGCAGACGATCGAACGCCGCCAGAACGCCTGCGAACGCCGCCGCGGCCGACCCGGTCGCGGGATCCTCGCCGATGCCCGGCTCCAGCATCCGCGCGCGGAAATCCAGCGCCGGGTCGCCCGTCTCGCGGGTGTAGAGAAAGCAGCCGATGTCGCCGCCGAAGACGGCGCGCCACAGGGTCGGGTCGACCCGCGCGCGGCCGAGCGCCTCGAGCGAGCGGATCGGCGCGAAGCAGAACGTGTTGCCGGCTTCGAACCGCGAGACCGGATGGCCGTCGTCGGCGAGGTCCTCGGGTTCCAGGCCGAGCGCGCCGGCGAGCCCCGCGGGGGAGGGCGCCGCGCCGGTCGGGCTCGGAAGCCGCGGGATGACGAAGCGCCCATAGCCGGAGCGTCGGCCTGTCGCCCGCGCCTCGCAGGCGATCGGCCCGACGGTCTCCTCCACCTCGAACGTCGCCGCGGCGCCCTTGCCGGCGGCGGCGTCCATCAGGCCGAGCAGCACCGTGGCGCCGACCGTGGGGTGCCCCGCGAAGGGCAACTCCTTGTGCGGCATGAATATTCTGAGGCGAGCCTTGCGGCTCTCCTCGTCGGGCGGCAACAGGAACACCGTCTCGGACAAGTTGAACTGTCGCGCGATGCGCTGCATCCCGGCGTCGTCCAGCCCGGCGGAATCCAGGACGACGGCGAGCGGATTGCCTGTCAGCGATGTGTCGGTGAAGACGTCGAGCACGACGTAAAGACGGGACATGCGCGCTTTGCTTACACGTGTTCGCGATGACTTGCACGCAGTCCGGTCATCCGGACGGCTTCTTCAGACCGGAAGTCTTGGCGACGGGTCGATGAAGGCGCCTTCGGGACTCACGCCGCGCCCAGTTCCGCGAGGCCCGGCGCCGTTCGCCAGCCGAGGTCCGGCAGTTCGGCGATGCGCGCGCCGCGCAGATCCGTCGCCGTCTGGATGAAGCCGCGCTCCTCCATATAGGCGAGCAGCCGTCGCGCGCGCCCCGTGGACCGCGTGCCGTAGGCCCGGGCGATCTCGGCGTCGGACGGGCAGGGCGCCTTGGAGAGCGCGGCCTTCGCGACCAGCAGGAAGACGCCGCGCATGTCTTCGGGCAGGGACGCGGAGACGAGCGTCGCCTGGTCCCAGGCCCCGTCGGCGCCGGCCTCCTCCGTCCCGACGCCCGCCTTGGCGAGCGCCAGCTCCTTGCGGAAGGAGGGAAGGTCCAGCGGTTCGCCGAGGATGCGGGCGATCCGGCACCGAACGAGGAAGTCCTGATAGAGCAGGGAGACGGGCTGGAAGCCGGCGTCGGGCTCCGCCATCATCTCCGTGATCACGGTCGCGATCGCGCTGGCGCGCTCGGCGCCCGCGAACAGATCGGTCGCCGGCGGCGCCGGCTCGGGCCTGGCGGCGTCGAGCTGGGCGATCACCTCGTCCGCCGACGGCGCGGCCGGGAGGACGCGCGGGCGGGCAGGCTCGGCGCCCTTGCGGAAGATCAGGCCGGCGGCGTCCTCCACCGCGGTTTCGGGAAGCGGGGTGAGCTTGGGGCCGCCGCCGCGCGCCGCCGTCTGGACCTGGCCGATCTTCACCTGCTCGGGCTTCCTGCCGATCGCCGGACCCAGCGAGACGAAAGCGCCGCGGTCGAGATTGCGGAAGGTCTCGGCCTGCCGTCGCTCCATGCCGAGCAGGTCGGCGGCGCGCGCCATGTCGATGTCGAGGAAGGTGCGGCCCATCAGGAAGTTGGACGCCTCGGCGGCCACGTTCTTGGCGAGCTTCGCCAGCCGCTGCGTGGCGATGACGCCGGCGAGCCCGCGCTTGCGGCCGCGGCACATCAGGTTCGTCATGGCGGCGAGCGACTGGCGGCGGCTTTCCTCGTCCGCGTCGGTCCCGGCGGCCGGCGCGAACAGCTGCGCCTCGTCCACCACGACCAGCATCGGGTGCCATACGTCGCGGTCGGCCTCGAACAGCCCGTTCAGGAAGGTCGCCGCCGCGCGCATCTGCTTGTCGACCTCGAGACCCTCGAGGTTGAACACGACTGAAACCCGATGACGCCGGACGCGGTCGGCGATCGCCAGCAGATCGCGTTCGCAGGCCGCCGCGTCGATCACGACATGACCGAAGGCGTCGGCCAGGGTGACGAAGTCGCCCTCCGGGTCGATCACGCATTGCTGGACCCAGGGCGCGCTCTGTTCGAGCAGGCGCCGCAGCAGATGCGACTTTCCCGAGCCGGAATTGCCCTGCACCAGCAGGCGGGTGGCGAGAAGCTCCTCGAGGTCGAACGTCGCGCGCGTTCCGGCGGATTTGGCGCCGATGTCGATCTGGATGGTCATCTTGAGGCAAGCGATCCGAACGCGCCGGGCCCCGACCGCCCGCGAGACGACCGTGACCGATGGAGCGCCGCGAGGCCACCGGCCGGGCACGCTTTTCCCCAAGCGAAGCATCGCAGCGGTGCAAGAACGTCGGGACGGCGGCGCGGTCACGGCGCTGCTAGAATCGCGTCCTGTCGATCCTGAAGTTCAAGGAGCCGAAAATGACCGCATTTCGCGTTCTGGCGTGCTCGCTGGGTCTCATTCTGGCGACGTCCGCCTTCGCCGCCGACCCCGCTGTCGTCGCCGAGACCTCCAAGGGCAAGACGCTGACCGACGCCAAGGGCATGACTCTCTACACCTTCGGCAAGGACGCCGACGGCAAGTCCGCCTGCGTCGAACAGTGCGCCGTCAACTGGCCGCCGCTGAAGGCCGAGGCGGGGGCTGCGGCGAGCGGCGACTGGACGGTGATCTCGCGCGACGACGGCTCGTCCCAGTGGGCCTACAAGGGCAAGCCGCTCTATGCCTTCGTGAAGGACAAGAAGGCCGGCGACGTCACCGGCGACGGCCTGATGAGCGGCGCCTGGAAGGTCGCGCAGCCTTAAGCGCGCTGGTCGTCCGTCCGGCGCGCCCTAGCTCGGGCCTCTCCCGCCGATCCGGAGCCGTCCGATGAAGCCTCGCGTCACTTGCCTCATGCTGTCCTCCCTCGACGGGAGGCTGGGCTCGGGCCTTGCGGGAGACGGCGCGAAGGAGGAGATCTCGGCGCGCGGGCGCGCCTTCGAGGCGGCGCATGACGAGCTCTCGCCGGACGCCTGGATCATCGGCCGGGTGACAGGCGCGGAGATGTCGCGCGCCACAGCGCATCCGCCCGCCGCGTTCGCCGCGCCGCCGCGCCCGCACCATTTCGCGACGCGCGACGCCGGCGCCTACGGGATCATCCTGGACCCCTCCGGCAAGCTTCATTTCGCCAAGCCGGACATCGGCGGCGACCATGTCGTCGTGCTGCTCGGCGCCGGCGTTGCGGACAGCCACCTCGCCGAGCTCGCCGCTGACGGCGTGTCCTATCTCGTCAGCGGCGGAGACGAGATCGACCTCGCCAGCGCGCTCGAAGTTCTCGCCCGCGAGCTGAAGCTCGATCATGTCGCCGTCGAGGGCGGCGGCGGCGTCAACGGCGCTTTCCTGAAGGCCGGGCTCGTCGACGAGGTGATCGTGCTGATCTGGCCGTCTATCAACGCGATCACCGGCGAGCGGACGATCTTCGAGGCGGGCGAAGAGGGGCTCGCCGCCCGCCTGAAGCTCGACCTGAGAAGCTGCGAGGCCAAAGACGGCGTCGTCTGGCTGCGCTACGGCGTGTCCATGCGCGGCTGATCCGCAGCGCCCTTCGGCGCCCGCGCGAGCATCGCCGCCGCGACGGCGAGAGCGGACATAGCCGCCGTCGCCGCGGCCACGGCGTTCCAGCCGCCATGCTGCCAGATCCAGCCGCCGAGCGAGCCGACGACGCTCGACCCGACATAATAGAACAGCAGGTAGAGCGAGGCCGCGTGGCCCTTCGCGAGGCCGGCCAGCGGGCCGATCATCGAGCTCGCCGTGGCGTGGGCGACGAAGAAGCCGGCCGTCACCAGCGCGATGCCCGCGACGATCGCCGGCAGCGTGGGCCAGGCCGTCAGCGCCGCCCCGAACACCATCGTCGCAAGGCCGCCGGCGAGCGCATTCCGCCGGCCGACGCGTTCGGCGAGCCATCCCGAGACCGTCGAGCCGGCGATGCCGAACAGCACGCACAGGAAGATCATGCTGATCGCCGCGCCGCCGAGCCGGAACGGCGCCTCGGCCAGCATGAAGCCCGCATAGTTGTAGATCGTCACGTAGACGCCGGTGAGCAGGAAGCCGATGGCGTAGAGCGGCAGGAGCGACCGGTTCGCGAGGTGCCGGGCCCAGAGCGCCATGTCGCCGGAGACATCCAGTCCGCGCCGGGCGGAGAAGTTGCGGGACGGCGGCATCAGCCGCCACGCCAGGGCGGCGGAGATCAGGCACATCGCGCCGAGCGTCACCAGCGCGCCGCGCCACGACGTGAGCTCTGTCATGAGACCCATGCCGACCCGTCCCATCAGGCCGCCGAAGGCGCTGCCGGCGATGTAAAGGCCCATGGCCCGCCCGAGGCTCTTCGGCTCGATCTCCTCGGCGAGATAGGTCATCGCGACCGCAGGGACGCCGCCGAGCGCAAGCCCTTCCAGCGCGCGGGCGACGAGCAGCCCGTGCCAGTTCGGCGAGAGACCGGCCACGATGTTGAGCGTGGCGCCCAGCGCCATCGACGCGCAGATCACGCCGCGCCGGCCGAGCGCCTGCGAGACGATCCCCGAGACCATGATCGAGAACGCCAGGAAGCCGGTCGAGAGCGACATGGCGAGCGAGCTCTCGGCCGGCGTTAGCCCGAACGAGCCGGCGAAGGCCGGCAGCACCGGCTGCACGCAATAGAGCAGCGCGAAGGTCGCGAAACCGACGAAGAAGAACGCCCAGGAGGTCTGCGAGTAGGCCTTCGTGCCGCGGGCGATCCATTGCGACGAGCGGAGCGGCGGCGCGACGCCCGGCTCGAATGCGGCGCCTGTCGGAAGCGAAACTGCGATCTGCGCGGACATGGGAATGCGCTCTCCTTGGCCAGGGAGGTAGCCCCGCCAAGCGCATTCTCCTAGAATATGCGGGTATCGATCTGCATATGTTTTGCAAATGAAGTGGGTCGCCGATGGAGCTCCGCCACATCCGCTATTTCCTCGCCGTCGCCGAGGAAGGCAGCTTCACACGGGCGGCCGCGCGGATCGGCATCGGCCAGCCGCCGCTCAGCCTGCAGATCAAGGATCTCGAAGCCGAGGTCGGGACGCAGCTGTTCCATCGCGTGCCGCATGGCGCGGAACTGACGGAGGCGGGCAGGGCCTTCCGCGACGCCGTCGCGACGATGCCGGCGCAGGCCGCCGACGCGTCCCATGCGGCGCGGCGCGCGGCCCGCGGAGAAACCGGCTCGCTCGCGCTCGGCTGCATCGGCTCGGCCGTCATCAACCCGATCGTGTCGACGGCCATCCGCGGCTTCCGCCGAGCCTGGCCCGACGTCGATCTGTCGTTCGAGGAAGCGAGCTCGGCCGCCCTGTCGGCGGGGCTTCGGGACGGGCGCCTCGGCGCCGCGATCCTGCGGCCGGACCGTTCGGCAGCGAAGGACCTGCGCCTCCATGTGCTGGCCGAGGACGAACTCGTCGTCGCCCTGCCGAACGGCCATCGTCTGGCCGGCGACAGCGGTCCCATCGATCTCGCCGCGCTTGCCGAGGAGACCTTCATCATCACGCCGCGCGACATCGGCGCCGGGCTCTACGATGCGGTCGTGGAAGCCTGTCGGGCGGCCGGGTTCGAGCCCCGCTTCGGCCAGACCGCGCCGCAGGTCGCGACGCTGCTGTCGCTGGTCGCGGCGGAGTTCGGCGTGTCGCTGTTCGCCTCGTCGATGCGCCAGCTCAGCGTCGCCGGCGTCACGATCCGCCGGCTGAAGGGCAGGGGCCCCAACCTCGCGCTCGCCCTCGCCGTGCGGCGGGACGAGCGCTCGGAGCTGGTGAGGAACTTCGTGCTGCAGGCGCGGGCGGCCGCCAAAGGCCGATCCGCCGCCTGAGATGGGTCAGCTCGCCTTGCGGACCTCGTCGCGGGCCGGCAGGCGCCAGTTCGGCCGGATGAAGTGGCAGGTGTAGCCGTTGGGGAAGCGCTCCAGATAGTCCTGGTGCTCAGGCTCGGCCTCCCAGAAGTCTCCGGCCGGCGCCACTTCGGTCTCCACCTTTCCGGGCCACAGGCCCGAAGCGTCGACGTCCGCGATCGTCTCCTCGGCCACCCGCTTCTGCTCGTCGTTGAGATAGAAGATCGCCGAGCGGTAGCTCAGCCCGACGTCGTTGCCCTGCCGGTTCTTCGTGGTCGGGTCGTGGATCTGGAAGAAGAACTCCAGCATGCGCCGGAAGCTCGTGACCGCCGGGTCATAGACGATCTCGATGCCTTCGGCGTGGGTCCCGTGGTTGCGGTAGGTGGCGTTGGGCACGTCGCCGCCGGTGTAGCCGACGCGGGTCGAGACCACGCCCGGCTGCTTGCGGATCAGATCCTGCATGCCCCAGAAGCAGCCGCCTGCAAGGATCGCGCGTTCGGTGGACATCTGCGGCCTCCTCGTTTGTTTGTGTCCGGCCCAATATCGTGAGGCGACGCGGTTTTTTCAAAGAGCGCCGTCGCAAGCTCTACGGCCGGAGGTCCGGCGGCGTTACCGACTTTCCGAGGCGCCGTGCGGTGCTATCTCCGGCCAAGTCTCATCCGCGACGGAGCGCAGCCATGCCGAAGCCCGAGGCTCTGTGGTTCATGAACGGGCGCGTCACGATCGACGTCGCGCAGGCCGACAATGGCGACGGGATCTCGGTCATCACGCATGAGGTCCCGAGCGGCGACGGGCCGCCGCTCCACGTCCATCGCGAGGAGGACGAGATATTCGTCGTCCTCGAGGGCAGGCTGAAGCTCAAGCTCGGCGACGGGATTTCGACGGCGGAGCCCGGACAGACGTTGCTGATCAGGCGCGGCGTTCCGCACGCCTACAAGGTCGTCTCTGCCGGAAACGCGCGGTTTCTCACCGTCACCCGCGGCGGCTTCGAAAACCTCGTCCGACAATCGTCCCGGCCGGCCGAAAGCGCCGGCCTGCCCCCTCCTGTGGAACCGACCGCCGAACAGAAGGAAAAACTCGCGGCGATCGCGAGCGCGAACGGCGTCGACATGGTCGGCCCGCCGATCGACTGACGGTTGGCCGAACGCAAGATCGCATTTGCAGCCCGCCGGCTGTTCGGGCGGCTGGAACCGCTCCAGAAATGGCGGCTGGAACGCTGCGCTTTGCGGCGTCCCCGTGTTCCGCGTCAGGTGCAAAGGGCCGCTCTTGTCCGATCCGATCAGGTCTTCCGGCCGCTCGACCGTCGTTTCCCTCGCCGTTATCGCCCTTGTCGTCGGCGGAGCCGCGACCGCCTTCGCCTATACGGCGGGATGGCTGTCCCCGGACCGGCTGACGCCGGCCAAAATGACCGACGCATTCGCGCCTCCTGGCGGACCCGCGCTCGGCCATCGCCGCAACCACGCCAAGGGCGTCTGCTTCACCGGAACGCTCGAGGCGAGCGGCGGCGCGGCGGCGCTGTCGAAGGCGCAGGTCTTCGCCGCCGGGAAGTATCCGGTCGTCGGGCGCTTCAATCTCGGCACGGCCGATCCGATGGCGGCTGACGGTGCTGCGCGGGTGAGGGGCCTCGGCATCCTTGTCAGGACGCCGGACGGCCAGCAGTGGCGCAGCGCCATGATCGACGCGCCTGTGTTCCCGGTCTCGACGCCTCAGGCCTTTTTCGAGCTGCTGAAGGCCTCCGGGAGCAAGGAGCCGGACGCCATGATGAGCTTCGCGGCCGCCCATCCGGAGATCGCCGGCTTCGGCGGCTGGGCGAAGTCCGCGCCCTTCACCGCGAGCTACGCCGAGGAGCGCTACAACAGCCTGAACAGCTTCGTTTTCACCAATGCGGGCGGCGAGAAGAGCGTGGTGCGGTGGTCGCTCGAGCCGGAGGCGACGCCGGTGACGGTCTCGGCCGACGAGCTCAAGCAGCGCGGGCCCGACGTGCTGACGAGCGAGATCACGGACCGGATCGCGAAGGGCCCTGCACGCTGGACGCTGGTCGTGACCGTCGCGAACCCGGGCGATCCGACTGCGGACCCGAGCAAGGCCTGGCCGGACGACCGCCGGAAGATCGAGGCCGGCAAGCTGACCGTGGAGAGGATCGAAGCCGAGCCCGACGGCCCCTGCCGCGACGTCAATTTCGATCCGACGGTGCTGCCGGCGGGCGTCAGCGTGTCGGATGATCCGTTCCCCGCCGCCCGTTCTGCGGTCTACGCCGTCTCCTTCGACCGCCGGGCGGCCGAGGCGGCCCACTATCCCAAGAGCGCGAAGTGAGGAGAGCGACGTGACCGAAGATCTCCCGCGCTTCACGCTGCTTCAGCGCCTCATTCACTGGCTGATGGCGATCGGCATTCTGTCGATGCTGTTCATCGGGGTCGGCATGGTTTCGACGGTGACCGAGACGCATCTCGCGCTCGTCTCGATCCACAAGCCGCTCGGCGTCGCTTTGTTCGCCCTAGTGCTGATCCGGCTGTTCGTGCGGCTGACAAGCGGCGCGCCAGCGCTGCCCGCCGCCCTGCCGGAACCCATGAAGCTCGCCGCGCATCTGTCGCACTACGCGCTCTACGCGCTGATGATCGCGATGCCGCTGCTCGGCTGGGGTATGCTGTCCGCCGCCGGCTATCCGGTCACGCTCTGGCCGGGCGCAACGTTGCCGCAGATCCTGCCGGAAAGCCGCGAACTTCATACGCTGCTTTGGAACGCCCACAGCGCGCTCTCCTTCGCGTTCTTCGCGCTCGTCCTGCTGCATGTCGCTGCGGCGCTGTTCCACGCGCTTGTGCGGCGCGACGGCGTCTTCCAGCAGATGGCGGGCGGGGCGCGCTGACGGCCATGGACGAAAGATTCTGGCGCGAGAGGTGGCGGGAGAACCGGCTCGGATGGCACCAGCCGCAGGCGCATCCGATGCTCGTCAGGCGCCTTCCCGAATTCGCTCCGCCGGCGGGTTCGCGCGTGTTCCTGCCGCTCTGTGGCAAGACGCTCGACATCGGCTGGCTGCTCGGACAGGGCTTCAGGGTCGTCGGCGCGGAGCTGGTCGAGACGGCGATCCAGCAACTCTTCGCGGAGCTCGGCGTCGAACCCAAGATCGAGCAGGCCGGCCCCTCGCTGCGCTACAGCTCCGACGGGATCGACGTCTTCGTCGGCGACCTGTTCGAGTTGACCGCGGAGACGCTCGGACCGGTCGACGCCGTCTATGATCGCGCGGCCCTGGTCGCGCTTCCGCCGGAGATGCGGCCGGCCTATGCGGCCCATCTGGCCGAAATCACCGGTCGCGCGCCGCAGCTGCTGATCACCTTCGAGTACGATCAGGGCCTGATGGAGGGCCCGCCCTTTTCCGTGCCTGAGGACGAGGTGAGGGCGCTCTATTCGGCCGCCTTCGAAATCGAGCCGCTGGAAAGCGTCGACGTCGAGAGCGGCCTGAAGGGTTTTTGCCCGGCGACCGAACGGGCCTGGGCGCTCAGGCCGCGCTGAAGCGACTGATCGAGAACGGTTCGAGCGGCGACCAGTCGTTCTCCGTCGCCGCCTTCGCGACCGCCTCGCCGATGCCGGCGGAATGCTTGAAGCCGTGGCCGGAGCAGGCGGAGATCGCGACGACCCGGTCCATCCGAGGATGGCGGTCGATGATGAAGCCGTTGTCGGGCGTCACCGTGTAGAGGCACGCCGCCGCCTTCGCGACCCGGACCGAGGCGTCGGCGAGCCTGCCTGCGACGTGAGTCCCGTGCATCTCTTGGGATTCCTGCGGATCGACCTCGCGCATGAGCGCGTCGGCCGTCGTCGCCGCGGCGTATTGCTCGGTCGCGACCTTGATCCGCGGATCGCCGGGGAGCGGCGGGAAGCCGTAGAGATAGTCGACGTCCGTCGGCCCGTGCATCCAGATGAAGACCGGCGAGTCGGGCCCGTAGGCCGCCATGTCGTCGAGCACGAACCAGTGCAGGACCTGCCGGTTGACAGTGAGCAGCCGGTGGTACGGGGCGCCAAGCAGACCACCTGACCACCCGCCCGCCGAGACGATCGCGTGGCGCGCGACGATCCGGCCCCCGACCGTCTCGACGACGACCCGGTCGCCCTCCTGCGCCAGCGACAGGACCTCGACGCCCGTCCGGATCTCCGCGCCGAGCGCGGCCGCCCGCGACAGCTGCGCGCCGATGCAGGCTTCCGGGAAGACATAGCCGCCGCCGGGCTCGTAATAGACCTTCTCGTCGCCCTTCAGGCCGACGAACTGCGGGAACCGCGCCTTCGCCTCGGCGCCCGTCATGGTCTCGTGCGGGATGCCGTTCTCCACGGCGACTTCCGTCGAGCGGGCGACAAAATCCGGCTTGCCGTGATGCGAGCTCTCGCCCGAGCCCGGCGCGATCACGATCGCCCCGCAGGCCCTGAACAGGTCTTCGCCCGTCTCGGCCTCGAGCTCCCGCCAGATCCGGTGCGAGGCGGCGACCAGCGGCGCATAGGCCCCGCCCTCGCCGACGGCCGCCCGCGTGATGCGCGTCTCGCCATGGCTGGAGCCGAGATCGTGCGGCGGCGCGAAGCGGTCCAGGCCGAGCACGGACTTGCCGCGCTTGGCGAGCTGGTACGCGCAGGCCGCGCCCATCGCGCCGAGCCCGACGATGACGAATTCCGCTTCCTCGGCCACGATCGCCTCCACATCCTCGATGCGGCGGGACATTGGCTCAAACGGCCCGTCGTCGATACCGACGGCGGCTTCTGGCGTCTATAAAACTAGCTTATGGGGCCGGCGTAGCAGACCCAGCCGCGCCACGAAAATCCTGCGTAGAACAGCTCGACCCCGGAGAAACCTTCCGAGCGGAAGATGTCCTCGTCCAGTTCGGCCGGGAGCATGGAGGGGCTCTGGTCGATGCCGGTCCGGTAGTGCTCGGTCTTGTCGGGATCGGCGCCGGAGGCGACGCCGTACTGCGCGTAGCGATGCAGCGCGCGCGACCGCGCTTCCGTCCTCAGCGGCAGGGTGTTGTGGGCGGTGACGAAGGGCGCTTCGGGTCGTAGCCGCCGTCGGATCTCGGAGACCGTCGCGCGGCGCTCGGCCTCGTCCAGGAAATGCAGCGTCAGCAGGCAGACCGCGGCGTCGAACGGGCCCGCGTGCGCCTGCTCGACATAGCCTCGCACGAGCTCCGTCCGGGCCATGTCGTCTCCGAGCGTCCGCTCCGTCAGCCGCAGCATCTCTGCGGCCGGGTCGACGCCGACGAAGCTCCAGCCGGGATGCGCGTCTGCGAGCGCCTTCAGTTCCATGCCGCCGCCGGCGCCGAGCACGAGCACCTTCGCGTCGGCAGGCGCGCGCTCAGCGATGAGGATCGCCGCCATCTTGTGGAGCGCCTCGACGCCCGGCACGAACTGGCGCGGCCCGTCCGCGTATCGCGCGACGGCGGCCGGATCCTCGAAGATGTCGAGAAAGCGCTTGCGTGGATCCTCGGCGGCCTCGGACATTTCACTGCTCTCCAGGATGTCTCGCGGCGTCAGGCCGCGTCGCCAGCGTCAAAGCCGCAGCGGCTTTTCCGGCTCGCCATGCGTTCGCGGAAATCGGCGCTCAGCGCCGCTAGCGTCACGCGGCCGAAGCGATCGAGCAGAAGCGTCCGGGCCTCGTCGAAGGCGTCATCGAGCGCGCCGTTGACCGCCTGTTCGACAAGGCAACCGGGGGCCTCGCTGCGGTTGCCCATGGCGAAAATCGTCGGCTCGCCCACCGCCTCATAGACGTCGCGCAGCGTCACCGCGGAAAGATCGCAGGCGATCGTCCAGCCGCCGCCGTGTCCCTTTTCCGACCGCACGAAGCCACGTTCGCGAAGGCCCGCGAGCAACCGGCGCAGAACGACCGGGTTCGTGCCCATCGCGCCGGCCAGCGTCTCGGAGGTGACCGGCCGGCCAGCCTCGGCCATGTGCAGCAGGATGTGGAGAACGCCAGAGAGCTTGCTGTCGCGCATCATGCAACGTTAAATGTTACATGATGTGGGCGGCGTCAAGTCACGATGGGGATCGTGTCAGCCTGTCGCGGCGGCGATGGCGTCCGACATGATCTCGAGCCCCAGATCGATCTCGGCTTCGGAGACGGTGAGCGGCGGGGCGAGGCGGAAAACGCCGCCCATGCCGGGCAGCTTGACGATGTTCATGCTGAGGCCGCGCCGCATCGCCTCCTCGGCGATCGCCGCGCCGAGCTCGTAGCCGGGCGCCTTGCTCTGGCGGTCGACGACGATCTCCAGCCCGAGCAGCAGGCCGCGCCCGCGCACGTCGCCGACGCACTCGAAGCGCTGCTGGAACGCGAGCAGCCCGCTTTTAAGCCGCTCGCCCCGCGCGATCGCGCGGTCGACCAGCCCGTCGCGCGCGACGACGTCGAGCACCGTGACGCCGACCGCCGCCGGCAGCGGGTCGGAGACGTGGGTCGTGTAGAACAGGAAGCCGCGCTCATGCGCCGCCTGCTCGATCTCCGTGGTGGTCAGCACCGCCGCGAGCGGCAGGCCGGCGCCGAGCGTCTTCGAGAGCGTCAGGATGTCCGGCGTCACGCCGTCGCGCTGGAAGGCGTACATGCAGCCTGTGCGGCCGACGCCGGTCTGCGCCTCGTCGAGGATCAGCAGCATGCCGCGCTCCTCGCATTTGCGCTTCAGCGCCGCGAGGTAACCCTCGGGCAGCTCAAGGATGCCTCCGCTCGACAGGATCGGCTCGGCGATGAAGGCGGCGAGCGCGCCGGTCGACTGCCGGTCGATCAGCTCGAAGGCGTCGTCGAGCTCCGTCCGCCAGTCGTTCGAGCCGTCCGGCTGCCTGAAGCGCGGGCGATAGGCGTTCGGCGCGGGGATGACGAGCGAGCCCGCGGTCGCCGGTCCGTATCCGCGACGGCCGGCGCTGTAGGTCGCGGAAGCGGCGGCCCCCGTCATGCCGTGCCAGCTCTGCGCGAAGGCGACGACCTCGTGGCCGCCGGTGACGAGCTTCGCCATGCGGATGGCGGCCTCATTCGATTCCGCGCCGGTCGTCAGCAGCTGCACCCGGTCGAGGCCGGGCGCGGACGCCGCAAGCCGTTCCGCGAGCTCGACCACAGGGCGCGACAGCATTCCGCTGAAGAGATGCGCGACGGCGCGCGTCTGCCGCTCCACGGTCGCGACCACGTCCGGATGGGTGTGGCCCAGCACGGCGCTCATCTGGCCGGAGGTGAAGTCGAGGATTTTTCGCCCGTCGGCGTCGTGGACGAAGCTGCCTTCGGCCCGCTCGACGATGATCTTCTCGAACGAGCCGCCGTAGCGCGTCAGATGCTTTTCGGCGGCCGTCCAGAAGGCGGGATCGTCGTTCAGGGACATGGGCGTCTCGGAATTTTCGGCGGTGCGTCGCCGTGATTAGATGAAAGGAGCGGCCGGCGTCTTCCTATCCGGCCCGGGCGATAGACCGCTCGACCGCCGCGAGGAACACCGCGGCGAGCTCGACCCGCGCTTCCTCGGCCGTGATGTCGCCTGCGGCGGCGGCGTGGGACAGCGCCTCCGCGGCGCCGAGCGCGCCGACAAGGCTGGTGCGCGACACGCCCTTGGCTGCGAAGGGGTCGAGCGCCGCCTTGCACTGGTCAAGAAAGGCCCGGTCGCAGTCGCGCTTCACCGCAGCGAGCTCCGCCGAACCTTCCAGCGCCGCGGCGACGCCGGCGAGCTTGCTGCCCTGCGCCATGACGCAGTCGACATAGGCGTCGGCGATGATCCGCGCCTTGTCGGCGAGCGTGTCGGGACTGGCCGAAAGCGCCTGCGCCATCGCGGCCGACTGCTGCCCGTCATAGTCCCGATAGAGCGCCGCGAGCAGGCCGTTCCGCGTGCCGAAATGGTCATAGACAACGGGCTTTGCGACCCCGGCCTGATCCGCCAGCCGCCCGAGGGTGAGCGCATCGGCGCCCTCGGCCTGGGCGATGCGCCAGGACACCTCGACGAGCTGTCGCCGGCGCTCTTCGCGCGGCAGTCGGCGACGGGCAGGCGCTTCGGCGAGACGGGTTGACATCGCTATATACCAAAAGTAACTTACTAAAAGTATATAACGCTTCACCCCAACTTCCAAGCCTGTCTGGAGGCGTCCCATGCGCACGCTGATCGTCCTGTCTCATCCCGACGAAAACTCGCTCACCCACGCGGTCGCCGGCAGGATCGCCGAAGCCGTGAAAGCAACCGATCCCACGCATGACGTGGAAGTCGCCGACATCGCCAAGGAAGGCTTCGATCCGCGCTGGAGCGAGGCCGACATCGCGGCGTTCCGCAAGGAGGCGGCCCCGCCCGCGGACGTGCTGGCCGAACAGGCGCGGATCGACCGCGCCGACACGCTCGTCCTCGTCTTCCCGATCTACTGGTGGTCGATGCCGGGCCAGTTGAAGGGCTGGATCGATCGGGTCTTCACCAACGGCTGGGCCTATGACGAGGGCGCCGACGGCAAGGTCTCCAAGCTGCTGGGACGGCTCGGCGTCAGGCTCGTCGCGATCGGCGCGGCCGACGAGGACCTCTACCAGCGGCGCGACTACGCCGGCGCGATGCGCACCCAGATGGACGTCGGCATCTTCGACTATTGCGGCGCGCCGTTGCTGGGATCCGACAGGCTGCTGCCGGGCGCCGCGCTTTATCCGCAGTCCGCTCTGGACCGGGCGGGAGAGATTGGCCGGGAGATCGCCGCGGCGGGGCGCAGCGTCGCCGCCTGAGCGCAAGGCGCGCGAAGTTTCCTGTGGGCGCCCGTCTCTGACGGTGGCCGGCTACGGAGCGACTCGGTCACCATGTATCTGTCCACGCGTAGGGAGCGTCGCAATGACCGAAGCCGCAGAGACCGTTTATTTCGAGGAGCTTGAGGCCGCCACGGAGGAGGCGATCGCCGCCTGCGACGGCGACGCCCGCGCGACGGTCGCCGCGCTTCTGGCCGCGAACGCCGAGCTCGAGCAGCAGGTCTCGCGCCTCACCTCGCGGGTCTCCTCCGGCTATGCGCGCGGCGGCCTTCCGCGCCGGTGAGCGAACCGAACGGCTCGCCCAGGATCGAGCTCGCCGCCGACGTCGTCCGGCGGCTGCTCGACGAGGCGTCCGAACTCGACTGGGCCGGCGAGCACGGCCGCGCCGACCGGCTGCGGCGCGAGGCCCGGGCGATCGAGGCCCGCGGCGAAACCTGGGTCGTGAATTTCTGAACGCGCGGCACGCGCCGCTGCGCGCGTGCATTACCCCCTGAATGCTCTTGTAGATTTCCCCCGGGTCGGGATTCATCGGCGCGGGCCCGCGCGGCCTGCCGGCGGGCGACGCCCGCTTTCGGCGATTTTCCGAACTTGGGGGAGTTCGAACGCCATGACGCGCATGCGCTTCGCAGTGATGTTGGCTGTGTGTTCGTCGGGCGCGGCCGCCGCGCAGGAGCCGCCGGGGGACGCGGCGTTCTGCAGGTCCTACGCCTCGACCACGGCGGTCGTCGCGCAGGACGCGATCGGCCTCGCCAAGTCGTGCCAGGACTTCAGCAAGGGCGTCCACGGGATCGAGAAGGCGCATCTCGACTGGTGCGCGCGCACGCCGCGCAGCGAGGTCGAGGGCGCCGCGACCCACATCCGCCGGCTCTCGAGCGCCTGCACCAAGGGCGCCCTGGCGAGGCCGACCGACTATGGCGGCTACGACATCGTCGGCGCCGAGAAGTTCGAGCGGCGCTACGGCGAGGCGAGGGGCTGGCAGGTGCTCGCGGCCTTCAGCGGCCGGACCTTCATGTATTGCGCGGCCATCAGGAACGTCGGCCATGGCGACGTGCGGCTCGGCCGCGATCTCGCTCAGCCGGGCGACTCCGGCCAGTGGCAACTCGCTGTTCCCGTGAAGGCCGCGAAGGACTGGGCCGGGACCTTCGAGGTCGACGGCAAGGGGTTTGGCAATGACGGCGGCGCGCAGGCGAGCGGGACGGCGGCCGGCGGCTGGACGATCGCCTGGCTCACCCTGGGCGACGTCGACGGCATGCGGCAGGGCAAGACAGCGAGCCTGAGCGTCGGCAAGCAGGACTTTGATTTCTCGCTCGACGGCGCGGCCGCCGCGCTGCTGAAGGTCGAGGAATGCGTCGCGAAGAAGGGGGCGGGCGCGACGGCAGCCGCCCAGCCGGCCGCCGCCTCTGGCGCGAGCGGCCCGTTTCCGGTCGACGTGCAGGTGACGGTCTCGCCGAACGCGCAGGGCAAGCTCGAAAAGATCGGCGAGAAGATCAAGATCCTCGCCGTCTATGCGGGCGAGCCGGTGCCGGCGAAGAAGAAGCTCGCCAACGAGGTCGGCGAGATCGGCCTCGGCGACGAGGAGCTGGTCCTGCCGCTGATGGGCGGAAACGCCCGGCTGAAGGGCAAGCTGCCGCGCGAAAAGCTCGGCTGGGTGACGAAGCCGCGCCTGCTGATCAACGTCGTCTCGGCGCGCACCCGCTTTCCGGACAACCTGCTCGACTGCACGCTGTTCGACAACGACCTCGAGCTCGCGCTGAAGCGCCCGATCGAGATCCACTGCAAGCTGATCGGGGAGTAGGGGTGAGGCGGCCGTTTCGTCTGCTGCGCCGTCATCCTCGGGCTTGACCCGAGGATCCATCAGCCGCGGACGCGGCTGGCGCGATGGATTGCCGGGTCAGGCCCGGCAATGACGGCTTGATGCGGCCTGCGGGATCTCGGCCAAGCCGTACGACGTCATTTGTCCCAGTTTTCGGGTGACCTCGGCGTGTCGCGACCGTCATGCTCTTTTGCAACGCCCTTGTAGGGTCCGGGCGACTGTTTGACGGGCATCAACTGGCCAGAATGCTCGTCGCGTTTCTGCCAATTGCCGTCCGGCCGCTGGAATTGCGTCCGGCCGCTTACGGCACCCCGTCGAAAGCCTTCACCCGTATTCTTCGCCATCGTAGCCTCCTCACAAGGCCATTTGCGGCCGAAATACGCGCTGAACTTCTTCTTCTCACCTGCCGATCAGATCAGCTGCACCCGCTCGTCGAGCCGCATGTGTCGCACTTCAGGCACGTCCCGTTGCGGACCATCGTGTAGTTGCCGCATTCCGAGCAGTTGTCGCCCTCATAACCCTTGACGCGGGCTTCGGCGCGGCGGGCTTCGGCGGTCTTGGCGACGGGCGCGGGGGCCGGGGCTTCCCAGGCGAGGTTGCCGAGCGCCGGGGTCTCCTCGACCTCGGGCTCGCGCTTGAAGGCGGTGGCGACGTTGCCCTGCATGGCCGAAACCGCCGGGCGGCCGCCGATCGCGGTCACGTTGGACTGAGCCGCGGAGCCCTTCGGCTCGCCGGTCGGCACCGCCGCCAGCTGCCGGCCGCGCAAAAGCCCCTTGGAGACGGGGATCGGCGCGGGGGCGGGGGCCTTGTCCTGCGCGACGCCCGAGCCGATCGCGTCCGGGGTAATCTCGGACGGGTCGACATGGGCGAGGTCGTAGCGCGACAGGTAGGAGATCGCGAGCTCGCGGAACACGTAGTCGAGGATCGACGTCGCGTTCTTGATCGTGTCGTTGCCCTGCACGAAGCCGGCCGGCTCGAAGCGGGTGAAGGTGAAGGCCTCCACGTACTCCTCGAGCGGCACGCCGTATTGCAGGCCGAGCGAGACCGCGATGGCGAAGTTGTTCATCACCGAGCGGAAGGCGGCGCCTTCCTTGTGCATGTCGATGAAGATCTCGCCGATGCGGCCGTCGTCATATTCGCCCGTGCGCAGATAGACCTTGTGCCCGCCGACGATCGCCTTCTGGGTGTAGCCCTTGCGGCGGCCCGGCAGCTTCTCGCGCTCGCGCACCAGCTGGACGCGCTCGACGATCTTCTCGATGACCTGCGCGGTGCGCGCGGCCGCCGGCTGGGCGACCAGCGCCTCGACGGCGTCGTCCTCCTCGTCATCGTTGTCGGCGATGAGCTGGGCCGACAGCGGCTGGCTGAGCTTGGAGCCGTCGCGATAGAGCGCGTTGGCCTTCAGCGCGAGCTTCCACGACAGGTCGTAGGCCGCGGCGCAGTCCTCGACGGTCGCGTCGTTCGGCATGTTGATGGTCTTGGAGATCGCGCCCGAGATGAAGGGCTGCGCCGCCGCCATCATGCGGATGTGGCTCTCGACCGAGAGGAACCGCTTGCCGATGCGCCCGCAGGGGTTGGCGCAGTCGAACACCGGGTAGTGCTCGGCCTTGAGATGCGGCGCGCCCTCGACGGTCATCGCGCCGCAGACATGGGTGTTGGCGGCCTCGATCTCGGCCTTGGAGAAGCCGAGATGGGCGAGCAGCTCAAAGGCCGGGTCGTCGAGCTTTTCCGCCGGGACCTTGAGGGCCTCCTTAAGGAAGGCCTCGCCGAGCGTCCACTTGTTGAAGATGAACTTGATGTCGAAGGCCGACTTGCAGGCGGCCTCGAGCGTCTCGACCGCCTCGTCCGAAAAGCCCTTGGCGCGCAGAGTGACCGGGTTGACGCCCGGCGCCTGGCGCATCGAGCCGTGGCCGACGGCGTAGGCCTCGATCTCGGCGATCTGGTGCTCCGCGTAGCCGAGCGCCCGCAGGGCCTCCGGCACGGCGCGGTTGATGATCTTGAAGTAGCCGCCGCCGGCGAGCTTCTTGAACTTCACCAGCGCGAAGTCGGGCTCGATGCCGGTGGTGTCGCAGTCCATCACGAGGCCGATCGTGCCGGTCGGGGCGACGACGGAGACCTGCGCGTTGCGGAAGCCGAACTCGCGGCCGAGCGTCTGGGCGCGCTCCCAGGCGTCCTGCGCAGCCTTCACGATGTCGGAGCCGGGCAGGGCCTCGACGTCGAGCGGGACGGGCAGGGTGGACAGCGCCTCGTAGCCGCCGGCCTCGCCGCGCGCGGCGCGGGCGTGGTTGCGGATGACGCGCAGCATGTGGTCGCGGTTCTCCTCGTAGCCGGTGAAGGCGCCGAGCTCCTGCGCCATCTCAGCGGAGGTGGCGTAGGACACGCCCGTCATCAGCGCGGAGAGCGCGCCGCAGAGCGCGCGGGCTTCGCGGCTGTCATAGGCGACGCCGGACGACATCAGCAGGCCGCCGATATTGGCGTAGCCGATGCCGAGCGTGCGGTAGCGCCAGGACAAAGCGGCGATCTGGCGCGAGGGAAACTGCGCCATCAGCACCGAGATCTCGAGCACGACGGTCCACAGCCGGCAGGCGTGGGCGTAGGCCTCGACGTCGAAGCTCTTGTCGGCGCGGCGGAACTGCAGAAGGTTCAGCGAGGCGAGATTGCAGGCCGTGTCGTCGAGGAACATGTACTCCGAGCACGGGTTCGAGGCGCGGATCGGCCCCGAAGCCGGGCAGGTGTGCCAGTCGTTGACGGTGGTGTGGTACTGGATGCCGGGATCGGCGCAGGCCCAGGCCGCATAGGAGATCTGGTCCCACAGCGCGCGGGCCTTCAGCGTCTTGGTGACCTTGCCGGTCGTGCGGCCGACGAGGTTCCAGTCCCCGTCCGCCTCAACCGCGCGCAAAAATTCGTCGGTGACGCGGACCGAGTTGTTGGAGTTCTGGCCGGCGACCGTGAGGTAGCCCTCGCCGTCCCAGTCGGTCGTGTAGGTGTCGAGGTCGATGTCGGTCTTGCCCTGGGCCGCCTGCTGCAGCACGCGCTTGATCAGGTTGTCGGAGACCTGCGCCTTGCGGGCGGCCTTGATCTCGCGCTTCAGCGCCGGGTTCTTCTCCGGGTCGCAGCAGTCCTTGCCGGGGCCGTCGCAGTTCACGCAGGCCTTCAGCACCGCCTTGAGGCGCTGCTTGATGATCTTGGAGCCGGTGACGAGGGCGGCGACCTTCTGCTCCTCCTTCACCTTCCAGGAGACGTAGGTCTCGATGTCGGGGTGGTCGGCGTCGACGACGACCATCTTGGCCGCGCGGCGGGTGGTGCCGCCCGATTTGATGGCGCCGGCGGCGCGGTCGCCGATCTTGAGGAAGGACATCAGGCCGGACGAGCGTCCGCCGCCCGAGAGCCGCTCGCCCTCGCCGCGCAGCTGCGAGAAGTTCGAGCCGGTGCCCGAACCGTACTTGAACAGCCGCGCCTCGCGGACCCAGAGGTCCATGATGCCGCCGTCGTTGACGAGGTCGTCCGAGACGCCCTGGATGAAGCAGGCGTGCGGCTGCGGCCGCTCGTAGGACGAAGTGGAGGGGCGGACCTCGCCGGACTCATGGTCGGCGTAGAAATGGCCCTGGCCCGGCCCGTCGATGCCGTAGGCCCAGTGCAGGCCGGTGTTGAACCACTGCGGCGAGTTCGGCGCGGCCTTCTGGGTCGCGAGCATGTAGCAGAGCTCGTCGAAGAAGGCGCGCGCGTCCTCCTCGGTGTTGAAGTAGCGCTCGCCCCAGCCCCAGTAGGTCCAGGTGCCGGCAAGGCGCGTGAAGACCTGGCGGGCGTCGTCCTCGCCGACGAGGCGCTCGGCCTCAGGCAGGGCGGCCAGCGCGTCGTCGTCAGCGACATGGCGCCAGAGCCAGGAGGGAACGGTGTTCTCCTCGACCGGCTTCAGGCGCGCCGGGACGCCGGCCTTGCGAAAGTACTTCTGGGCGAGGATGTCGACGGCGACCTGGCTCCAGGCCTCCGGCACGTCGATGTCGGCCGCGCGGAACACCACCGAGCCGTCCGGATTGCGGATCTCGCTGGTCGCCTTGCGGAACGCGATTTCCGCGTAAGGGGACTGGCCGGCCTTGGTGTAGCGACGTTCGATGCGCATTGTCCCATTCCCCTAGGTCAGCGAACCAAGTCTGAGCCCAACGTTCCGGACGCACCTTTCCCGAGAGCGCGCGCGGAAGTGTCCGGAGCGAGCGTCAGGAGTGCCATTTTCGGTGCTGGGCAAAGGCGGTCAGCGACCCGCCTCCGATGTCCAGACGCTATGTTGAGTCCGCGGGATGAGTCAAACGTAGGCACCACTGCTTGCGGCTCCCTCGGTTGTCCCATCTATATCTAGTTATTCACAGCGGATAACGAAGCGTTAAGACAAAAAAAAATCGCAGGCTCAGCCACTTCGCCGAGGCGTGTGATGCGAAGCTACAGTTGGATGAACTGCGGGGAAAAGTCCGGATCAGAGATGCAAGGGCTACGGGTGACTACGTACCTCGAAGCTCGAAACCCTACAGTTTGAAGCGAAGTTAAACTGTGGCGTGCCAGCCGAGCGGCCTGTGGACGAATTAGTTTTCCCGATGGCTATCGCAGAGCCGCTTTGACCCCCGCCGCCAGCGCCCGGACGGCCGCAGAAATTTCCGGGGATCGTGTGCGCGCGAACAACACGATGTCGGAGACCGGCAAGGCGGGAAGCCCGAGCGCCGGGCCGAGATCCGGCGCGCCGCCAGCGCTCGCGCGCCCGAGCGGGGCGACGCCGAGGCCGGCCTGAACGCCTGCGAGCAGAACGGCGCAGCTTCCGCCGACGAAGGCCTCGCGCCAGGGGCGTCCCGCCTGGTCGAGGGCGCGAATCGCGACGGCGCGCACGCTGCAAGGCGCGCCGAGCGTCGCGAGCGGGACCGGTTCGCCGGCAGGGACTGAAAATCCATTCGAAGCGCGCCAGCCGAGCGGATCGGTCCCGATGACCTCGCCCTCCGAGCCTCCGCCCTCGCGGCGGATGATCGCCGCGTCGAACTCGCCGTCGTCGAATCGGGCGCGGATGTCCTGCGAGCGTCCCATGCGCACCTCGACCGCCGCGCCGGCGGGAAGGGCGCCTCTCACCAGCCGCAGCGCCTCCTCCAGCCGCACGCCGAGCGCCTGTTCGCTCGCCCCGATCGAGAACCGAATTTCCGGAGCCTCGGTGAAGGCGAGCGCCGAATCATGCGCCGCCAGAAGGCTTCTCGCCCGTTCGAGAAAGGCGGCGCCGTCGGCCGTCGGCCTGACGAAGCGCGGGCTGCGCTCGAGCAGCCGCCGGCCGAGCTGCGCCTCGAGCTGCTTCAGCCGCTGGCTGACGACCGGCTGCACCGTGCCGGCCGCCTCCGCCGCGCGCGTCAGGTTGCCGAGCTCGACGGCGAGCACGAACAGGCGGACGGACTGGAGGTCGAGCATGATCGTGCTTTGCTATGGTCATGACATTCGATCATAGCATTCTATCATGTGAAGCACACGGCTACATCCATGGCGACCCGTCAAACCCGAAGGAGGCCGCCATGCCGATGATCGTCGTCCGTTACGTCACCCCGTCCCCGAAGCCCGAACTCCGCGCCGATGTCGCTGCGCTCGCCTCGCGCCTGTCCGCCGAGCATCTCGGCAAGGATCCCGGCGTCACCGCCGTCCTCGTGGAGGAGGCCGATCCGCAGGGCTGGTTCATCGCCGGCGAGCGCCCGGCCGAAAAGGGCCTGTCGGCGTTCTGGCTCGACATCAAGATAACAGCCGGAACCAATGTGAAGGCGGAGACGACCCAATTCGTGAAGGCCGTGTTCGAACAGATGGGCGGCCTGCTGGGGCCGCTCCACGAGGAGAGCTACGTGCTCGTCCACGCCGTCGAAGGCGACGCCTACGGCTATGGCGGGCGCACCCAGAACGGCCGCTGGGCGGCCGCCAATCCGGGCTGAGCTGCTACTTCTTTCTGATACGAAGATCGACGCCAACAGCCGAGATCGACGGCGGCTTCACCCCGCCGTCGACGGCCCAGACCAGTTCGTTCGACGCGCCGCCGACCGTCACCTTGGCGGGGCCGGCGAAGCTGAGTTCGCTCTTCTGGTCGGCGCCGAAGATGCGGACTTCCGCCGGCGCGTCGGACGACGTCACCGTCGCCTTGACGACGTTGTCGGTCACGTCGACGGCGAGGGCGCCGACTTCGCCGCCGGTCGCGGTGATCGCGGCGCCCGTGACCTGAAGGGCGGCGGCGGCCTCGAACGTCACCCTGTGATCGGCGCCCGTGACCTGCACTGCGCCGCACCGGCCCTTCAGGCTGATCGTGTTGCCCTGTCCGGCGATCACGACGTTCTGGCCCTCGCAATCGATGTCGCGCGAGACCTGCACCCCATCGATGGCGACGTCCTCGGCGAGCGCCGGGCCCGCCGCGAGCAGGATCGAGACGACCGCAAAGGCTGATGCGCGCTTCATGAGAGCTTTCCGGATGTTGTTACAGATGATTGTTTTGAAGAGATAAATCGAGCTTGGCGACTGATGTGTGACACGGGGGCGCTCCGCAGGCGTCGCGGACTTCGCGGCGTCGGCGCGGGCCCTCGCTGCTCTCGATCTCGTGAGCGGCGCATACGTAGAGCGACGGATTGCGCAGTTTCGTGACGTGGATTGTCGTTGGCGGGCAGGCTTCCGCGTTCAGAGAAGCCGCGGGAGGATCTCATGCGCATCACGTCATACCAGCAGCGCGTCACGCCTGAGTTCTCGATCCATCGCGGCGAAAGCGGGCTCTCGCTCGACTTCTTCTACGGGCTCGAGGGCTATTACGACGAGGAGCTCGGCTACTACACCTGGGCGGGAGAGATTTCAGCGACGCTCGGCGAGTTCGGCGGGTATCACTACGAGTCGAACGACGGCCCGATGTTCATGAGCTTCGGGGCGGACCTCGACTACGGAGTGACCTACGAGGGCCACTACGACCTCAGCGACTACAACGACGGCACCTACGTCACGCTGGATTTCACCGTCACCACCTATGACGCCGCAGGCGACTTTTCGGGCGGCGAGGCGGCGGATTTCGTGTTCGGGTCGAGCGAGGGCGACGCGCTCGACGGCGCGGGCGGCGACGACATCTTCGACGGGTTCGGCGGCAAGGACACGATGGCCGGCGGCGAAGGCGACGATCGCCTGAACGGCGGCGGCAACCGTGACCTGCTCGACGGCGGCGTCGGCGACGACGACCTCTACGGCGGCGTCGGGCGCGACGTGCTGAAGGGCGGCGACGGCGACGACAAGCTCAGCGGCAAGGGCGGCGCGGACAAGATGGAGGGCGGCGCGGGCGCCGACGTCTTCGTGTTCCGCGGCGTCCTCGCGGAAGGGCAGGCCGACGCCATCCTCGATTTCGTCCATGGCGAGGACCACATCCAGCTCACCCGGCAGATGTTCGGGGCGCTGACCGGCGACGCGCTCGGCGAGGAGCAGTTCCTCGTCAACAAGACCGGCGTCGCCGAGACCGCGGAGCAGCGCATCGTCTACAACAAGAAGACGGGCGAGCTGTTCTACGACGCGGACGGCTCCGGCGAGGGACAGGCGATCCTGTTCGCGTCCCTCCAGAAGGGCGCCAGGCTCGACGTCGACGATTTCCTGGTCACGGCCTGAGCGTCGCTCCGGAGTTCAGGCCGTCGCCTCCGCCGCGCTGTTGAAGCGCAGGCGGAAGTCGCGCGGCGTCAGGCCGACAATGCGGTGGAACAGCTTCCGGAACGCGCTGGCGTCCTCGTAGCCGACCTCGAAGGCGATCTGCTCCACCGTCCGGCCGGTCGCCTCCAGCAGTTCGCGGGCGCGCCCGATCCGGAGCCGCTGGCAGTACTCCGTCGGCTTCATGCCGGTCGCGGCGCGGAAGCGGCGCAGGAACGTCCGCTCCTCGAGGCCCGCCTGCCGCGCCATGGCGGGCAGGGACGCCTCCTGCGCGCCGGTCGCCTGCAGCCAGTGCTGCACCTTGAGGATCGCCTCGTCGTGGTGATGGAGGCGCGGCGAGAAGGCGCTGTAGTAGCGCTGCTCCCGGCCGGGCGGATCGACCAGCAGGAAGCGGGCGGTGTCGAGCATCACGGTCGGCCCGAGCAGGCGCTCGACCAGCTTGAGGCCGAGATCGGTCCAGGCCATCAGTCCGCCGGCGGTGATGAGGTCGCCGTCGTCGATCACGAGCCTGTCGATCTCCAGCCGCACGTCCGGGAACCGCTCGGCGAAGGCTTCGGCGAAGAACCAGTGCGTGGTGATCGCCCGGCCCGAGACCGCGCCGGTCTCTGCCAGCAGAAAGGCGCCGGCGCAGACCGAGCACAGCGTCGACCCGCAACGCCTTCGCTCGCGCAGCCATTCCGCGAAGGGCAGCGCCTCCTCTTGGGTGATCGGCGCGGTGACGGCCGGCGGCAGGATGACGAAGCTCGGCTCCCCGCCCCGACCCGGCTCGGTGTCGAAGACGCGCGCGACGTTTCCGTCGACTGCGGCCCAGTGGCTGGTCCGAATGCGCGGCGCGGCGACGCCCTTGCGCTCGCGCGCCATGCGGTTGGCGACGGCGAACAGGTCGGTCAGTCCGTAGACCGCGCCAAGCTGCGCGTCGGGATAGATCAGGACGCCGATCTCGGCGGCGGGCGGCTTGTCGTGCATTTGTCAGTTTTAACCTGAACAATGTCGTTTCCGCCAATCCAAAGGCCAAGGCGGGCGCGCCATCTTCAGTCTCGAAGAGGCCGAGGGGCCTTCGGCCGGTCCGTCGGGGACCGGCCGTTTCAATCGACAGGAGACAGGCAGATGGGCGTGATCACCACCGAAGACGGGACCGAGATCTTCTACAAGGACTGGGGCTCCAGGGACGCGCAGCCGATCGTGTTCCATCACGGCTGGCCGCTCAGCTCCGACGACTGGGACGCGCAGATGATGTTCTTCCTCGAGAAGGGCTATCGCGTCATCGCCCACGACCGCCGCGGGCATGGCCGCTCGACCCAGACGGCGCACGGCAACGAGATGGACACCTACGCGGCCGACGTCGCGGCTCTCGCCGAAGCGCTCGATCTTAAGGACGCCGTCCACATCGGCCATTCGACCGGCGGCGGCGAGGTCGCGCACTATGTCGCTCGCGCCAAGCCCGGCCGCGTCGCCAAGGCGGTGCTGATCGGCGCGGTGCCGCCGATCATGGTGAAGTCGGAGAAAAACCCCGGCGGCCTGCCGATCGAGGTGTTCGACGGCTTCCGCTCGGCGCTCGTCGCCAACCGCGCGCAGTTCTTCCGCGACGTGCCGTCCGGCCCGTTCTACGGCTACAATCGCGACGGCGCGAAGGTCGATCAGGGCGTGATCGACAACTGGTGGCGGCAGGGCATGATGGGCGGCGCCAAGGCGCACTACGACTGCATCAAGGCCTTTTCCGAGACCGACTTCACCGACGACCTGAAGGCGATCGAGGTCCCGACGCTCGTCCTGCACGGCGAGGACGACCAGATCGTGCCGATCGCCGACTCCGCGCCGCTGTCGGCGAAGCTCCTGAAGAACGGGACGCTCAAGACCTATCCGGGCCTGCCGCACGGCATGTGCACGACGCATCCCGACGTCATCAACGCCGATCTGCTGGCCTTCATCGAAGGCTGAGCGCCGCTCGGCCGATTACGATGTGACGCCCCGCCTCGCGGCTGGACTTTGGCCGCGGGGCGGCCCATACCGGGTCGCGAGTTCCGGCCGCTCCGGGCGAGGCGAACCATGTCCCTGATGAGCATCCTCACCGACATCTTCACCTGGTGGAACGGCTCCACCATCGGCACCCGCGTCGCGATCTCGCGGGCGGGCGGGGAGTTCGTGGGCGAGGACGAGTTCGGCAACCGCTACTACCGCCTGCCGAACGATCCAGAGAAGAACGCCGCCTTCGGGACCGAGCGCCGCTGGGTCGTCTACGCCGGCTACGCCGAGGCCTCCGCGATTCCGGCCGGCTGGCACGGCTGGATGCACCACACCGTCAACGCCGCGCCGGCCAACGAGAACTACGCCCGCCGCGAGTGGGAAAAGCCCCATCTCGAGAACCGCACCGGCACCGCGAACGCCTATCGCCCGCGCGGCTCCACGCTGTCGACCCGCGAGCGTCCTGCGGCGACCGGCGACTATCAGCCCTGGTCGCCCGGCGACTGAGAGCGCGTTTCGCCCCGTGGCGGCCGCATTCGCGCGCTCCTCTGCGGGTCTCGCCGAAGCGAGCCTCCTGTTTGTGAGCGTCCCGTGTCCGTCCGCAGCCTGATCCTCGCCGCATCGCTCGTCTCGATCGTCTCTCCCGCGATCGCCCAGAAGCCGGGAACCTCGACGCTTGAGCCGAAGCCGAAGACTGGCCGCGCCGAGATCCTCGCGCCGACGCCGCGCATCACCAATCCGGTCGCGGTGTTCAACGGGCTCGATAAGATCACCGGCCGCATCACCGAATTCGACGCTCCGATCGACAAGGTCTCGACCTTCGGCGCGCTGAGGGTGATGCCGCACGTCTGCTATACGCGCCCGCCCACCGAGCAGCCGAACACGACGTCCTATGTCGACGTCGAGGAGACCACGCTCGCCAACGAGCAGCGCAAGATCTTCTCCGGCTGGATGTTCGCCTCGAGCCCCGGCCTGACTGGCGTCGAGCACCCGATCTACGACGTGTGGCTCATCGACTGCAAAGGCGGCGACCGCCCGCAGGCGCCGCAGGGCCCGACGCTCGGCGAGTAAGGCGCGCGACCCGCGGAGGCTCCATGGCCGCCGAAATCCGCCGCCTCGGCCCGGCCGACGTCACGCTGATGCGCGATCTCAACGCGATGTTCGGGCGCGCGTTCGGCGACCGGGGGAGCTACCAGGACGCGCCGCCGCCGGACGAGTGGCTGGCGGGCGCTCTCGGCAGGCCGCACGTCTTCGCGCTGGCCGCGATCGATGACGGCGCCGTGGTCGGCGGTCTCGTCGCCTATCAGCTCGACAAGCTCGAGCAGGCGCGCAGCGAGATCTACATCTACGATCTGGCGGTCGCGGAGGAGCGCCGCCGGCGGGGCGTCGCGTCCGCCCTGATCGAGCGTCTGAGACAGATGGCGTCTGAACGCGGCGTCTGGGTGATTTACGTCCAGTCCGACCACGGCGACGACCCTGCGATCGCGCTTTATACGAAGCTCGGAACCCGCGAGGACGTCATGCATTTCGACATCCCGGTCGAAAAGGACCCGCGGTCTTGATCATACGCACGGAGCGCGCGGGCGACGCCGCTGCCATCCGTTCCGTCGTCGCGGCCGCGTTCCTGAACGCGCCGCATTCGGCCCCGTCCGCTGACGGAACCGGCGATCCCGGCGAGGCGGCGCTGATCGACTGGTTGCGGGCCGACGGGGCGTGGCTGCCGGAGCTGTCGCTGGTCGCGATCGACGACGACGCTTCGGTCATCGGCCACGTCGTCTGCACGCGCGGGCGGCTCGACGGAACGGCCGCCCTCGGCCTCGGGCCCTTGAGCGTCGCGCCGGACCGTCAGGGACGGGGCGTCGGCTCGGCGCTCATGCAGGCCGTCATCCACGCGGCCGACGCATCGGGCGAACCGCTGATCGCGCTGCTGGGCGATCCCCGCTTCTATGGCCGGTTCGGGTTCAGGCCTGCGGCCGAGCTTGGCGTCGCGGCGCCAGATCCGAGCTGGGGCGATTATTTCCAGGCTCTGGCGCTGCAGGCGCATCTGCCGGACATGCGGGGAGCCTTCGCATACGCCGCCCCCTTCGCACGGCTCTGAGATCAGATGTCGCCCGGCACGTTGGTCCCGTAGGGCGGCCGCGGGATCTGCATGTGGGCGTCGCGCAGCGCCTTGGACCAGCGCTCGCGCAGGTCGAGGAAATACTGGTCGTTCGGCTCGATGCGGAAATCGAGCTCCGGGGTCAGGGCGTCCTTGCGCAGCACCAGCACGTCGATCGGCGGCCCGACGCCGAGATTCGAGCGCATGGTCGAATCCATCGAGATCAGCCCGATCTTCAGCGCATCGTAGAGATCGGTCTCATAGGTCACGGCCCGGTCGAGGATCGGCTTGCCGTATTTGTGCTCGCCGATCTGGAAGTAGGGCGTGTCGGGGGTGACCTCGATGAAGTTGCCGGCGGCGTAGATCATGAACAGCCGCAGCCGTCCGCCCGCGACCTGTCCGCCGAACAGCAGCTGCACGTCGAACCGCGCCGTCATCTGCTCGAGGCTGGCCCCGTCGGCTCGCCAGACCTCGCGCACCGCCCGGCCGACGAGCTGGGCGCATTTGAACATTGTCGGCTGGTTGTCGAGCGTGTCGAGCTCGCCGGTCTCGGGATTCTCGATCCCCTCCGCCAGCAGGGACAGCACGGACTGGCTGACGGACAGGTTTCCGGAGGTGGCGATCGCGAGCGTGCGCCGCCCCTTCTCCTGGACGATCTTCAGCTTCCGGAAGGTGGCGATGTTGTCGATGCCCGCATTGGTGCGGGTGTCGGCGATCATCACCAGCCCGTCGCGGACAAGAATGCCGACGCAATACGTCATGGATGGATTTTCCGACCCCCGCGCGGCCGGGAAGCTAGCAAGAGTCCGCAGCAGGCCACAATGCACGTCGACGCGCCATGCACCGAAGTTCGGCGCCGTGTGGCATGTCAGTCGCCTAGGGTGGTCAGCCCCAGCGGAACGCCCGGCGGGCGGTCGTGTCCTCGACGACGATGTCGACCTCGAGCGTCTCGCCCTCGCCGCCATAGCGCGAGCCACGGACCGGCGCCGCGCCGAGATAATCAAGGCCGAGCGCGACGCGCACGTAGGTCTCCGTCGGGCAGATGGCGTTGGCGGCGTCGAACCCGACCCAGCCCAGCTCCGGCACGAAGGCCTCGGCCCAGGCGTGGCCCGCATGCTGGACGAGAGGCGAGGGCGCCGTCGACAGGCTTTGGCTCATGCCGTCCATCGACTGCGTCATCGCGTCCGGCTCGCCGTCGTATTTCATGAGATAGCCGCCGACGTAGCGCGCAGGGGCGCCGATCGTCCGCGCGCAGGACAGGAACACGTGGGTGATGTCCTGGCAGACGCCGCGCCCGAGCTTGAACGCCTGCGCCGCCGTGGTCGTGCTGTCGGTCGGCTCCTCGTCATAGGTCATGCGCTCGTGGAGCGCCGCCATCAGTGCGTGAAGCTTGCCGAGCGGGTCGGACTCGGCCTCCGTCACGCCGCGGGCGAAGGCCGCGATCTCGAGGTCCGGCGCCGTCAGGTCGGTCTCGCGCAGGTAAAGGTCGGCCGGAAACCGTTCGACCGCGCCGCGCACCACGCCGCCGGTGTCGCGCGTGTCGATCTCGCCCTCGACGGCGACAGTCAGCGCGTCGACCGGACCGTCGACCGTGAAGCTGTTGACGTGGTTGCCGAAGGCGTCCTCCGCGGTCCGCAGGCGGCAGTCCTGGTCGATGTCGATCCGCCAGCGCACGACATGCTGGCCGTCATGGCCCCGCGGCGTCAGCCGCAGCGTCTGCGCGATCGCCGAGGCTGGCTGCGCGAAGCGGTAGCGCGTCTCGTGACGGATGGTCAGCCGCATCGCCGGGGACTCACGCCAGATACTGCTCGTGGATCGCGAGCCCGAGCCGGTTGTTGTCGCCGATGAAGCCGGTGATGAACTCGTGCAAGCCGCCCTGGAAGATCTGCTTGATCTCCGCGTTCTCGAGGCC
This sequence comes from uncultured Methylopila sp., assembly GCA_902168115.1. GTDB lineage: Bacteria > Pseudomonadota > Alphaproteobacteria > Rhizobiales > Methylopilaceae > Methylopila. The sequence continues at coordinate 76,011 of CABHPB010000068.1, read as the reverse complement.
CGAGCGCGTCGCCCGCGCGAGGCGCTGGGCCTGACCCTGCCGGCCGTAGGCGCGCGCGAGCTCGTCGAGGTGGCGCACCAGCTGGCCGTAGCAGGCGGCGAGCGAGCGCGGCAGCTGGTCGTTCAGAATGAGCAGGTCCGCGACCAGCCAGGGCTTGAGGCTCTGCCGGTAGACCCAGTGGTAGCTCGTGACGGCCGAGACCGCCCTGAGGATCGCCGACCACTGGTAGTAGTCGAGGCCGCCGCCGACCTCGCCCTCGTCCGGCAGCAGCAGATGGTACTTCACGTCGAGGATGCGGGCGGTGTTGTCGGCGCGCTCGAGCAGCATGCCGAGCCGCGAGAAGTCGTAGATGTCGTTGCGCAGCATGGTGCGCGAGGCCGAGCCGTCGAAGCGCAGCCCGATCTCCTTCACCCAGCCGAGGAAGCGCGTCAGCTCCTCGCCGGCGAGCTTGCGGTCAGGGGTGCGGCGGAGCTCCAGCCAGGCGCCGTTGATCGCCTCCCACATCTCCATCGTGAGCGCGGTGCGCACCGAGCGCGCATTGTGCCGCGCGGTCTCGAAGCAGTTGAGGATGGAGGAGGGGTTGTCGCGGTCGAAGACGAGGTAGGAGACGACGGTCTCGGTGTTCGCCTCCTCGTGCTTGGAGAAGAAGCCGGGGGCGACGCCCGCGGTCTCGACCGCGCTCTCCCACTCGTTGGTCTTGCCGCCATAGGCGCTGGGAAGGGCCGCCAGCCGCTGCGTCGTCTCGAGGATGCGCGCCAGGCTCTCGGCGCGCTCGACGTAACGCGACAGCCAGAACAGGTTGTCGGCGGTTCGGCTCAGCATCGTACGCAGGTCTCGTCGGCGATTGTCGGGGTCGGGCGGCTCTCGCGGGTCATTCGTCCAGCACCCAGGTGTCCTTGGTGCCGCCGCCCTGGCTGGAGTTCACGACCAGCGAGCCTTCCTTCATCGCGACGCGGGTGAGGCCGCCGGGCACGATGCGGACCTCGTCCGAGCCGGTCAGCACGAACGGGCGCAGGTCGACATGCCTCGGCGCGACGCCCTGGTTGACGTAGGTCGGGCAGGTTGACAGCGCGAGCGTCGGCTGGGCGATGAAGCCGGCGGGCGAGGCGTTGAGCTTGGCCCGGAACAGCTCGATCTGCTCCTTGGTGGCGTGCGGCCCGACCAGCATGCCGTAGCCGCCGGAGCCGTGGACCTCCTTGACCACCAGTTCATCGAGGTGGTCGAGAACGTATTTCAGCGCCTCCGGCTCGCGGCAGCGATGGGTCGGGACGTTCTTCAGAAGCGGCTCGGTCCCGAGATAGAACTTAATGATCTCAGGCATGTAGCTGTAGATCGCCTTGTCGTCCGCGACGCCGGTCCCGATCGCGTTCGTCAGGGTGACGTTGCCGGCGTGATAGGCGCTGATCAAGCCCGGCACGCCAAGCGCGGAGTCCGGCCGGAACACGAGCGGATCAAGGAACTCGTCGTCGAGCCGCCGGTAGATCACGTCGACGCGCTGCGGCCCTTCCGTGGTGCGCATATACACGACGTCGTCGCGCACGAAGAGGTCGCGGCCCTCGACCAGCTCGATGCCGAGCTTGTCGGCGAGGAACGAGTGCTCGTAATAGGCCGAGTTGTACACGCCCGGCGTCAGCAGCACGATGTTCGGCTCGGACGAGGAGGACCGCGGCGCGACCGAACGCAGCGTCGCCAGAAGCTCGTCGGCGTAGCGCTCGACCGGCGCGACCCGGTGGCGCGAGAACAGCTCCGGAAACAGCCGGATCATCACCTCGCGGTTCTCCAGCATATAGGAGACGCCGGAGGGCGTACGGGCGTTGTCTTCGAGGACATAGAACGTCTCGGCGTCGACCCGGACGATGTCGATGCCGGCGATGTGGACCCAAAGGTCGTGCGGCGGCGCCTTGCCCGCCATTTCCGGCCGGAACGCCGCGTTCTGGAAGACGAGATCGTTCGGGACGATCCCGGCCTTCAGGATCTCACGCTTCCCGTAGACGTCCGAGATGTACATGTTCAGCGCCTTGACGCGCTGCTCGAGGCCCGCCTTCAGCGTGAGCCATTCAGTGTTCGTCAGGATCCGGGGAATGATGTCGAACGGGATCAGCCGTTCCTGCGCCTGCGCGTCGCCATAGACCGCGAAGGTGATGCCGATGCGCCGGAACAGCAGCTCGGCTTCCTTCACGCGGTAGTCGAGCAGATCGGCCGGCGCGGTGGAGAGCCATTCGGAGAGCTGGCCGTACGCCTCCCGCACGGATCCGTCGGAGAGCGTCATCTCGTCGAAGGTCGCGGCGGGCAATCGAAGGCGCTCCGGAGCTGATGCGGTCGTGGTGATGCTAATCCACACGCGCCGCTTGGGAAGGGGCAGGGCGCCCGTTTTTCTGGCGCCACGGTCTCAAGACTGAGGCGCCGGACGCGCCTACGACCTGTAACTCCATGCTTTTCGAGCACGGCGCGCGGTCGTCGGCCGGCGCTCACAATCTGCGATCGAGCAAATCATCCCCCGCGTTGTCGAGGGCTGGTCGCTCCGGTCGGCCGCGCAGCTCGACGAGACGGGCGGCGCGCGACGGCGCCTAGAGAAGTTTCAGCCCCCGGAAGCTGGCGTGACCGTCCCGGCCGACGATGACGTGGTCGTGGATCGCGATCCCGAGCGGCTTTGCGACCTCGACGATCGTGCGCGTCATCTCGATGTCGGCGCGGCTCGGCGTCGGGTCGCCCGAGGGATGGTTGTGGACGAGGATCAGCGCCGTCGCGCGCAGTTCGAGCGCCCGGCGCACGACCTCACGCGGATAGACCGGCGTGTGATCGATCGTGCCGGTCTGCTGCACCTCGTCGGCGATCAGCGCGTTCTTCTTGTCGAGGAACAGGATGCGGAACCGCTCGCGGTCGTCGAACGCCATCGCGGTGCGGCAGTAGTCGATCAGCGCGGACCAGGACGACAGCACAGGCCGCTTGCCGATGGCGCCCTTGGCGAAGCGGCGCGCGGCGGCTTCGATCACCTTGAAGTCGGTCGCGGTGGCGTCCTTGATCCCCTTGATCTCGACCAGCCGCTCATAGGGCGCCGCGAGCACGTCGGCGAACGAGCCGAAGGTCGAGATCAGCTGCTTCGCCAGCGGCTTGACGTCGGCGCGGGGCAGCGTGCGGAACAGCACCAGCTCCATAAGCTCGTAGTCGGGCAGGGATTCCGGGCCGCCGTCGAGGAAGCGCGCCTTCAGTCGGGCGCGATGGCCGAGATAGTGCGGATCGTCAGCAACGCCGGCCGCTTCGCCGAGACCTGGCAGCGCCGGAGCGATCGAGGCCTTCGGTCCGGGCTTCGGCGACGACTTGGTCTGCGGCATGAAACGGCGTCCAGCTGAACGCCGCCATGGTGTGGTCGGACCAGGCGAAACCGCAAGCGGGACGCAGGGAGAAGCCCCCGCGGCCTCAGCCCTGCTGGAACGTCGGCATCTCGGTGCCGCGCGGCGAATAGGTGAAGACCTCGCAGCCGTCCTCGGTCACGCCGACCATGTGCTCGAACTGCGCAGACAGCGACCGGTCCCGCGTGACCGCGGTCCAGCCGTCGCCGAGGATCTTCACGTGCGGGCGGCCGAGATTGATCATCGGCTCGATCGTGAACAGCATGCCGGGCTTCAGCGGCACGCCCTCGCCGCGGCGGCCGTAGTGCAGGATGTTCGGCTCGTCGTGGAACAGGCGGCCGATGCCGTGGCCGCAGAAGTCGCGGACCACCGAGCAGCGCTCGCCTTCCGCATAATCCTGGATCGCCGCGCCGATGTCGCCCGTGGTCGCGCCTGGCTTTATGGCGGCGACGCCGCGCTTCAGCGACTCATGCGTGATCTCGATCAGCCGCTCGGCGCGGCGCGGGATCGGGCCGACGGCGTACATGCGGCTCGAGTCGCCGTGCCAGCCGTCGAGGATGTATGTGACGTCGATGTTGACGACGTCGCCCTCGCGCAGCGGCTTGTCGTTCGGAATGCCGTGGCAGACCACGTGATTGATCGACGTGCAGATCGTGTGAGAGTAGCCGCGGTAGTAGAGGCAGGCGGGCAGGGCGCCGTTGTCGAGCCCGAACTCCAGCGCGCGCTTGTCGAGCGCTTCCGTCGTCACGCCCGGCGCGACCATGTCGCCGAGAAGATCGAGCGCCTCGGCCACCAGCCGGCCGGCCTTCCGCATGCCCTCGAAGGCATCGGGGCCATAGAGCTTGATCGCTCCGGTCTTGCGGAGAGGAGCGTTGGCGGCTTCGACGAAGGTCATGAAAGGTCCGTGTCAGAGAGTTCCGCCAAGATAAGGTCTTGCGCGCGCCGAGCCAAGCGAGGCGCGGCGGCCGGGCCGCGGCGACGGCGCGCCTCTCGCAACCACGGGTGAAATTGCCTATCTTGTCGGTCGAAGCGACGCATCTGTTGCGCTTCGAAGGAGTTTTCCGATGGCGCCGAGCCGCCCGCGTCCCAAGGTCATCACGCTGACCGATCGCGCCGCCAACCGCGTGAAGTCGATCATCGCCCGCTCCGAGACGCCCGTCGCTGGGCTTCGGATCGGCGTGAAGACCGGCGGCTGCGCGGGGATGGAGTACACGCTCGACTACGCCGCCGCGGCCGGCCCGCTCGACGAGGTCGTCGAGGACAAGGGCGTCACCGTGCTGATCGACCCCAAGGCGGTGCTCTACTTGCTCGGCACGGAGATGGACTTCGTGACCGAGAAGCTCACGCAGCGCTTCGTCTTCAGCAATCCGAACCAGGTTTCGGCCTGCGGCTGCGGCGAGTCGGTCTCGATCACGCCGGCGCTTCCCGAAAGCTACCAGCCCGTCGCCTGATGGCGCTCGATCCCGATCGCGCCGAGGAGATCTTCGCCTCGTTCGGGCCAGTGCGTTGCAAGCGCATGTTCGGCGGGTCCGGCGTCTTCGTCGGCGAGCGGATGTTCGCGCTCGAGGCGCGCGGCGTGCTTTACCTCAAGAGCGACGACTCCACGGCCGCCGAGTTCGAGCGCGAGGGCTGCGAGGCCTTCGGCTACGACGCCAGGGGCGGCAGGCGCGTGCTCACCTCCTATCGCCGCGCCCCCGAGCGCCTGCTCGAGGATCCCGACGAGATGGCGGTTTGGGCGCGCCGCGCTCTCGCCGTCGCCGATGCGGCGCGCAAGCCGAAACGCTGGACGGCCGCCAGGCCCTAGCCGCAAAGCTTCGCTTCCCCAAAAGCAATGACGGCATGGGGTGCGTCGCGGCGATCCCGACCTATGTGTTCTCCCGAGCCATCCGGGCGAACCGCCCAATCCACATCAACGACCGGAGCTTTTCAGATGTCGCAGGACGTCTCCGCTCTCTTCGCGCCGCTCAAGGCGGGCGCGATCGAGCTTTCCAACCGCATCGTCATGGCGCCGCTCACGCGCAACCGCGCCGACCACGGCTCGCTCGCGCCTCACGCGCTCAATGTCGAATATTACGCGCAGCGCGCCTCCGCCGGCCTCATCGTGTCCGAGGCGACGCAGAACATGCCGCAGGGTCAGGGCTACGCCTGGACCCCGGGCGTCTATTCGGCAGCTCAGGTCGAGGGCTGGAAGGCCGTCACCGACGCCGTGCACGAAAAGGGCGGGCGCATCGTGCTGCAGCTCTGGCACGTCGGCCGCATCTCGCATCCCGACCTGCAGCCAGGCCGGGCCCGGCCGGTCGCCCCCTCCGCGATCACGGCCAAGGGCCAGACCTTCACAGAGACTGGCTTCAAGGACCTCGTCGAGCCGCGCGCCCTAGAGCTCGATGAAATTCCGGGCGTCATTGCGCAGTACGGCGAGGCGGCCTCGAACGCCAAGGCGGCCGGCTTCGACGGCGTCGAGATCCACGGCGCGAACGGCTACCTGATCGACCAGTTCCTGCGCGACGGGACCAACAGGCGCGCCGACGCCTATGGCGGCTCGATTGAGAACCGCACGCGCTTCCTTCTCGAGGCCACCGAGGCCGCCGCCAGGGTGTTCGGCGCGGACCGAGTCGGCGTGAGGTTGTCGCCGCTGAGCCCGTTCAACGACATCGCCGACAGCAACCCCGGCCCGCTGTTCACCTATGCGGTCGAGCGGCTGTCGGATCTCGGCCTCGCCTATCTCCACCTCGTCGAGGGCGCGACCGGCGGCGAGCGCGACACCGGCGGCTTCGACCTGTCGATCCTCAGGCAGGCCTTCAAGGGCGCCTATTTCGGCAACAACGGCTACGATCCGGCCCTGGCCGCCGAGCGCGTCGCCTCCGGCGCGGTGGACGCGGTCGCCTTCGGCCGCTGGTTCATCTCGAATCCGGACCTCGTCGACCGCATCCGCAAGGGCGCGCCGCTGGCCGATCCGGACCAGGCGACGTTCTACGGCGGCGCAGCTGAGGGCTACACCGACTATCCGGCTCTGGACGGGGTCAGCAAGGCCGCGTGACGCGCGGCCGGGGAGGGCGCCTGAACCTCAGGCGACCCTTCCGAACTCGTCTTCCGCGACGCGCGGGTCGTCCTCGGCGACGACCATGTTCCGGCCGTTCCGCTTGGCCGCGTACATGCAGCGGTCCGCGCGGTCGACGACCGTCTGGCCGCTGTCGCCGCGCCGCCAGGTGGAGACGCCGATCGAGACCGTGATGCGGCCGAGGTGTTCGCCGGTCGAGCGCTTCACCAGGTCCTTGGTCATCACGGCGCGGCGGATGCGGTCCGCGACGGCCGAAGCGCCGGACAGGGCGGTGTCGGGCAGGATGATCGCGAACTCTTCGCCGCCAAAGCGGGCGGCCAGATCCTGGCCCTTGACGTTCTGCTTCAGCGCCAGCGCGACGAGCCGCAGCACCTGGTCGCCGGTGAGGTGGCCGTAATTGTCGTTGAACGCCTTGAAGTGGTCGATGTCGACCACGAGGATCGAGAAGCGCTGGCCGGACTCCGCGGCGTCCGCGATCGCGCGGTCCAGCGTTCCCTGCAGGAACTTGCGGTTGGCGAGCCCGGTCAGCGGGTCGGTGAGCGATTCCGCGCGGATCACCTCGAGCGCGTTGTGCAGCTCCTGCATCTCGTCCTGCGAGGCGGCGAGCTGCGATTCGAGATCGTGCGTCTTCGCAATCATCGTCGCGGTCGCGGACAGCATGCCGCGCGCGATCGTTCCGAGAATGTCGCCGACCTCGCCGAGGCCTTCGGTTTCCGTGGCGAGCCGTTCGAGCGTGCGGGCGTAGTCGCCGCTCTGGTCGCGCGCATCCTTCAGGACGCTGGCGACCTCCTTGATTTCGGCGAGGATGCGCGTGCCGACGCTGTCGACGCGCTCCGAGAGCCGCAGCGGCGACAGGTAGGTCTCGTAGAGCAGGTCGAGATCGGATTCGTTGATCGTCGCGCTTCGCTGCAACGCCTCGTTGATCGCCCGGTTGAGCGCGGCGTTGTAGCCCGTGGCGTAGGTGTACCAGAGCTCATAGTTGCGCGGGTAGGCGGGGTGGCCGTGGACGCGAATGCGCTGGACCGCCGCGTCGCAGAAGGCGATCGTCCGTTCGTAATCGCTCTTCGCGCGCACTCCGTTCGCTCCGTCGCCGACGGCCGGTGAATCCGTTCCGTAGGTGAGGTCAGTTTTTGCGACGGACGATGAAGTTGGAGTTAACGTTCCCGGCGCGCCAAAGCGCGCTCAGGCCTTGAGACGCACCGGGCGCAGCAGGAACGCGGGAACGTGATCGCCGAGCCCGACGACGCGTTCGCCGCCGTCCTCGGAATCCCTATGCCGGTTGCGGCCGCCAGCGGCGGCGGGCGCCGGGGCGGGCGAGGGCGACCTCGACTTGGAGTCCGCGCGGCGCGGCGCGTCGGCGCGGCGCGGCTCCGCGGCCGGCTCGGGCGCGGCGGCGGACACAGCCTCGTCCTTCGACTTGCCGGAGCGGCCCCGGCGGCCTTCGCGCTTCGGGCGTTCGGCGTCCCCGCCGCGTCGCTTGGAGCGGCCGTCCGAACCGCGCCGGCCGGCGGATGCCATTTCTTCGGGGTCGAGCGCGTCGCCGCGCCACTCGATCGTCTTGCCGGTCATGTGCTCGATGGCGGCCAGGTGCTTGCCGTCGGCCGGCGTCACGAGGCTGAGCGCGACGCCCGAGCGGCCCGCGCGGCCGGTGCGGCCGATGCGGTGGACGTAATCCTCGGCGTGGATCGGCACGTCGTAGTTGATGACGTGGCTGACGTCCGGGATGTCGAGGCCCCGCGCGGCGACGTCGCTCGCGACAAGCAGCGAAACCTCGCCGGTCTTGAAGCTGTCGAGCGCCGCCATGCGGGAGCGCTGGTCGAGGTCGCCATGGAGCGCGGCGACCTTGAAGCCGTGCTTCTTCAGCGAGTTGTAGACCACGCCGACATCGCGCTTCCTGTTGCAGAAGACGATGGCGTTCTTGAAGTTCTCGCTTCCGCGGATGACGCGCCGCAGGGCGTCGCGCTTCTCGGACGACTCCGAGCTGGACGCGACCAGCAACTGCGTGACGGTGGCCGCGGTGGTCGCGGGGCGGGCGACCTCGATGCGCTCGGGGTCGCGCAGGAACTGGTCGGTCAGGCGCTGGATCTCTGGCGGCATGGTGGCCGAGAAGAACAGCGTCTGGCGCGAGCCCGGGATCAGCTTGCAGACGCGCTCGATGTCCGGGATGAAGCCCATGTCCAGCATGCGGTCGGCCTCGTCGATGACGAGGATCTCGATGCCGGTCAGGAGAAGCTTGCCGCGCTCGGAATGGTCGAGCAGCCGTCCCGGCGTCGCGATCAGCACGTCGACGCCCCGGGAGAGCTTGGCGTCCTGATCGCCGAATGAGACGCCGCCGATCAGCAGCGCGAGCGACAGTTTATGGTTCTGCCCATACTTGACGAAGCTCTCCTCGACCTGCGCGGCGAGTTCGCGCGTCGGCTCGAGGATCAGCGTGCGCGGCATGCGTGCGCGGGCGCGCCCGCTTTCGAGCCGCGTCAGCATCGGCAGGGTGAAGGAAGCCGTCTTGCCGGTGCCGGTCTGCGCGATGCCGAGCACGTCCCGGCGCGCGAGAACATGCGGGATCGCGGCCGCCTGGATGGGCGTCGGAGTGGTGTAGCCGGACGCCTCGACGGCGGCGAGCACCTTCGGGCTGAGGCCGAGTTCGGAAAAGCTCATGTCGTCCTTATGCGATCGAGTCGGGCGCAGCAGGGAGCCGCAGCCACGAAAGTCCGCGTGCGGAACACGCTTCGGACCGACGATCGCGTTGGGAAATGAGGCCTTTCGGCCCGAAAGTCAACTTCGCGGCCGAGAATTGGCCCTGATGCGGCGTTCAGTTCGTCGCCGGGCCGAAGCGGACGTCGCCCGGATCGCCGATGACCAGCACCCAGGTGTCGCGCAGGCCGTCATTGTCGGGGACGGTGTCCAGAAAGACGGTGATGCCGCCCTTCTCCTCGGGTTCGGCGCGGATGTCGCCGAAGGTCAGCTTGGCGGCCTCGTCGTCGCTGAGGTCGACGGCGTCGATGACCTGGCCGTCGGGTTCGGCGAGCCACTGCACGGTCAGCTTCTGGCGGTCGCCCTCGAAGGCGCCGATCACCCGCGAAAAGCCCTTCTTGCCGTTCGCCTCCCAGCCGCCGGCGATCCGCACTGCCCAGACCCGCGCCGGGACGCCGATCTTGTCGCCGGCCACGGGCTGGCGTTCGGCCTCGCCCGCCGGCTGATCCGCGGCGGGAGGCGGGGAGGGCGCCTGCTGGGAGGGCGCCTGCGCGCCGGCAGGCACAGCGAGGCCTGCAAGCGCGATCGGCAGAACCAGACGGATGAAAACATTCACGGCGGACTCCCCGCGACGCGCCCCGTCGCAACAGTCTAACGCCAGATAGGGCGTCGCCCCGCGGGCGGCGCTCAAATGTCGATGAGTTCGCTTGCGAATGCGGCCCGTTCCTGGATGAAGCGGAAGCGCGCCTCCGGCTTCGTGCCCATCAGGCGCTCGACCGCGTCGCTGGTGCCTTCTGCGTCTTCCTCGTCGATCGCGACGCGCAGGAGCGTGCGCTTGGCCGGCGCCATGGTGGTCTCCTTCAGCTGCGCCGGCAGCATCTCGCCAAGACCCTTGAAGCGGCCGATCTCGACCTTCTTGCCCTTGAAGCGCTTGGCGAGGAGCTCGTCCTTATGCGCGTCGTCACGGGCGTAGAGCGTATCGCCGCCATGGCTGAGGCGATAGAGCGGAGGGACGGCGAGGAACAGGTGCCCGCGCCGAATGAGCTCCGGCAGTTCGCGGTAGAAGAACGTCATCAGAAGCGAGGCGATGTGCGCGCCGTCGACGTCGGCGTCGGTCATGACGATCACGCGGTCGTAGCGCAGGTCGGAGTCCGAGTAGCGCGCGCGCGTCTGGCAGCCGAGCGCGAGCAGCAGGTCGGCGAGCTGCTGGTTCTGCAGCAGCTTGTCCGTGCCCGCGCTCGCGACGTTGAGGATTTTTCCGCGCAGCGGCAGCACCGCCTGGGTGGCGCGGTCGCGCGCCTGCTTGGCGGAGCCGCCGGCCGAGTCGCCCTCGACGATGAAGAGCTCTGAGCCGATCGATCCGGCCTGGCTGCAGTCGGCGAGCTTGCCGGGAAGGCGGAGCTTGCGGGTCGCGTTCTTGCGCGCGACCTCCTTCTCCTGGCGTCGGCGAAGCCGCTCCTCGCCGCGCGCGATGACGTTGTCGAGCACCCGGTTCGCCTGCTGGGGCGAGGCGGCGAGCCAGTGGTCGAAAGCGTCCTTGACGGCGCCCTCGACGATGCGGGCGGCCTCCGGCGTCGCCAGCCGCTCCTTGGTCTGGCCCTGGAACTCCGGCTCGCGGATGAAGGCGGAGAGCATCGCCGCCGCCCCCGCCATGACGTCGTCGGCGGTGAGGATCGCAGCGCGCTTGTTGTTGGTCAGCTCCGCATAGCCCTTCAGCCCGCGCAGCAGGGCGGCGCGCAGGCCGAGCTCATGGGTGCCGCCGTCGGGCGTCGGGATCGTGTTGCAGTAGGAGCGGCAGAAGCCGTCGTCGCCGTCGTCCGTCCAGGCCACCGCCCATTCCGCGCCGCCATGGCCGCCGGCGCGTCCGTGCGATCCGGAAAAGATCTCGGCCGCGACGCTGCGGTCGGTGAGGGTGGTTCCCAGGAACTCCTTGAGGCCGCCCGGAAAATGCAGCGTCGCGCGCTCCGGCGCGGCGTCGGAATCGTCGAGCAGCTCCGGCGCGCAGCTCCAGCGGATCTCGACGCCGGAGAACAGGTAGGCCTTCGAGCGCGCCATCCGGAACAGGCGGCCGGGGTGCAGCCGCGCCGGCTCGCCGAAGATCTGCGCGTCCGGCTTGAAGCGCACCTTGGTGCCGCGCCGATTGTGAACCGGGCCGACGTCCTCGAGCGGGCCGACCGGCAGGCCCCGTGAAAAGCTCTGGCGATAAAGCCGCTGGTTGCGCGCGACCTCGACCTCCAGCCGCTCGGACAGGGCGTTGACGACCGAAACGCCGACGCCGTGCAGTCCGCCGGAGGTCTCGTACACCTTCGAGTCGAACTTTCCGCCCGAGTGCAGCGTGGTCATGATGACCTCGAGGGCGGACTTCTCCCTGAACTTCGGGTGCGGATCGACCGGGATGCCGCGGCCGTTGTCCGTCACCGCGACCGATCCGTCCGCCAGCGCCTCGACGGCGATGAAGGTCGCGTGGCCGGCGACGGCCTCGTCCATCGCGTTGTCGATGACCTCGGCGAACAGGTGGTGCAGCGCCTTCTCGTCGGTGCCGCCGATATACATGCCGGGCCGGCGACGGACGGGCTCCAGACCCTCGAGAACCTCGATGTCGGCCGCGGTGTAGCCGGCCTCTCCGGTCGCAGGCGCCGACGAGGGCAGGGGCTTTACCGGCCGTGCGGCGGCGCGTCGCGGCTCCGGGGCCTCGCCGCCCGCAAAAAGGTCATGGGTCTTGGCCATGTTTGCCCTGATTGTTGATTCGTCTTGGCGGACCGCGGTCCGCAGTGTTGCATAAGCCGAGCGGCCGCGCCGCCTCAGGTCAGATCCGAATGCGTCCTTTCCAACCCGATACAGGTCCGGCGATCCGGGTGGGCGGCCTCGTCGAGGCCCGCGCGCTCAGCGCGCAGGCGCGGCTGCTCAGGGTGGTGATGCGCTACGCCGTGAAGACGCGCGTCCACGCCGACCCCGACATAGCCCGGATCCGCCGCTCGGTGGAGAGGCTCGCCGCCATCGCGCCGGATCAGCCCTTCGGCGTCGCGCGGCGGGCTGCGACCGTCGGCGGCCGTCCGGCGGAAATCCACACCTTCGGACGCGAGCCGGACCGTCACGTGCTCTACCTCCATGGCGGCGCCTTCGTCTGCGGTTCGCCCCGGACCCATCGCGGCATCGCCGGGCGGATTTCGCGCGGGGCGAAGGCCGAGGTCGTCGTTTTGGATTACCGGCTCGCGCCGGAGCACCCGTTCCCGGCCGCGCTCGAGGACGCCGAGGCGGCCTATTTCGATCTGCTCGAACGCGGCGTCGACCCGTCGCGGCTCGTCATCGCCGGCGACTCGGCCGGCGGCAACCTGGCCTTCGCGCTGCTGCTAAAGCTGAAGGGGCAGGGCGGACCGATGCCGGGCGGCGCCGTCGGGCTCTCGCCCTTTGTGGATTTCACGGCCTCCGGCGACAGTTTTCGGCTGAACGCGGCGCTCGATCCGCTGCTCCACGTCAACGGCCTGCCCAGCGTCGTGCAGGCCTATGCGCCGGATGCGGACCGGCGCGACCCGCTGCTGTCGCCGATCTTCGGCGACCTGTCGGGACTGCCGCCGACGCTGATCCAGTGCGGCAGCGACGAAATCCTTCTCGACGACGCGCGCAGGCTCCATGCCGGGCTGTCGGAGGCGGGGGTCGTATGCGACCTCGAGGTCTGGCCGCAGATGCCGCATGTCTGGCAGGCCTTCGCGATCTTCCTGCCCGAGGGCAAGCTCGCCCTTCAGCGGATCAACGCCTTCCTGCGCGGGATCTTCGAGGCTTCCGGCGACGCGGCGCAGGCGGAGGCCGCCGCCGGGCGCGGCGCGCCGGGGAGCCGACCGGCGGCCTGAGACCGGGCAGGGCGCTCCCTACTCCGCCGCCTTGCGCTCCGCGGCCTTGGCCTCGTTCCAGAGCGCGTCCATTTCGGTCAGGTCGCTGTCGGCCGGCGTCCGGCCCTGCTCCGCGAGCGCGGCCTCGATCGCCCGGAACCGCCGCTCGAACTTGGCGTTCGACCGCCGCACCGCGGCCTCCGGATCGACGCCGGCGTGGCGCGCGAGATTGGCGACGGCGCAGAGCAGGTCGCCGATCTCGTCCTCGATCGCGTCGCGGTCGCCGGACCGGACGGCCTCCGACACCTCTTCCGCTTCCTCGTGGATCTTGCCGACGACGAGCGCGACGTCGTCCCAGTCGAACCCGACCGTCGCCGCCTGTCGCTGCAGCTTGATAGAGCGGCTGAGGCCGGGCAGGGCGGCCGGTATCCCGTCCAGCAGGCTCGCCGCGCGCTCCGGCGCCGCCCCGCGCTCGGCTGCCCTCGCCGCCTTCTCCTCGGCCTTGATGCGGTCCCACTGGGCGTTGACGGCGTCGGTCTTCAGGCCGTGAGCGTCTCCGAAGACATGCGGGTGGCGGCGGACCATCTTGGCGGTGATCGCCTCCACGACGTCGCCGAAGGCGAAGGCGCCGGCCTCCTCGGCCATCCGCGCGTGGTAGACGACCTGCAGCAGCAGGTCGCCGAGCTCGTCGCGCAGGTCCAGCAGGTCGCCGCGCTGGATGGCGTCGGCGACCTCGTAGGCCTCCTCGATCGTGTATGGCGCGATCGTCCCGAAGCTCTGCTCGAGGTCCCAGGGGCAGCCCGTGACGGGCGTGCGCAGCGCCGCCATGATCTCGATCAGTCGCGCGATGTCTCTTGACGGCGTCATGCTCGGCCCCGCTGGTTCGCCCGACGCGTCGCCCAACGGCGCTTGCCGGTCAAGCGGCGCGACGGGGCCGGGGGCCTGAAAACCGCCTCAAGATCGAGGCCGAAGCGCCCATCCATGAGTCGCATAAGATATATTATGGAACTTAAATCTGACGCCGGGCTGACGGCCGCGGTCAGCTTGGCGAGCCGGACCGAGGTCCATGGTGGCGATCCGATTCCCCTGACAGTCAGGACGTCCCCCATGCCGACATCCATCCATCGCCTCGCCGCCGTCGTGGCGGTGCTGGCCGTCGCCGGGCCGGCGTCCGCCGCGCCGCGGCCGTTCGACGTCGCCCACGCCGAGGTCGCGTTCGACGTGAACTCGATCGGCTTCGGCAAGACGCATGGCGAGTTCCGCTCCGTCACCGGACGGCTCACGCTGGATTTCGACCGGCCGCAGAACAGCCGCGTGGATTTCACCGTGGCGACGGGCTCGGTCGAGACCGGCTCCCGGCAGCTCGACGACTACATCCGCAAGACGTTTCTCGACGCCGGCGACTTTCCGGAGATGCGGTTCCGTTCCACCAGCGTGCGCGAGATCGACGGATCGCATGTCGACGTGACGGGCGACCTGACGCTGCACGGCGTCACGCGGCCGCTGACGGTCCGCGTCTCCGTCGACGGCGCAGCGCATGACAGGCCGGTCCGCCTGACGGCGGCCTGCGTCATCAGCAGGCGCGAGTTCGGGATCCGGGAGGCGGCTCCGATCGTGGCGGACGAGATCGCCATCCGGGTCGCGACCCAGGCCGCTCCGGGACATTGACCGGCATGCGCTGGAGCGGAACCGCCAAGGCGCTGCACTGGACGGGCGCGGCGCTGATCCTCGGGCTGATGGGGCTCGGCTGGGCCATGGTGCATGCGGACATGAACGCGGCGCTGCGCTTCGACCTCTACCAGCTCCACAAGTCCTTCGGATTTCTGGCGCTCGCGCTCGCGCTGGTCTGGCTGAGGCTGATGCACCTGACGTTCCGGGAGGCGCCGCCGCCGCCGCCGTCGCAGACCGAACGCCGCCTGGTCCAGGCGGGCCGGGCGGGCCTGTGGGGACTGATGATCCTCGCGCCGCTGTCCGGCTGGGCGACGGCCTCGGCCTCGCCGCTCGAAATCCCGACGCTGTTCTTCGGACTGTTCAAGGCGCCCGACGTCGTGGAGCCCGGGGAGGCCGCCTTCGCCCTCGCCTCTTCGGCGCATGTCTGGCTGACGGCGCTGTTCGCCGCGCTGGTCTGCCTCCACGTCGCGGCGGCGCTGAAGCACCACTTCATCGATCGCGACGACGTCCTGACCGGCATGCTGCCGAAATGGCGCAAGCGTGCCGAACGGCCTAAACATCTTCCCGATCAACGTCTTGAAACAATAAAATAAAGTCCGGACCGAACGCCCTGGAGGGCGTCTGGAAGCCCGGAGCGACCTTGCCGTCCGCCGCGCGTCGCGCCGCCTCGACGGCCGTCCACGCCGTCAACGTGTAGGCGTTCGGGATTCTGAGGCGGCTCGCCGCGCGGCCGCCGGCGTCGTCGTGGGCTTCGGCGACGATGACGTTGCCGGACGCGGCGCGCTGCTCGTCCGTCGGTCCCGGCGGCATCGCGATCTCGATCAGCCTGCCAAGGAGGCGCTGCGTCGTCCGCGCGCCGAACAGTCTTCGCGCGAGCTTCGGCGCGCCCGCCGCCTGGCGCATCGCCGGCGTCGCGTCGAACGCGACGTCGACGTCGGGGACGCCGGTCGAGTGGAACGCCGTCGAGACGTCGCCCCAGCTGACGCCGACCGTCGGTCTCGGCCCCGCGCCGAAATCGGCGACGCCGCGCGGCGCGGGATCGATCTCCACGATCCGTCCGCCGCGGCGTACTCGGCAGCCGCGGCCGGCGGCCTCGAGCATGGTCTTGGCCGTGCCGCGGCTCGCGCTCGCAAGGCCCCCGAAGCCGCCAATTGCGAGCGAAAGGCGCGTGGCGGACGGCAGCCGGCGGACGACATGCGCGGCGAGGCAGTCGCTTGGAACCACGTCGAAGCCGGCGCCCGGGAGGAGGGCGACTCCCCTCGCCTTCGCCTCGCCGTCGCGCGCCGCAAGCGCCTCGAACACCTCGATCTCGCCGGTGACGTCGACATAGTGGACGCCGCGCGCCAGGCAGGCGTCGGCCATCGGCTTCGACGTCGCGGAGAACGGCCCGGCGGCGTGGAGAACGGCCTCGACGCCGGACAGGCCCTCCGCGAGCTGGGCCGGCTCGTCCAGCGGGAAAGCGCGCCAGTCGAGCCCGAGCCGGTCTGCGAGCGCCCTCGCCTTCGCCGCGCTCCGCCCGGCGACGACCGGGGCGAGGCCGCGGCTCGCGGCGTGCTCGGCGCAGAGAGCCCCCGTGTAGCCCGTCGCGCCGTAGATCAGGAACCGGCTCACGGCGCGGTCTCGATCACCATGCCGTCGTAGGCCACGTCGATCTCGGGCGGCAGCCGCGCCTTCAGCGTGGCGTAGTCCATGTCGGTGTGGAGGTTGGTCAGGACGGCGCGGCGCGGCTTCAGCCGCCCGATCCAGCCCAGCGCGTCGTCGAGCGAGAAGTGCGTCGGATGCGGCGTGTCGCGCAGCGCGTCGATGATCCAGACATCGAGGCCCTCGAGCAGCGCCGCCGAGGGGTCCGGGATGTCATTGACGTCCGGGATGTAGGCAAGGGACCCGAAGCGGAAGCCGAGCGCCCTCTCCTGCCCGTGGGCCACCTCGACCGGCAGCGCCTCGATCGGACCGCCTTTGCCAGCGATCGCCGTGACCTCCCCGGCGGTCAGCCGGTGCTCGTTGAGGATCGGCGGATAGTCGCTGCCCGGCGGGCTCTTGAAGACGTAGCCGAAGCGCTCGTTCAGGAAGCCTGACATCTTGGCGTCGCACCAGATGTCGACGCGCGCCCGCGCGTGGATCGCGAGCGGCCGAAGGTCGTCGATGCCGTGGCTGTGGTCGGCGTGCTCATGGGTGTAGAGGACGGCGTCGAGCCGGTCGACGCCGGCGCCGATCAGCTGGTCGCGCAGGTCCGGCCCGGTGTCGACCAGCGCGCGGGTCACGCCGTCGGGGCCCGTCCGCTCGATCAGGATCGAGCAGCGGCGGCGGCGGTTCCTCGGCTCGTCAGGATCGCACTTGCCCCAGCCGCTGGCGACGCGTGGGACGCCGCCGGAAGAGCCGCAGCCGAGGATGGTGACCTTGAGGCTCACGCCGCGCCCGCAGCCTCATTCACGACCAGAGCAGATCGTGGGACCTTACTGAAAAGTCTGAAGAAATTGTCTGTGGTGACTTCAGCCGTCTTCTCGAGCGACCAGCCCCGCACGTCGGCGAGAACGGCCGCGGTCTTCGCGGTGTGGGCCGGCTCGTTGCGCTTGCCGCGGAACGGCTCGGGGGCGAGGTAGGGCGCGTCGGTCTCGACCAGCAGCCGGTCGGCCGGGACCTCCGCGGCGATCGCCCTCAGCTCCTCGGACCGCTTGAAGGTCAGGATGCCGGAGAACGAGACGTAGAGGCCGAGCGCCACGCCGCGGCGGGCGAGCTCCGCGCCGGACGAGAAGCAGTGCAGGACGGCCGGGAAGGCGCCCTTCCCCGTCTCCTCCTCCAGCACCTCGATCATGCGCTCGTCGGCCGAGCGGGCGTGGATGACGAGCGGAAGGCTGGTCTGGCGGGCGGCGGCGATGTGGGTGCGGAAGCCCTGTTCCTGCGCGGCGTAGTCGCCCTCGTAGTGGTAGTCGAGACCGGCCTCGCCCAGACCGACGATCTTCGGGTGTTCCGCCAGCCGAACGAGTTCGTCGACCGCGACGTCGAGTTCCTCATGCGCATTGTGGGGATGGGTCCCGACCGTGCCGAAGACGCTCGGATAGCGCTCGACGAGCGCGAGGATCCGTTCGAAGCGGCGGACCCGCGTCGAGATCGTCACCATCAGTCCGACGCCGGCGGCGTGCGCCCGCTCGACGATGGCGTCGCGCTCGGGCGCGAAGTCGTCGAAGTCGTCGAAGTCGAGATGGCAGTGGCTGTCGACGATCGTCACGACGCGGCCTCCGCCGCCGGCTCGACGTAGCGCGGAAACACCGGCTGCGGCGCCGGAAGCGTCGCGCCGGCCGCGAGCCGTCCGCCCTGCCCCAGCGCGTCGAAGCCGCGCGCCTCGGCCGGAACGCCAAGCAGGTCGAGCAGCTTCGAGGCGGCCTCCGGGATGAAGGGCTGCGCCAGGATCGCGACCTGCCGCAAGGTCTCCGCAGTCACGTACAGCACGGTCGCCATGCGCTCGGGATCGGTCTTCTTCAGCGCCCAGGGCTCCTGCCCTGCGAAGTACCGGTTGGCCTCAGCGACGACCGCCCAGATCGACGACAGCGCAGTGTGGAGCGCAAGGTCGCCGAAGGCGGCGCGGGTCTTCTCCAGCAGTCCGTCGGCGGCGGCCAGCATCGCCGCGTCCGCATCCGAGAGGGGCCCCGGCGTCGGCGCCCTGCCCTCGCAGTTCTTGCCGATCATCGACAGCGAGCGCTGGGCGAGGTTGCCGAGGTCGTTGGCGAGGTCGGCGTTGAGCCGCCCGACGATCGCCTCGTGGCTGTAGGAGCCGTCCTGCCCGAACGGCGCCTCGCGCAGCAGGAAGTACCGGACCGCGTCGACGCCGTAGCCGTCGGCGATCGCGAACGGGTCAACGACGTTGCCGACCGACTTGGACATCTTCTCCCCGCGCACGTTCAGGAAGCCATGCGCGAACACCCGCTTCGGCAGCGGCAGGCCGGCCGACATCAGGAAGGCCGGCCAGAACACCGTGTGGAAGCGGATGATGTCCTTGCCGATGACGTGAAGGTCAGCCGGCCACCAGCGCCACAGCTCCGACGACTCGTCCGGAAATCCTGCGCCGGTGATGTAGTTCGTGAGCGCGTCGACCCAGACATACATCACGTGCTTGGGGTCGTCCGGAACCGGAACGCCCCAGTTGAAGGTCGTGCGGCTGATCGAGAGGTCCGACAGGCCTCGCTTGACGAAGGCCAGCACCTCGTTGCGCCGGGCGTCCGGGCCGATGAAGCCCGGCTGCTCCTCGTAGAGCTTCAGCAGGCGATCCTGGTAAGCAGAGAGCCTGAAGAAGTAGCTCTCCTCGACGACCCATTCGACCGGCGCGCCGGAGGGCGCGAAGCGCTTGCCTCCCTCCCCGACCGTGGTCTCGCTCTCGTCGAAATAGGCCTCGTCGCGAACCGAGTACCAACCCTCGTACTTGCCGAGATAGACGTCGCCGGCCGCCTGCATGCGCCGCCACAGCTCCTGGCTCGCGGCGTAGTGGTCCTTGTCGGTGGTGCGGATGAAGCGGTCGAACGAGATGCCGTAGCGTTCGTCCATCTCGCGGAAGCGCGCGGCGTTCTTCGTCGCCCAGTCGAACGGGCTCACGCCCTCGCGCGCGGCCGTCTGCGCCATCTTCAGGCCGTGCTCGTCGGTGCCTGTGAGAAACCGCACGTCGCGTCCGTCGAGCCGATGGAAGCGCGCGATCGCGTCTGTCGCGATCGCCTCGTAGACGTGGCCGATATGCGGCGCGCCGTTCGGGTAGGCGATTGCGGTGGTGACGTAGTACGGGGTCTTGGAGTCCGGCATCGCGATCTTGGCTCTCGGCGGGAGGCGCACCCTAAAGCCTGCCCGCCGCGAGGGAAACCGGGGACGCGGCGTCGCGCTGCGACAAGCCGGCTCACAAGCGAAGGCCGGCGGTTCAGCCGCGGGCGAGGCCGGAGAGGTCGGTCAGCGTCTCGAGCACATAGGGCCGGCGGTCGAGGTTGAAGGTCTCGACCTCCCGCGCGGCGCGCGTGGCTTTCTCCCACGCTTCGGCGAAGCGCTGCAGGCCTGGCTCTCCCGTCGAGGCGCCGGCCCTAACCCGATCGTGGAGCCAGTCGCCAACCAGCCCGACGAACAGGGAAAAACGCTCCTCGGCGCCCTTGCGGGCGAGATCCTCCGCCAGCGCGTGGCTCGCCTTGACGTCGACGGCCGGCAGACGGTCGAGCAGCGTCGAGACCGTGCGGCGCAGGGACGCCCCGTCGCTTCCGAGCAGCGACAGCGCGCGCGCGACGCTGCCGTCCGCAAGTTCGGCCGCGCTGGCGATCTCTTCGGCGTCGTGCGCGTCGGCGATCTCCGGCAGGCCGGAAAGGATTTCGGCGACCTCGGCGGCGGCGAGCGGCTGAAGGGCGAGCGCGCGGCAGCGCGAGCGCACCGGCGCCGGGAGCGCGCGCGGCGTCGCGGCGACAAGGAAGAAGATGGTGCGCGCCGGCGGCTCCTCGAGCGACTTCAGCAGCGCGTTCGCCGCCGCGCCGTTGAGGTCGTCCGCGGCGTCCACGATCGCGACGCGCCAGCCGCCCTCCCCGGTGGTCGAGCCGAAGAACGAGGTCGCGCGGCGAACGTCGTCCACGCGTATTTCGGCGTAGTGAGTCTTGCGGTCCGCGTTCCAGCCGCGCCTCAGGAGCAGAAGATCGGGATGGGCGAGCCGCGCGACGCGTCGGAAGGCGGGATTGTCCTCGGCGACCGCTAGGCTTGTCGCGGCGCCGGCGAGCGCGGGATCGGGATGAGCGAAGGCGAAGCGCGCCATGCGGTAGGCGAGCGTCGCCTTTCCGACGCCTTCCGGCCCGGTGACCAGCCAGGCGTGGTGCATGCGTCCGGAGCGGAAGGCGGATAGCAGCGCGCGCTCGGCCTCGGCATGGCCGACGAGGCGCGCGGTCTCGCGCGGATGCGGGCAGCCGTCGCGCCGGTCGGCTTCCGGCAGGCCGTCGGGCTCGATCATACCGCCCGGCTCTTCGCGTCGACGAGTCCGAGGCGTCGGGAGACGACGTCCCAGACCCGGCCCGCCACGACCGGCTCGGGGCCTTCCGCGTCGACGAGCACGCAGCGCTCCGGCTCGTCGCGCGCGATCTCGACGAAGGCGGCCCGCAGCCTGACGTGGAAGTCGCGCCCTTCCGATTCGAACCGGTCTGCGGCCGCGCCCTGCGCGCGGCGCGCCACGCGCTCGAGGCTACGCTCCACCGGCTGGTCGAGAATGACGGTGAGGTCCGGCCACGCGCCGGTCGTCGCGACGCGTTCCAGCGAGCGGATGATGGCGCGGTCGAGCCCGCCGAGGGACCCTTGATAGGCCCGGGTGGAGTCGACGTAGCGGTCGCACAGAACGATCGCGCCGCGCTGGATCGCCGGCCGGATGACTCGGTCGACGTGATCGGCGCGCGCCGAGGCGATCAGCGCGGTCTCCGCGAAGGTCCCGAACGCCTTCGCGCCGCCCGACAGAAGCGTTTCGCGCAGCCGCTCGGCGCGGGGCGAGCCGCCCGGCTCGCGCGTGACGACGACATCCTGGCCGAGCTCCTTCAGGCGGTCGGCGAGGCGACGGATCTGCGTCGACTTGCCGACGCCCTCCCCGCCCTCGAAGGTGACGAGACGTCCCGCCATCAGATCTTTTCGGCGACCTGGCCCACGAAGCCGCTGACGAGCTCCAGCGCGCCGTCGATCGCGCGCCGCGTCAGGTCACCGACCGGGACGTCGTTCGCCGCATAGACCGGGGTCTCGACCGTGAGCATCGCGCCGCGCCACACCTTCAGCGTCCCGATGCGCTGGCCCTTGGCGACCGGGGCCGCGATCGGCCCGTCATAGGTGACGCGCGCCACCACGCGGGCGTCGTCGCCCTTCGGCGCGAGCAGGTCGACCGGCTTCTGGGCGACGAGCGCGACATGCATCGCGGAGCCGCCGAACACGCGCGCTTCCGCCACGGCGTCGTCGCCCTCGAACAGGCGGCGCTGCTCGAAGGCGTTGAAGCCCCAGTCGAGCAGCTTGCGGGCCTCCTCGGCGCGCTGCTTCGCCGTTTCGACCCCGTTGATCACGATGATCAGCCGGCGGCTGTCGCGCGTGACCGAACCGACGAGACCGAAGCCCGAGTCCTCGGTGTATCCCGTCTTGAGCCCGTCCGCGCCCTGGTAGTCAGCCAGTAGCGGGTTGCGGTTGCGCTGGGTGATCTTGCTCCAGGTGAACTCCGGCTCGGCGAAGATCCGGTAGTATTCGGGATATGTGTCGATGAGATGCGCGGCGAGCTTGGCGACGTCGCGCGCTGACATCTTCTGCTCGGGGTCGGGCTGGCCGGTCGCGTTGCGGAAGGTCGAGTAGACGAGGCCGAGCTCTTTGGCGCGCTGGTTCATCAGTCCGACGAAGGACTGCTCCGACCCGGCGAGCCCGGTCGCGAGCGTGATCGCGGCGTCGGTGCCCGACTGGACGATCACGCCGCGCAGCAGGTCGGCGACCGCGACCTCTGAGTTCAGCTTGGCGAACATCGTCGAGTTGCGGGACGGCGCGCCGCCGCGGCGCCAGGCGTCCTCGGTCACGCGGAAGGTCTGGTCGCGGGAGAGCCGCCCCTCCTTCAGCGCCTTGAAGACCAGCTCCAGCGTCATGAGCGTCGCCATGCTGGCCGGCGGCGTCGGCATGTCGGCCTTGGCCGCGTAGAGCGTGGCGTCGGACGTGACGTCATAGAGATAGGCGAAGGGCGCGCTGGTCGGAGCCGCCGGGGGCTTGGCGTCCTTGGGGGCGGCGAAGGCGCCGACGACCGGCGCGAGCGAGGCTGCGACGGCGAGCGCCGAGGCCGCGCAAAGGCCGCGCGCGCGGCGCGGAAGGCTACTCAGAAACATGGCGACGCCCTTCGACCCGACGACGGGGAAGGTAAGGCGAAACTGTGACTCGGACAATGGAGCCCGGCGGCCTTCGGCCGCGAGGGTTAGCGCGTCGCTTCCGCCGTCACCGACGCGCCGGT
Source organism: uncultured Methylopila sp. (assembly GCA_902168115.1). Taxonomy (GTDB): domain Bacteria; phylum Pseudomonadota; class Alphaproteobacteria; order Rhizobiales; family Methylopilaceae; genus Methylopila. The sequence goes on along the minus strand of CABHPB010000068.1, from coordinate 53,460 downwards.
CGACACGGATGTCTTCGGCGCGCCGAAGCTATCGAAGCTCGATGAGATACGCGAGGAGATCTCGGCCTGGGACGAGACCGACGGCCTGAGCGCCGGCGCGGCGCTCGCGAGCACCGGCTCTCCCGGCGCCACGACCCGCTTCGGCTCGGCCGAACGGCCCGTCGCGATCGCGGACGGGACCGAGGCGAGCGTCGGCTGTTGGGCGGCGTAGGCGGCCGGCGCGGACTCGCCCGGAATGATCTTCCGCACCGCGGCCCTCGCCGTCTGGGCCGTCGCCGAGGCGGCCGACCGCACCGTGGAGGCGGCGTTTTCGGCGGAGGCGACGACATAGGTCGCGGTCCGTGAGACCGCGCGGCTCGCGATGGCGTAGGCGCCGCCGGACCCGGCCTCGGCGGCGAGGTCCGCGTCGCTCACCGGCGAAAGCGCCGCGACCTGCATGCCGGGCGCGGCCGCCGGATGTCCGAATTCCTGGTAGGAGGCAAGGAGCCGCCGGTCGTCGCTGCTGTCGGGAGCTGAGCCGATGTAGTCGAGCTTGACGTTGCCGACGCCGTGGCCCCGGAAACCGAGCACGTCGGCGGTGCGGCGGGAGACGTCGATGACGCGGCCGCCGTGGTACGGCCCGCGATCGTTGACCCGCACGACGATCGAGCGCCCGTTGCTGACGTTCGTCACCCGAACGTAGGACGGCAGCGGGAAGCTCCGGTGCGCGGCGGAGAAGCCGCCCATGTCGAACCGCTCGCCGTTCGCCGTGCGGCGACCATGGAATCGGTCGCCGTACCAAGAGGCCAAACCGCCTCCGGACTTGCCGATCTTCGGCGGCGCCGTCGCGGGACGGGGCTGCGCCGGGACATCAGCCTGCGCCGATGCGACCACGATCGGCTTCGCCCCGAGCGGAGGCGCGATCGGCGGCAGCGGGACGCTCGAGGACGCGAGCACGGTCATCACGCCGACCGCCTGGGCGGGCGCCGCGGAGGCCTCCGCCGATTCGCCGCCCGCCGCCGGGCCGCCGGAGGCGGCGCGCTCATGCGCGGAACAGGCGGCGAGGCCGGCGCAGAGCGCGACCAGACCAACGGATTTCAGGCCCGTCTTGCAAAACTCCGCGGGAGCGCGGCCGGATCGAAAACGCGACATTCAGGCGGCGCCTTCGATGCGGTTCATGCGGCTCTCCCGTCCACGGCCTGGGGGCGGCCGCATGCGTGCGGAACTGGCGTCCAGAATACGGCGGGAATGCGACCTTGCAACAGTGTTTTACGTTTCGTGAATGGCGAATGCGCCGGACGCGCCCCGTGAAGGGTCGCCGATCGCCGAAGCGAGTTGCGGCGCGAGACGCCATGGCGCAAACATCGCCACGCCGGAAGGGTGGCCGAGTGGTTTAAGGCAGCGGTCTTGAAAACCGCCGTGGGGGCGACTCCACCGTGGGTTCGAATCCCACCCCTTCCGCCACACGATCGCGAAAGCGCGACTATCCGCGCCCGAACCGCAACATCAGCCGCCGCCAGACGCTTTGCCCCGGCAAGGCGTCAAGGCTGTCGCGAACAAGTTCGTTGAACGTCGGTTGCGGCAGCGTCGCGAGGATCTCGACGACGAGATCCTCTTGGTCAGAGGACGGCAAATTAAAGGCGATGTCTGCGTCGGCGGACTTCGCGCCGTAATGGGCCTTGACCATCTGTCGGACCTGCTCGACCTCCATCCCGGCGCAAAGCATGGGAAGGAGCGTGGAATGGGAGCGCATCGGGAACGGCTCGAGGATGACGTGGCCGGTCGCCAAGCCCAAAGCCTCGGCCGTATCGCCTGCGTTCTTCTCCCCGTAGAAGACGCGCCACCGCAGGTTGCTCGATTTGATCGGACGACGTTGGTCGCCGAACTTGCCGAGAGCCGCGGCGAGACGTCGATCATGCTTCGCATCGGCGAGGAGGTCGGCGTAGCTCGGAAACTCGAGGCTGTCGTTCCTGGGCCAAAGCCGCGTTTGGGGACTGAACGCGATGGCGGCGAACTGGACCAGAGGCAACGCGTCAGCAAGCTCACGGGTCAGCATGAGGGCCCCGAACCCGGCTTTGCTGCCCCCCACGAAGCAGACCCGCTCGAAGCCGCCTTCGTCGATGAAACTGGCCAGCGCGCGCACCGTCTTCGCCGCGGCGCGCAGATAGTACGAGCGATCGAGGTCAGCCAGGTCGAGCGTCGTGCAGTGCATGTCCACGCGGCCGAGTTCGAACCGTGGCCGGGACGACATGACGACGACCAACTCGCGCCTGTCGCGCATTTGGCGAACCGCATGCTTGATGTGCGGCGGGAGGCCATCGAGAGGATCGCCTGCTCCCGCGGATTTCAACTTGGCGACGCCATGCATCGCTGACCGGTGCCCGACTCTCGGCCGCGCCGCAAGGTCGCTGCAGCGCCGGCGCCGGCTACGCTGGCCGTCGTGGCCGTTCGATCGTCGGGCGGCGCTTGTTCGGGCGGCGCCTCTCGAAGTCTTTCAGGCCTCGACGCGAGCCGGGAGGTTTGACCGACGCCCATTCCGCCAAAAGACTAGGCCGGTCCCGGTGAACCGTCCCGGTTCGTGCACGTTAGGCTTGCAATGCGGGCGGGCGCCCGCACGGCCCTACGTTGCGGAGCCAGGCGGCGGATGCGGTTTCATCGATCGGTGCTGGAAGGTTCAGGTCGCGCCGTTTCCGCGCTGCTTTCAGCCGTGGTCGCCGACGAGGCGCAGCCCTGGCGCTGGTGGTGGCCGTCCGACTCAAGGTCCAGCGGGACGAGAGACCAAGCCATGAGGAAGACTCTTACGCGCGACGAATTCGTCGCCCTGAGAGCGCTGCACTGCGATCCTTTCGCATCGCTCGACGAAGACGTCGTCGGAACGCTTTCGGACCGACAGCTGGTCCATCAGGGAGACAGCGGGGTGAAGCTAACGGTCGCCGGCCGGGCGGAATATCTCTCCGAGCTGATTCGGGCCTTCAAGTTCGGGGTGGACAGCGCCGACGGCGCCGACTGGCCGTCCCGTCAGCGACACTGACGGCCGTCAGCCCAGAAGCGCAGTCCTCGCGCCCTCATACTCTTCCCGCATGCGACGCACGATCTCTGCGGTCGGCGGCGCATCGCGGATCGCGCCAAGTCCCTGCCCTGCCCCCCAGACGTCACGCCATGCCTTCGCCGCCGACAGTGAGCCGAAGTCCATCTTCGACTTGTCGGCTTGCGGCAGCGACTCGGGATCGAGCCCGGCGGCGGCGATCGACGGCTTGAGGTAATTGCCGGCCACGCCGGTGAACAGTGAGGAGTAGACGATGTCGGCGGCGGCGCTCGCGGCGAGCATGCGCTTGTAGGCCGGATCGGCGTTCGCTTCCGCCGAGGCGATGAAGCGTGTCCCGACATAAGCGAGGTCCGCGCCGATCGCCTCGGCCGCCAGCACAGCCCTCCCCGTCGCGATCGCGCCGGACAGCACGAGCGGCCCGTCGAAGATCGCGCGGACCTCCTGGACGAGCGCGAAGGGGCTGAGCGTCCCGGCGTGCCCTCCCGCCCCGGCCGCGACGAGGATCAGCCCGTCGACCCCGGCCTCGATCGCCTTCTCGGCGTGGCGGACGGAGATGACGTCGTGCAGCACGATCCCGCCCCAGTCGTGCACCGCCTTCACGACCTCGGTCGGGGGCCGCAGCGAGGTGATGACGATCGGGACGCGATGGCGGGCGCAGGCGCGCATGTCCTCGCCGAGCCGCGCATTGGAGGCATGGACGATCTGGTTGACCGCAAAGGGCGCGACAGTCGCGGAAGGGTTTTCCGGGGAGAAGCCGGCGAGCTCGCGCTCGATCCGATCGAGCCAGACATCGAGCTGGTCGGCCGGGCGGGCGTTCAGCGCCGGGAACGAGCCGACGATTCCCGCCTTGCACTGCGCGATGACGAGCTCGGGCCCCGAGACGATGAACAGCGGCGCGCCGATCACCGGGATCGACAGGCGGCCTTCCAGCATCTTCGGCAATGGCATGCGACCGCTTCGCTCCGTTCGACGCCGCGGCCGCCGCGCCTCAGAGGCGTTCGCTGAGCCACTTCTCGGCGCGCGCCTCGAGGGCGTCGCGCAGCGTGTCGATCTGGACCGGCTCCAACACCTCGCCGATGAAGGCCTGCACGAGCAGCGCCTCGGCTTCCGGCCGCGGGATGCCGCGCGAGAGGAGATAGAACAGCAGCTCCTCGTCGATCGCGCCGACGGTCGCGCCGTGGCCGCAGACCACGTCGTCGGCGAAGATCTCGAGCTCGGGCTTGGCGTCCGCCTCGGCCGTGTCCGAAAGCAGCAGCGCATTCGCCATCATCTTGCCGTCGGTCTTCTGGGCGCCCGGCTGGACGACGATCTTGCCCTGGAACACCGAGCGCGCCTCGCCGTCGAGCGCGGTCTTGAACAGCTCGCGGCTGCCGCAGTGAAGCGTGGCGTGGTTGACGACGAGCGTCGTGTCGAGGTGCCGCCGCCCGCCCGCGAAGCCCGCGCCGGTGAGGTTGGCGCGCGCATGATCGCCGGAGAAGTCGATGAAGATCTGCTGCCGGGCGGCGGTCGCGCCGGCGGCGAGCATGATGGTCTCGAGCTCGCCCTTCTCGCCGATGCGGGCGGCGAGCGTGCCGAGATGCAGCGTGCCGAGACCCTCGTCCTGCAGCTTCACGTAGCGGACGTTGGCGCCCTCGGCGATGTCGAGGCCGACCAGCGTGTTGGTCTGGTGGCCCGCGCCGTCGCCGACATGGCTTTCGATCAGGGTGACGGAGGCGTTCTTGCCGACGGAGATCAGCACCCGGCCATAGGTCGCGTGCGCAGGGCCGGTCTGGACGTTGACCACGTGGAGCGGCCGGCGACCATGCACGTCGTCGTCGATCGCGACGACCAGCCCGTCGGCCGCGAAGGCGGTGTTGAGCTCGACCGCGATGTTGCCCTGGGGCAGTCCCTTCAGCTCCAGCGTCGAGGCGGCGTCGCCCGCGAGCGCGACCGCCAGCGGCGCGATCGAGGCGCCTTCCTGGACGTCGCCCATCTCCGACAGGTCCGGCGCAAGCCGCCCGTTCACGAACACGACCCGGCGGGCGTTGACGTCCTCAAGCGGCAGCAGCGCTTTCGCCGCTTCGATCTCCGCGGCCGACGGGGCCGGCGGGAACGGCCGCAGCTCTCGCATCAGCGCGCGCAGGTCGGTGTATTTCCATTCCTCGACACGGCGGTTCGGCAGGCCGCGCGCGGCGACCTCGCCGAAGGCGCGGTCACGAATGCGCCTGGCGGCGTCGCCACCCGGCAGATCGAGTCGGACGGCCTCGTAGGCTTCGACGAGCGCGCTCTCGGCGGCCGTGCGTATGGGTCGGACTTCTGCGTTCATCGCCTCGGCCATCCTTACGCGGCGTCCGCCGCGTAAGCCGCATAGCCTTCCGCCTCGAGCTCGTGGGCGAGCTCCGGCCCGCCGGTGCGGACGATGCGGCCGCGCGCCATCACATGGACGACGTCCGGGGTGATGTGGTCGAGCAGGCGCTGATAGTGGGTGATGACGACGAAGCCACGGTTCTTCGCGCGGAGCGCGTTCACGCCGTCGGAGACGATCTTCAGCGCGTCGATGTCGAGGCCGGAATCGGTCTCGTCGAGCACGCAGAGCCGCGGCTCCAGCAGCGCCATCTGCAGGATCTCGTTGCGCTTCTTCTCGCCGCCGGAGAAGCCGACATTGAGGCCGCGCTTGAGCATGTCGTTGGAGATGCCGAGCGTGTCGGCCTTCTCGCGCACCAGTTTCATGAACTGCGGCGTCGGCAGGTCGCCCTCGCCGCGCGCGCGCCGCTGGGCGTTCAGCGCGGTCTTGAGGAAGGTCATGGTGGCGACGCCGGGAATCTCCAGCGGGTACTGGAACGCGAGGAACAGGCCCTTGGCGGCGCGTTCGTCGGGCTCCAGCGCGAGCAGGTCCTCGCCCTCGAGCGTGACCGAGCCGTCGGTGACCTCGTAGTCGTCCTTGCCGGCGAGCACGTAGGACAGCGTCGACTTGCCCGAGCCGTTCGGCCCCATGATGGCGTGGACCTCGCCCGCTTTGACCTCGAGATCGAGGCCCCGGAGGATCGGCTTGTCCTCGACGGAGGCGTGCAGGTTCTTGATCGAGAGCATTCTCTGTTCAGTCCTCAAAACCATTCGTCGTGCATCGCCTTCAGGAAAGCCGCGTCGCTGACGGGATATCCCGAAAGATCGCCCAGCACGGAATCAATCCCGCAACGCGGACAGACCGCAGTCCCTTCGTTCGAAATCCAATCGCCGATTTCCTCGGGCGGAAAGATTTCGAGGCAGTAGAAGCAGCCGCACAAGGTGCTGCTTTTCACCTCGTCAGAATCTCGCTGTGCGTGTCGGTGCGCCGCGCTCAGCGTTTCCGCGCCATAGGCCGGCGCGCCGTTCGGTATCAGCCCACGCTGCCTTCGAGCGAGATCGAGATCAGCTTCTGCGCCTCGACCGCGAACTCCATCGGCAGCTGCTGCAGCACGTCCTTGACGAAGCCGTTGACGATGAGCGCCACCGCCTCCTCCTCCGACAGCCCGCGCTGCTGGCAGTAGAACATCTGGTCCTCGGAGATCTTCGAGGTGGTCGCCTCGTGCTCGAACACGGCCGTGGAGGTCTTGGCCTCCAGATAGGGCACGGTGTGCGCGCCGCAGTCGTGGCCGATCAGCAGCGAGTCGCAGTTGGTGAAGTTGCGGGCGTTGGTCGCCTTGCGGTGCGCCGAGACCAGCCCGCGATAGGTGTTCTGCGACTTGCCCGCCGAAATGCCCTTCGAGATGATCTTCGAGGTCGTGTCGCGGCCGAGATGGATCATCTTGGTCCCGCTATCCACCTGCTGGCGACCGTTCGAGATCGCGATCGAGTAGAACTCGCCGCGCGAGCCGTCGCCGCGCAACACGCAGCTCGGGTATTTCCAGGTGATCGCCGAGCCGGTCTCGACCTGCGTCCAAGAGATCTTCGAGTTCTTGCCGCGGCAGTCGCCGCGCTTGGTCACGAAGTTGTAGATGCCGCCATTGCCCTCGGCGTCGCCGGGGTACCAGTTCTGGACGGTAGAGTATTTGATCTCGGCGTTGTCGAGCGCGATCAGCTCGACGACGGCGGCGTGCAGCTGGTTCTCGTCGCGCATCGGCGCGGTGCAGCCTTCGAGGTAGCTCACATAGGAGCCCTCGTCGGCGATGATCAGCGTGCGCTCGAACTGGCCGGTGTTCTTCTCGTTGATGCGGAAATAGGTCGACAGCTCCATCGGGCAGCGCACGCCCTTGGGCACGTAGACGAACGAGCCGTCCGAGAACACGGCGGAGTTCAGCGTGGCGAAGAAGTTGTCGCTCGCCGGCACCACCGTGCCGAGATACTTCTTCACGAGGTCCGGATGGTCGCGCAGCGCCTCGGAGATCGGGCAGAAGATCACGCCGGCCTTGGCGAGCTCGTCCTTGAAGGTCGTCGCGACGGAGACCGAGTCGAACACCGCGTCGACGGCGACGCGCCGCTGCTCGACGCCGGCGAGGATTTCCTGCTCCTGCAGCGGGATGCCGAGCTTCTCATAGGTGCGCAGCAGCTCGGGATCGACGTCGGCCAGCGTTTTCGGGCCGGAGCCGTGGCTCTTCGGGGCCGAGTAGTAGTAGAGCTCGTCGTACTCGATCTTCGGATAGTCGACGCGCGCCCAGGTCGGCTCGACCATGGTGCGCCAGCGGCGATAGGCCTCCAGCCGCCACTCGAGCATCCATTCCGGCTCGCCCTTCTTCATGGAGATGAAGCGGACCGTATCCTCCGACAGGCCTTTTTCGGCGCGGTCGGATTCGATGTCGGTGACGAAGCCGTACTTGTACTGGTCGACATCGATCGCGCGGACGCGTGCGACTGTCTCCTGAACTGCCGGCATTCTCATGAACTCCCTGGCCGCGTTGGGGGTCGCGCGGCGCACATTTGAAACTCTCTAGCAGGGCTTGCGCGCGGACGGAACGGCCGCAGCCTTACAATCTCTTAAGCCGCGCTCGCCGCAGCCCCGGCGCCGGCCGCGGCCACACGGCCGAAGGCCTCGAGGAAACGCTCTCCGTCGCCCGGTTTCGACGACCAGCCGAAGCTGACGCGCAGCATTCCTGTCGACAGATCGTGACTGACGCCCATCGCGTCAAGCACGGGCGAGGCCTTCATTTTCCCGGAAGAGCATGCCGATCCCGCAGAAACCGCGATTCCTGCGAGGTCGAGCGCGATCATCGCCCGGTCGGACGCGACGCCGCGCGCCGAGAAGCAGCTGGTGTTCGGCAGACGCGCCGCCGCCGCGCCGAAGACGGTCACGTGACAAATGCGTCGCAGCCCGGATTCCAGCGCATCCCTGTCCCGCGCGAGGCCCGCAAAGGCGTTGAGGCCGGCGAGCGCCTCCTCGGCCGCGACGCCCATGCCGACGACGCCGGGGACGTTCTCGGTGCCGCCGCGCCAGCCCTTCTCCTGCCCGCCGCCGCGGACCACGGGCTGCTCGACATGCAGCGCCTCGCTCGCCCGTATCAGCGCGCCGACGCCCGCCGGGCCGCCGAACTTGTGCGCAGCGATCGCCATGAAGTCGGCGCCGAGCGCGGCGATGTCGACGGGGATCTTGCCCGCCGCCTGCACCGCGTCGACATGGACGAGCCCGCCGAAGCGGCGCGCGATCGCGGCCGCCTCGGCCACCGGCTCGATGACGCCGGTCTCGTTGTTCGCCAGCATGAGCGCGACCAGCGCGCGCTCCTCGGGCCGCTCGGCCGCGTGGCGGGCGAAAGCCGCCTCAAGCGCCACAAGGTCGATCAAACCGTCGCCATCTACGGGGATCGTCCCGATCGCGCTCCGCTCAAAACGGGCGCCGACCGACACCGCCGGATGCTCGACGGCGGAGACCAGCAGCCGCGTGACCGGTCGCGGGTCGCGCGCGTCGCGGATCGTCGGCGACAGCGCCAGATTCGACGCCTCGGTGCCGCCGCTGGTGAAGGTGACGCAGGCCGGATCCGCCCCGACGAGCGCCGCGATCTGCCGGCGCGCGTCCTCGACGAGCTTGCGCTTGGCGCGCCCTTCCGCGTGGATCGACGACGGGTTGCCGGTCGCCGCCATGGCCTCCGCCATCGCGGAGATGACCGACGGGCGGGTCGCTGTCGTGGCGTTGTGGTCGAGATAGACGCGCTCGATCATCTTTGCTTCCCGGACATGACGCGTGTGGCGGCGCGGTGGGTCGATTTCCGGTCGCGGCCGGCGCACGCGATCCTTGCTTTTCGACGTCCCTTCCGTGCTAGAGACAGCCGGACCGACACGCAAGGCCGCGCCCGTCTCGGGCGCCCGCGCCGGCGAAACTCAAGGACAGCGAATGCCCGAGGTGATCTTCGCCGGCCCCGCCGGCCGGCTCGAGGGACGTTATCATCCCGCCAAGCGCCGCCGCGCCCCGATCGCGCTCATCCTGCACCCGCATCCGCAGTTCGGGGGCACGATGAACAATCAGATCGTGTACAATCTCTATTACGCCTTCCTGAACCGCGGTTTCTCCGTCCTGCGCTTCAACTTCCGCGGCGTCGGGCGCAGCCAGGGCAATTTCGACCACGGCTCGGGCGAGCTCTCGGACGCCGCTTCCGCGCTCGACTGGGCGCAGGCGCTCAACCCCGACGCGCGCGCCTGCTGGATCGCGGGCGTGTCCTTCGGCGCCTGGATCGGCATGCAGCTGCTGATGCGCCGTCCCGAGGTCGAGGGCTTCATCTCGGTCGCCCCTCCCGCGAACCGCTTCGACTTCTCGTTCCTGGCGCCCTGCCCGTCCTCCGGCCTGTTCGTCCATGGCGACCAGGACCGCGTCGCGCCGATGAAGGACGTCCAGACCCTCATCGAGAAGCTGAAGACGCAGAAGGGCATCGTGATCGACCAGTCGGTCATCCCCGGCGCCAACCACTTCTTCGAGAACCGCGTCGACGAGCTGATGGTCGAGGTCAACGGCTATCTCGACAAGCGCCTCGGCGCGGTCGAGCCGACCGCCGAACTGCCGCCTCCCCCGCCGCCGAGCGAGGAAGACGACAGCGAGGACGACGACGCGGCGTGAGTCCGCGTGTCCCGGCCTTGAGCCGGGACCGCCATTTCTGGCGACGGAAGCGCGTCCTTCCTTCTCCCCTCGCGGGAGAAGGTGGCCTCGGCGTAGCCGAGGTCGGATGAGGGGGCGTCTCAGCTAGCGGGACGCATCAGCCTTGTCTTGAACCGCCCCCTCACCCTGACCCTCTCCCGCGAGGGGAGAGGGGGACGGAGCCGGCGCCACCTTTCCTCGTCCCCTACGGCCGCGCCAGCACGCCGCCGGTCATCGGGCGCGGCGCGCCGGTCGTGCCGGGATAGGTCAGCGGCAGGCCTTTCAGGCTCCTCACCGCCAGCACAGCGAAGGCCTGCGCCTCCAGCGCGTCGCCGGACAGGCCGACCTCGTCGGCCGTCCGCACCTCGGCGCCGAGTCGCTCGCGCAGCATCTTGAGCAACGTCTGATTGCGCGCGCCGCCGCCGGCGACGACCCACAGCTCGGGCCTTGCCGGCAGCTGCTCCGCCCCTCGCGCGACGGACTGCGCCGTGAAGGCCGCCAACGTCGCGATCGCGTCGGCGAGCGGCAGGGCTTCGGTCGGCGAGGCGTCGAAGGTGTTGCGGTCGAGCGATTTCGGCGGCGTCTTCGCGAAGTACGGGTTTTCCATCAGCCGCGCGACGACCGCCTCGTCGACCGCGCCGGAGGCGGCGATCTCGCCGTCCCTGTCGAAGGCCTGCCCGGTCTCGCGAAAGATCCGGTCGTCCATCAGCGCGTTGGCCGGGCCGGTGTCGAAGGCGACCAGCTCGCCGTCGCGCCCAATGAAGGTCACGTTGCCGACGCCGCCGAGATTGAGCACCGCGAGCGGCCGCGGCAGATCGAGGTTCCTGGTCAGCACCGGGTGGATGGTCGGGGCGAGCGGCGCCCCCTGCCCGCCGGCCGCGACGTCAGCGGCGCGGAAGTCGTAGACGACCGGGCGTCCGAGCGCCCGCGCGAGCGCCTCGCCGTCGCCGATCTGGATGGTGAGTTTTGCTTCCGGCCGATGCAGCACCGTCTGGCCGTGGAAGCCGATCACGTCGACGTCGGAGCGCTGCATGTCGTTGCCGGAGAGAAAGCTTTCGACCGCCATGCGGTGCCGGCCGTTCACGATGGCCTCGGCGATGGCGATGACGCCCGGCCGGGCGGACCGGTCGGTAAGCGATGTCGCCTCTTCGAGGGCGCGGGCCAGCACGGCGCGCTCGTACGAATCGTAAGGGTAGTAGCCGCTCGGGCCGAAGCGCTCGATCCGCTCCCCGTCCGTCTCGACCAGCGCGATGTCGACGCCGTCGAAGGAGGTCCCGCTCATCAGGCCTATGGCGCGCATCGTCGGCTCGCTCGACAAGATTGACTTGCTGCGACCTGCGCCGCGGAGCCCGATTACAGCCCCGCCATGTAGCTCGGCAACTCGTTGATGTTCGGCACCACGACGAGGCGCGCGATCTCGCCGGCCTTGAAGGCCCTCAGGAAGCGGCCGTAGTCCTTGAAGACGACGCATCCGTTGGACTGCGAGCGGCTGCCGCCGCCGACATACATGTACGGGTGGGCGAGTAGGCCGTCCCGATTGAACACCTTCTTCTGGTCGCGCGGAAGCAGGCGGATCGCGGCCGCGCCATGGAACAGCGCCTCGCGCATCCTGAGATCGTAGACGTTGGGCGGCGTCGGCCCGCGGTTCTTCTCGCGGACATAGGCCGGATTGTCCTGCCGGTGGCCGAGGCCAGAATGGGCCTCCAGCCGCTCGCCGTTCGGCAGGCGCACGGTCGCCGAGGCGATGTCGTAGACCGCGACGCCGCTCCTGCGGCTGGGCAGCTGCAAACCCTGGTCGCGGTCGAGCAGCTTGCTGAAGAAGTCGCCGGGCCTGTCGCTTTTCGTCTCCACGTCCGGCGTCGCATAGGCGAGCGCAGTCGCACGCGGAGCAGGCGCGGACGACGACGGAACCTCGGGGGTGAGCGAGGCCATCTGCACGCGAGCCGGGGCTTTCTCGGACTGCTGCGCCATGCGGGCGAAATCGGCGGGGCGCGGCATCGGGAAGGGTATGGCCCGGACCGGCTCGGGCGCCGGAGCTTCCATCGCCGCTGCGGCGCGGGTCGTTTCCATGGGCTCCTGCGCGACCGGTGTGTTCTCCGGCGCGGCGACTTCGAGCGCTGCGACCTGGACCGGCGGCGTCGCCGGCGTCAACGAGGCCAGCACCGGCGTGGCCGAAGCCACGACGCGCGGCTCGCTCGAAGTATCCGGAATCTCGATTTCGGCGACTTCGATTCCCGAATTGGCAGCCGCGAGCCTGGCTCCGAGCGCCTCATGGCCCCGGCTTGCGGCCTCGGCGTCCTCGAACGCTTCGTCCCAGCGGCTGCGATCGTCGGCGACCGCCGCGACCACGTCGTTCCTCGTCGTCGCGCCCCGATACGCTTCCAATGTCGGCGCGGTCTGCCGCCACCCGTCGATCGCGTCCGGGCGATGTGCGGCGGCGAGCGCGAGATTGCCTGTCGCGGTGAACGCCACCGCCAGAACCGCAGTAAGGGAGACGCCGCTCGCGAGTATCAGCGTAGCGCCGGTGAGTATCAGCCGCCCCCCGCGTAAGATGCGCGCCGTGCGAACGCTTGCAGACATCGACCGACTTCCCCGAACGCGACGCAGAAGCCCGTCGCCGTCATCAGGTTGCTGGCGCTAGAGCGCCCGCGCATCAGTCCGGCGTGGCTGAACCTCGTGAATCATGCCCCAGATTCGTTAACCATCTTTGCGGGGTCGCACTCATGCCGCTTCGGCGGCGGCGCGCATGGATTTGGCGCGCGAACCTGCTACACACCGCGCCGAAACCTTCCGACGAGCCTTCGATGTCCGCCTACAAGTCCGACCTCCTGCGCCTCTACGAAGAGCGCGGCCAGATCCACCAGATCTCCGAGCCCGAGGCGCTCGACGCGCTCGCGCTGCAGGGGCCGGTCACGGCCTATATCGGCTACGACCTGACGGCGCCCTCGCTCCATGTCGGGCACATGGCGAACATCATGATGCTGCGGCGTCTCCAGCAGGCCGGCCACAAGCCGATCGTGCTGATGGGCGGCGGCACCACCAAGGTCGGCGATCCCTCCTTCCGCAACGAGCAGCGCCCGCTCCTCGACGACGCCGCGATCGCGCGGAACAAGGAGACGATCAAGGGCACGTTCCAGCAGTTCATGAGTTTTGGCGAGGCGAAGACCGACGCCGTCATGGTCGACAACGCCGAATGGCTGGACAGGCTGGAATACGTGCCCTTCCTGCGGGAGATCGGCCGGCACTTCTCGGTCAACCGCATGCTGTCCTTCGACAGCGTGAAGAGCCGGCTCGAGCAGGAGCAGCCGTTCTCCTTCCTCGAATTCAACTACATGATCCTGCAGGCCTACGACTTCCTGGAGCTGAACAGGCGCTACGGCTGCCGGCTGCAGATGGGCGGGTCGGACCAGTGGGGCAACATCGTCAACGGCATCGAGCTCGGCCGCCGGGTCGACCAGGCGCAGCTGTTCGCGCTCACTTGCCCGCTGATCACCACGGCCTCCGGCGCAAAGATGGGCAAGACGGCCTCCGGCGCGGTCTGGCTCAACGCCGACATGACCGAGCCCTTCGCCTTCTGGCAGTACTGGCGCAACGTCGACGACGCCGACGTCGAGCGGTTCCTCAAGCTGTTCACCGACCTGCCGCTCGACGAGATCGCGCGGCTCAGCGCCCTGAAGGACGCCGAGATCAACGACGCCAAGAAGACTCTCGCGACCGAGGCGACCGCCATCGTCCACGGCCGCGCCGCCGCTGAGGCGGCCGCAGAGGCGGCGCGCAAGACCTTCGAGGAAGGATCGCTCGCCGAGGATTTGCCGACCGTCGAGATCGAGGCCGCGGCTTTGGCGGAGGGCGTCGGCGTGCTGAGCATGTTCGCCGAGGTCGCCGGCCTCGTCGCGTCCAACGGCGAGGCGCGGCGCCTCGTCAAGGGCGGCGGCCTGCGCGTCAACGACAAGGCGGTGACCGACGACCGCGCCGTGCTCACCGACGCCGAGCTGACGCCAGAGGGCGTCATCAAGCTCTCGCTCGGCAAGAAGAAGCACGTCCTCGTGCGGCCGAGGAACTGAGGCTCATACGTAACTGATCGTCCGGATCGGCTTCGCCGGCGCGAGCGACTCGGCGGCGCGGACGATCGCCGAGGCGTCGATCTGGTGGTGGCGGTAGACGTCGGCCACCGTCCCCGTCTGGCCGAAGCGTTCGACGCCGAGCGCGCGGGTCTCCTGCCCGCGCACGCCGCCGAGCCAGGCGAGCGTCGCGGGATGCCCGTCGAGCACCGTCACGATCTTCGAATGGCGCGGCGCGTCCTCCAGAAGCGTCTCGATGTGGCTGAGCGCCCTGCCCTCGCCGCGCTCCCGCGCCCGGCGCGACGCTGTCCAGCCAGCGTAGATCCGGTCGGCGGAGGTGATCGCGAGCAGCCCGACGTCGCGGCGGTCCTCCGCCATCATCCCGACGGCCGCGATCGCCTCCGGCGCGATGACGCCGGTATAGGCGACGATCGCCTCGGCGTTCGGACCGGGCTTCCTGAGCCAGTAGGCGCCCTCGATCATGTCGTGCGCGAGAGCCTCGTCGATCTCGCGGCCGACCTGCTCGACCGGCAGGGTCGAGAGGCGCAGATAGACCGAGCCGCCCTCCTTGTCGTGGGTCTCGCCGCGATCCTCGGCGCCTTCGGAGGAGCGCTGGATGTAGTCGAACGCCCAGGCCATGATCGTCGCGAGCTCGTCGACGAAGGCCGGCTCGAAGCTCGCCAGCCCGTCCTGCGCCATGCCTATCAGCGGCGTCTTGATCGACTGGTGCGCCCCGCCCTCCGGCGCGAGCGTCACGCCGGACGGCGTCGCGGCGAGGATGAAGCGGGCGTCCTGGTAGCAGGCGTAGTTCAGCGCATCGAGCGCACGCTCGATGAAGGGGTCGTAGAGCGTGCCGACCGGCAGCAGCCGCTCGCCGAACAGCGAATGGGTCAGGCCGAGCGCGGAAAGCGCCGTGAACAGGTTCATCTCGGCGATGCCGAGCTCGAGATGCTGGCCCGTCGGCGAGAACGACCAGTTGAAGGTCGACGGGATCCGCTGCGCCTTGAAGACGTCGGCCAATTCCTTGCGGGCGAACAGGCCGCGCCGGTTCACCCATGCGCCGAGATTGGTCGAGACCGTGACGTCCGGCGAGGTCGTGACGATGCGGTCGGCGAGCGCCGTCTCGCTCTTGGCGAGTTCGTGCATGATCAGCCCAAAGCCCTGCTGGGTCGACATGGTCGGCTGCGCGGGGAAGCCGAGCTTCGCCGGCGTCTCGATCGCCGGCGCCACGAAACGCCGCCGGCCGCCCCTGCCGAAGGGCGCGGCGTCGATGAAGGCCTGGAGCTCGGCGGCCGACTGGTCGAGGCCCTCGAACCGGTCCCACTCACGCCCCTCGCGGATCTTCATGGCCTTGCGCAGCACGTCGGTCTGCGCGGGCGTCATCAGGCCGGCGTGGTTGTCCTTGTGGCCTGCGAGCGGCAGCGCAAAGCCCTTGGTCGTGTAGGCGATGAAGCAGACAGGCCGGTCATGCGCCTGCGCCGCCTCGAAAGCCTCGAGGATCGACGCCATGTCGTGGCCGCCGAGATTGCACATCAGCTCGGCGAGCGCGTCGTCCTCGCGCCGGGCGATCAGCTCGGCGGCCGGCCCGGTCTCGCCGAGGTCGATCGTCAGGCGCTTGCGCCACGCAGCGCCGCCCTGGAAGGTCAGCGCCGCGTAGTCCTGGTTCGGGCACTCGTCGATCCACGCCCGCAGCCGGTCGCCGCCGGGCTCCTCGAAGGCCGCGCGCTGCAGCGCGCCGTGCTTCAGGATCACGACGTCCCAGCCGAAGTTGCGGAACATCGCCTCGAAGCGCGCCCAGAGGCCTTCGCGCACCACGGCGTCGAGGCTCTGTCGGTTGTAGTCGACCACCCACCAGGTGTTGCGGACGTTGTGCTTCCAGCCTTCGAGCAGCGCCTCGAAGATGTTGCCCTCGTCCATTTCGGCGTCGCCGAGCAGTGCGACCATCTTGCCTTCCGCCCGGTCGGTCCCGAGCCCCTTGGCGCGCAGGTAATCCTGCGCCAGCGAGGCGAACAGCGTCTGCGCGACGCCGAGGCCGACGGAGCCGGTCGAGAAGTCGACGTCGTCGACGTCCTTTGAGCGCGACGGATAGGACTGGGCGCCCTTGAAGCCGCGGAAGTTCTCGAGCTTCTCGCGGCTCTGGAGGCCGAACAGATACTGGATGGCGTGGAAGTTCGGGCTCGCGTGCGGCTTCACCGCGACGCGGTCCTCCGGCCGCAGAATCGCGAAATAGAGCGCCGTCATGATGGTCGCGAGCGAGGCCGACGACGCCTGGTGGCCGCCGACTTTCAGCCCGTCCGCATGCTCGCGCAGATGGTTGGCGTTGTGGATGGTCCAGGTGGCCAGCCACAGCACCTTGCGTTCAAGCGCCGAAAGTGCGGGAAGGCGCGGGTCGGTCATGGCGGCCCTTCACAAAGGGGTCGCGCCGCAACGGAGGGAGCCCGCCACGGCGCGCCGAAGTGACATGAGGCTACCAGAGGGCGCACGGCGTCGGGCGCCAAACTTGACCATCGAGGACGAGACGACTGGTATGGAATGGGCGAAGGACGCCCCGCTTCAGCAAAAGATTCCAATGGCCGAGCTCGACGCGACCGACCGCAAGATCCTCGCCGCGCTCCAGAGCGACTGCCGGATCACCATGCAGGCGCTCGCGGAGCTGGTGAACCTGTCCGCCTCCCCCTGCCACCGGCGAGTGAAGCTGCTGGAGGAGCGCGGCGTCATCAGCCGCTACATCGCGCAGCTCGACCAGAAGGCGCTCGGCCTGCATGTCAGCGTCTTCGTCTCGATCAAGCTGGAGCGCCAGCGCGAGGAGGATCTGGAGCGCTTCGCCAAGGCCATCGCCGGCTGGGAGGAGGTCGTCGAGTGCTACCTGATGACCGGCAAGCAGGACTATCTGCTGCGCGTCGTCGCCGCCGACCTCGAGGCCTACGAGACCTTCCTGAAGCGCAAGCTCACCCGCCTCGACGGCGTCGCCTCGATCGAGTCGAGCTTCGCGCTCCAGCAGGTGAAATACGCAAGCGCCCTGCCGACCTGAGGTCGCTACTGCTGGGTCGGCGCGCTCTGCGGGGTGGAGCCGGTGACGGGCTCCTGCGACGCGCCGCCGTTCTGGCGGAACTCGAACAGCTTGCGCAGGAAGCCGGGCGCGACCGCCGACATCGGATTGATCGAGACCGTCGGCGAGCTCGTGCCGCCCTTCACCTGAAAGGTCACGCCGACGAGGCCGCCGTTCTTCCCGCCGCCGAGAAGCGCGCCGATGATCGGCACGCGGCTGACGAGATTGTTGAGCGCATAGACCGGCACGAACGTCCCGACGAGATCGACGCGGTCGGCGGCATAGTTGACCGTGCCCTCCAGCGTCGCGCCGATCGTCGGCCCGTAGACGGTCGCCTCGCTGACTTTGATCGTGCCGGACTGCTGGACGAAGATGACCTGCAGCTTGTCGAAGCGGGTGGAGCCGCGCTGCTGCGCCTCGGCCGGCGCGCTCCTGTCAGCGTCCGTCGCCTGCCGCGCGCGCTCCAGCGCAGTCTCGTTGCGGACCGCGAACCTCGAGATTTTCAGGACCCCAGGACCGCCCGAGAGCGAGGCCGCCAGGGTGAAGTCGCCGCCGTCGATCCGGCCATAGAGATCGGCGAAGCGGAAGAACGAGCCCGCATCCTTGCCGGCGATCGCGAGGCGCCCGCTTTCCCCCGTCGCGACCGAGATCGGCCCGTCGCCGATCCGGCCCGTGCCGTCGGCGTCGGTGACCTTGCCGCCGCGCACCGTCAGCCGCATGTCGAGGCCGGCGATCGCCTCGCCGCCATAGCCGAGCCCGGTGCCGAGCTTGGCGGTCACGTCGAGGTCCTTGGGCACGTTGCCGGCGTCGGACTTGTCCGCCGCCACGCCCGCGCTCGTCGGCTTGCCGCGCACCCGGTCGAGAATCGGCTTCAGGTCCAGCGCCGCGCCCTGCACGGCGACCTTGGTGACGCCGCCCTTGGCCTTGTCGATCTCGATCTTGGCGTCGTCGCCCGGTCCCGGCCGATAGATCGGGAGACTGGCGGAGACCAGCTCGCCCTTGGCGCCGAACTCGATCGTGCCGCGCACGCTGCGGTCGCCGCTCTCGATCGCGAAGTCGCGGATGAGCGTCTTCTCCCCGCCCTTCTCGACGACGAAGCTCAGCTTGCCCGCGCGGCCCGCCGGCTTCCTGAACCCCGGAACGACCCCGTCGATGCCGACGCTCGTCAGGTCCGCGCTGACGTTCATCGGCGCACGCGGCTCGTCCAGCATCAGGTCGGCGGAAAGCGGAACGGAGCCGCGCATCGAGCCCGGAACGTCGAGGCCGAGGCGCTGAAGGTCGGAGGCGTCGGCCGTCAAGAGGACATTGAGCTTGCGCTTCGTGGGCGCGCCGGGCGCGGTCGGCGCGTCGGTCATCAGCACGGTCGCGGGCGCGCCGCCGACCTGCCCCTTGCCGGACAGCGTGGTCGGGCCCTCGCCGACCTTCAGCTGCAGCGAGCCCTTCTCGAAGTTCCGATTGGCGAACACCGCGGCGATCCGGACGTCGCGCATGTCGGCGTTGGCGTTGACGACCGGCGGCGGCGACTTGCCGTCGTCATGGGCGAGCTCGAGGTCGACCATCACATTGCTGGTGAGGCGACCGGAGACCTTCGAGACGTCGATCTGCGCCGGCACCGGGTTCGCGCCGAACGCGCCGGAGCTCAGCATCGAAAGTGCGCGTCGTAGCGAGCCGTCCGCCTTGAGCGTCAGGCGCGCCTTGGGATAACGCGGCGCGAGGTCCGGCACGCTGAACAGCACGTCGGAGACCCCAAGCTGTCCCTCCTCGCCGCCCGACACGAAGGCGCGCTCGATCGAGACTTCGGTCTTGCGGGCGGTGGAGGTCACCCGGCCCTTGGCGCCCTCGATCCAGGGCATGCCGGCCGAACCGCGCAGCACGCCGTCGGTGAAGCCGATGTCGAGGAACATCGAGCCGTCCGGCAGCGGATCGTGCGGCCCGAGCGTGTGCAGCACGTTGGACGGCACGTCGATCGTCAGCGACAGGCTGTCGACGGTCCCCGCGCCGACGTTCTCGATGACCCAGCTGCGGACGGAGCCGGCGAGGAAGTACGGCCACAGCCGCTTCACCGCGGAGGTCGGCATCGGCTCGGTGACGAGCCCGAGCTTGACCGCGGGGCTTTCGCCTTCGAAGCGCACCGTCGCCGTCGCGGCCGCGCGCGAGGTCGGTCCCAGGAACTGCGCCTTGCTGACGTCGAGCACGCCCTTGGCGGGATCGAAGCTCGCGGCGACGTCGACCCGGTCGAGCCGCAGCGGTGGATCGCCGACGTTCTCGCCGGCGAGCAGGACGTCGCGGCCCTTGATGTCGGCGAGCCACGGTTCGCCCGAGGCCGCCGGGGCCGTCAGCGCGCCCGTGAAGCCGCCCTGCCCGCCCTTGCCGCGGATGTGCGACGGCTCGATCAGCAGCGCGCGCTTCTGCGCGTCCCATCCGAGCGCGAGCTGGAGGCGGTCGATCGCGATCGGACCGTCGGCAGGTTTTGACGGATCCTGCTTGCGCGGCAGGGTCAGGACGAGATCGCGCGCCTCGATCCTCCCCTCGCCCGCCGCAAGCCGGGAGTCGGGCCCGATACGGGCGTTCAGGTGGCCCGCGATACGCCCGGCGACCGGCGGCGCGCCCGCCTTCTCGGCGAAGGGCGCGGAATAGGGGCCGAGGTCGATGTTCTCGAGGCCGAGGTCGATCACCCGGCCTTTCTCGCCGTCCGCGGCGGAGACCGTCAGCGCGCTCGACCAGCGGTTCTCGGCGCGCGAAGACGCGGCGGTCAGCGCGATGGCGCCGCCGGTCCCGCGTGACAGGCGCAGGTCGACCCCTTCGAACGACAGCGGCGCGCGGGCGCGCGGGGCGACGAGCAGGGTCGCGTTGGAGACGTCGACCTCCTCCAGAGCGCCGGCGGCGCCGTCGGCGCCGAGCAGGCGGTCGAGATCGCCGATCGCGGCGAGGATTCGCTCGGGCAGATCGGAGTTCTTTGACGCCGCGTCGACGGTCGTGTCGAACCGCAGGTCGAGCTTGGGGGCGGTGACGTGGACGCGGCGGACCTTCACCTCGCCGCCGAGCAGGCCCATGCCGTCGAGCTGGAGCTCGGCTCGCGGAACGCTCGCAAGGGTCTGTCCCCCATCCGCTTTCGTGATCACGAGTTCGACCAGCCGAAGCTCGACGCCCTGGCGGTCGCGCTGCAGCTCGGCGTCCTTGATCGCAACCGCATAGGCCGGGCCGAGGCGCTCCTCGATCGCGGCCTTGACCCGCGGAATGACCTGGGACGCCGGCAAAGGCAGGTAGAGAATCGCAAGCCATGCCGCGAGGCCGAGCGCGCCGACCGCGAGCCCCGCTCCGGCGACGATCTGGACCAGCCGGCGCCATGTCGGCTTGGGCGACGCCTGATGGCCGTCCGCGCGCAGCCGTTCCTGGCGTCGCCCGATCCAGGGCAGCGCTACGGCGCGGATACGCGATGTGCTTTTGGACTTCCCGGCCTTGGGCATCAGCTGGTCGGCGTCTCCCGCGTCGTCGCGCCTTCATCCGCGCCCGGCGTTCGCGGACAGGTGGACGCCGCCCCGCGCCCATGCTTGATCAGCCGCGATTCGAATGCGGCCGTGATGCCCAAGCATAGGGGCGTTTTCGTGAAGAGGGAGGAAACGGCGATGTCCTCGACGTTGAAGGTTGGCCAGGCTGCGCCCGATTTCGAGTTGCCGGGCGCAGGCGGAGCGACGGTGCGGCTGAAAGATCTCCTCGGCAAGTCGGTCGTTCTGTACTTTTATCCGAAGGACGACACCAGCGGCTGCACCAAGGAGGCGATCGAGTTCAATCGTCTTAGGAGCGCCTTCGCCGAGGCGGGCGCCGAGATTGTCGGCGTGTCGCCCGACAGCGCCGCGAGCCACGACAAGTTCCGCGCCAAGCACGGGCTGGAGCTCAGCCTCGCCGCCGACGAGGACAAGCGGATGCTGGAAGCCTACGGCGTCTGGACCGAAAAGAGCATGTATGGGCGCAAGTACATGGGCGTCGAGCGCACCACGGTCCTCCTCGACCGCGAGGGCCGCGTCGCCCGCGTCTGGGAAAAGGTCAAGGTCGCCGGGCATGCGGACGAGGTGCTGGCGGCCGCAAGGGGGCTCTGAGTTCGCCCCGTTATCCGGCGATTAACCCTAATCGATCATGGTTTCCCGGCCCAAGGACGGTCCGGGGGACGGAATGCGGCTCCAAGACGACGGCTACGGTCGCGCGCACGACGGCGGAGACCGGATCGTGATCGAGCGCTCGGGGCGGCGCGGCGCAGTCCGCCTGCCCCGGCACGGCGTCGCGGCCTGCGTCCTGTCGCTCGTCGCGCTTGTCGGATGGGGCGTCGCCTCCGCCGGCTACATCCTGTTCCATGACGAGGTCGTCGCCGAGATCCGCAGCGGCGCCAGCGCGTCCTCCCGCGCTTACGAGGCGCAGCTGGCCGCGATGCGGGACGAGCTCGAACGCACCCGCACCCGCCGCATGGTCGAGAAGGCCGGCCTCGACGAGCGGCTCGCGGAGCTCGGCCTGCGCCAGAGCCTGGTCGAGAAACGCCAGTCCCGCCTCGCCGAACTCGCCGGGCGCAGCGACCTCGACACCTCGGCGGACGACGTTCTGGCCTATGCGCCCAAGCCCGCGCCGCTCGACGGCGCCGCGTCCGCCTTCGACAGCATCGAGACCGGCACGCTGCCCGACCGCCGCAGCGAGAGCGCGACCGAGCGCGCCCAGCGCGTCGCCGCGGCGCTCGACGCCGTCGACGTTAGCCAGACCCGGACGCTGGAAGGGCTCGCCTCGAAGAATCGCGAACGTCGCCGCACGCTCGAACAGGTCTACGACGCCGCCGGCGTCCCCCGCCCCGCCCTGCCGGCGGACGGCAAGGGCCGCGGCGGCCCGTTCGAGCCTTTGCCGGAAAGCGCGCTGAATTTCGAGATGCGGCTGGACCAGCTCATGGCCGAGCGCGCGGTCGTCGCCGTCTTCGAGCGCGGCCTCGACCGGACGCCGATCCGCACCCCCGCCAAGGGCGCGTCCCTGTCGAGCGGCTTCGGCGCGCGGGTCGATCCGTTTCTCGGCCGCCCGGCGTTCCATTCCGGGCTCGACTTCGACGTCGACTACGGCCAGCCGGTGAAGGCGACCGCCGAAGGCCGCGTCGTCTCCGCAGGATGGAGCGGCGGCTACGGCAACATGGTCGAGATCGACCATGGCGGCGGTCTGACCACGCGCTACGGCCACATGTCGGCGATCCTCGTCCAGCCCGGCGACCGCGTGCAGATCGGCTCGGTGGTCGGTCGCGTCGGCTCGACGGGGCGCTCGACCGGCCCGCACCTGCACTACGAGACGCGGGTCGACGGCGTGGCCGTCAACCCGCTGCGCTTCCTGAACGCCGGCCGCCTGCTGGTGGCGAAGGGCTAGCCCAAGGGCTAGTCGACGTCCTCGATGTCGCCGGCGGTGGTACCGTAGGCGCGCTGGGCGAGCGTAGCCTCCATGAAGTCGTCGAGCTCGCCGTCCAGCACGTCCTGCGGGGACGTCGACGAGTGGCCGGTCCGAAGATCCTTCACGAGCTGGTACGGCTGCAGCACGTAGGAGCGGATCTGGTGGCCCCAGCCGATGTCGGTCTTGGCCGCCTGGTCGGCCGCGGCCGCCTCCTCGCGCTTCTTGAGCTCGAGCTCGTAGAGCTTGGCGCGCAGCATGTCCCACGCGGTCGCGCGGTTCTTGTGCTGCGAGCGGTCGCCCTGGCTGACGACCATGATGCCGGTCGGGTTGTGGACCAGGCGAACCGCCGACTCGGTCTTGTTGACGTGCTGGCCGCCGGCGCCGCCGGAGCGCATCGTGTCGACGCGCACGTCGCTCTCGTTGATCTCGATTTTGATCGAGTCGTCGATCACCGGATAGACGTCGATCGAGGCGAAGCTGGTCTGGCGCCGGGCGTTCGAATCGAACGGCGAGATGCGCACCAGGCGGTGCACGCCGGCCTCGGTCTTCAGCCAGCCATAGGCGTTGTGGCCCTTGATCTGAAGGGTCGCGGCCTTGATGCCGGCCTGTTCGCCGTTCTGGTGGTCGACGACCTCGATCTTGAAGCCGCGCCGCTCCGCCCAGCGGGTGTACATGCGCAGCAGCATCTCGGCCCAGTCCTGGCTCTCGGTGCCGCCGGCGCCGGGATGGACTTCCAGGAACGTGTCGAAGCCGTCCGCCTCGCCCGAGATCAGCGATTCGAGCTGGCGCCGCCCGGCCTCCTCCTTGAGGCCGGCGATCGCCTTCTCGGCGTCGGAGACGACGGACTGGTCGTTCTCCATCTCGCCGAGCTCGATCAGCTCGACATTGTCCTTGAGGTCCTGCTCGATCTTGAGGACGCCGGCCATGGCGTCGTCGAGCTGGGTCCGCTCCTGCATGATCTTCTGGGCGCGCGAAGGATCGTCCCAGAGAGTCGGGTCTTCGGCGATATGGTTCAGTTCGTCGAGGCGGGCCTGTGACTGATCCCAGTCAAAGATGCCTCCTCAGCAGCCCGACTGACTGCTCGATGTCCTGGACGAGTTGTTCGATCTCGGCGCGCATGGCGTTGAGGGAATCCGGCTCGGGGGTGAATTGCGCGGGAGCAATAGCCCGCTGCGCGCCGCGCTGCAAACATCTGCGGCGCCGGCGCTTGGCGTCCCGGCGTCACGCCCCATACCGGCCTTGCCCGCCAGTCCGGCGGGTGAATCCCCTGAAGAATGCGAGGCCAAGCGTGAGCACCAAGCTCGTCGTCATGTATCCGAAGCCGAAGGACCCAGCGGCTTTCGACAGCTATTTCCGCGGCACGCACATGCCGCTTGTGAAGAAGATGCCCGGCCTCGGGGCGCACA
Organism: uncultured Methylopila sp.; assembly: GCA_902168115.1. Taxonomy (GTDB): domain Bacteria; phylum Pseudomonadota; class Alphaproteobacteria; order Rhizobiales; family Methylopilaceae; genus Methylopila. Next base: position 29,501 of record CABHPB010000068.1, on the reverse strand, counting down.
GCTTCGGCCCGTCCACCGGCCCTGACGGCGGCGAAGGCCCGTACTTCTGGATCTTCGTCGGAACCTGGGACAGCAAGGACGCGCTCGGCGCCGCCCTGTCGTCGCCGGAAGGTCAGGCGGCCGTCGCCGACATCCCGAACTACTCGCCCGACGCGCCGACCATCGCGGTCATCGACGCGACCGAAGGCTGACGCGCGAGGCGTCAGGAATTCCCGCGCGCGGCCGACCGCCGTGCGCGGGGACGTCCAGATTGATCAGAGGCTGCGTCCGTCGACCGGCACGACCGGGATGGACTTGAGGTCGACGCCTTCGAGGCACCGCGCGTTGACGGCGAACATCAGTCCGGCGCCCGGCTTTTCGGCCTGGCTGAACGTCGCGACGCCGCAGTCCGGACAGAAGCGGTGACGGATGACGTTCTTGTTGAACAGGTAGGTCGAAGCCGCCTCGTCGCCGCCCTCGACCGTCACCCTCGCGGCCGGCACGAACCAGTGCAGCGCCGCGCGCTTCGAGCAGATCGAGCAGTTGCACTCGTAGACCTGCTCGATCTCGCCCTCGGCCGTGAAGCTGATTTTCCCGCAGTGGCAGGCGCCCCGGTAGGTCGTCATCGCCTGAACTCCGAGCCGTGGATCAGTAGAGCCCGCCGGTCCCCGAGCGGACGGCGCGGTCGGCCTCCGGCGTCACGGTCTCCCCGCGCGACGTCGCCTGCCCGATGATCGAGTAGCTGTCCGGCGGCGCGGTGCCGGGCTTGAAAGCCTCGAGGATCACCTTGCCGCCGTCGGCGCGCATGCCGGTCGAGGGATTGATGCGGATCAGCTTGATGCCCGGCGGCACGCGGAACGGCGTCGCCGGCTTGTCGGCGAGCGCGGCCTTCATGAAGTCCCCGAACACCGGCGCCGCGACCTCGCCGCCGGTCTCGCCCTCGCCCATCGAATGCGGCTTGTCGTAGCCGAGATAGACGCCGACGACCATGTCGGGCGAGAAGCCGACGAACCAAGCGTCCTTGTAGTCGTTGGTCGTTCCGGTCTTGCCGGCGACGGGCTTGCCGATGGCCTTGAGGCTCGTCGCGGTGCCGCGCAGCACCACGCCTTCCAGCATCGACGTCACCTGATAGGCTGTCATCGGGTCGAGCACCTGCTCGCGCGCGTCGATCAGCTTCGGCTCGTCCTGGTTAGCCCAGGCCGAGGCGGTGCAGCCGATGCATTGCCGGTCGTCGTGGCGGTAGACGGTCTTGCCGGTCCGGTCCTGCACCCGGTCGATCACGGTCGGGATCACGCGCTTGCCGCCATTGGCGAACATCGAATAGGCGGCCGTCATCCTGAGAACCGTGGTCTCGCCGGCGCCGAGCGACATCGACAGCAGCCGCGGCAGGTCCTCCATCACGCCGAAGCGCTTGGCGTATTCCGAGATCAGCGGCATGCCCATGTCCTGGGCAAGCCGGACCGTCATGACGTTGCGCGACTTCTCGATGCCGAAGCGCAGGGTCTGTGGGCCGTAGAACTTCTTGGCGTAGTTCTCCGGCCGCCAGATCCCGATGCCGGGGCCCTGGTCGATCTCGATCGGCGCGTCGAGCACGACCGAGGACGGCGTGTAGCCGTTGTCGAGCGCGGCGGCGTAGATGAACGGCTTGAACGACGAGCCGGGCTGGCGGAGCGCCTGCGTCGCGCGGTTGAACTGGCTCTCGTCATAGGAGAACCCGCCAGCGAGCGCGAGCACGCGGCCCGTGTACGGATCCATCGCGACGAGACCGCCGGAAATGTTCGGCACCTGCCTCAGGCGAAATTCGCCGGAGCCCTGCTTGGTCTCCTCGACATAGATGACGTCGCCCGGCTTCAGCACCTGCGAGACCGCCTTGACGGCCCGTCCGCGCTCCGGGCCGGTCGCCCACTTGGCCCAGCGCACGCCTTCGAGCGAAATCCGGCCGGTCAGCCGCTCGCGCGTCACGGCGCCGGACTTTTCCCGGCCCGGCTGCAGGCCGATCTGCGCCTCGGACGTCCCGGAATCGAGCACCACGGCGAGCTGCCACGGCACGTCGCCGAGCGAGGGAATGTCGGCGAGCGCGACGCCCCAGTCGCCGCGCGGATCGATCTCCTTCGGCGCGCCGCGCCAGCCGCGCTGCTCGTCGAAGCGGATGAGGCCCGTGCTCAGCACCTTGCGGGCGAGCGTCTGGAGCTTGGGATCCATCGTGGTGCGGACCGACAGGCCGCCTTCGTAGAGGCCCTTCTCGCCGTAGCGCTCGTAGAGCACCCGGCGCACTTCCTCGTTGAAGTACTCGCTGTCGGCGAGCTGGACGCCGGTCGGCCGCGGCTTGACGTCGAGCGGCTCCTTCTTGGCGGCGTCGCCCTCCTCGCGGGTCGCGTAGCCGTTCTCGACCATGCGGTCGATCACCCAGTTGCGGCGCTCCAGCGCCTTCTCGGTGTAGCGGAACGGGTGATAGTTGTTCGGCGCCTTGGGCAGCGCCGCAAGATAGCCGGCCTCGGCGACGTCGAGCTCGTTCACCGCCTTGTCGAAATAGACCAGAGAGGCCGCGCCGACGCCGTAGGCGCCCATGCCGAAATAGATCTCGTTCAGGTAGAGCTCGAGGATGCGGTCCTTGGAATAGGTCTGCTCGATCCGCAGCGAGAGCAGCGCTTCCTTGATCTTGCGCTCGTAGTTCTGGTCGTTGGTCAGCAGGAAGTTTTTGGCGACCTGCTGCGTGATGGTCGAGGCGCCCTGCGGGCGGCGGCCCTGGTTCTGGAAGTTGGTGATCGCCGCGCGGGCGATGCCGAAGAAGTCCAGCCCGCCATGCTCATAGAACGACTTGTCCTCGGCCGACAGGAAGGCGCCGACGACGCGCTTCGGCACCGACTGGATCGGCACGAACAGGCGCCGCTCCTTGGCGTATTCGGCGATCAGCCGGCCGTCGTTCGCGTGCAGCCGCGTCATGATCGGCGGCTCGTATTTCGCGAGCTGCTCGTAGTCCGGCAGCTCCCGCGAATATTTCATCGCGAGGAAGGCGATTCCGGCCGCGCCGAGAAGCGCGAGAAGCGCGCCGGTCGCGAACACGAAGCCGAAGAAACGCAGAAGCAGTCGCACCCGAACCCCTCGCGATCCGTCAGAGCAGCTCTGCGCCGCTCGCCCCCGGACGCCGATCCGACGCAGGGTCGGTCGGTTTGCTATTGGACGGCATCACGCCGCTTTGTGGAGAATGTGCGGCGGCGCCGCGCGCGCTTCAATTTACGCGGCCGAGTGTGCCCTGGGCAATACGGGTCTCAAAGTAGCGGTCGATCGATTTCGCCACCGCGGCGGTGGCCTTGTCGCGCCAGGCGTCGGACATCATCGCCTTGGCGTCCTCCTTGCTCGACAGATATCCGAGCTCGAGCAGGACGGAGGGCACGTCCGGCGCCTTCAGCACCCGGAAGCCGGCCGAGCGGAGCGGATTCTTGTTGAGCTGCGCGGCCTGCTTCAGCTCGCGCACGAGGCCCTGCGCGAACTGGGTCGTGAACGAGCGGGTCTCGCGCATGGTGAGGTCGACGAGGATGCCCGCCACCTCCTCCGGCTCCTCGGCGAAATCGAGGCCCGCGAACATGTCGGCGCGGTTCTCCGTCTCGGCGAGCTTTGCGGCCTGTTTGTCGGAAGCCTTGTCCGACAGCGTGTAGACGGTGGCGCCCCTCACCCCGAACGGGTCGGACAGCGTGTCGGCGTGGATGGAAATCATCAGCGCCGCATTGGCTTCGCGCGCGATCTTCACGCGGCCTGCGAGCGAGACGAAGGTGTCGTCGTCGCGGGTCAGCAGCGCCCGACGGCCCGTCGCCTCGATCTTCTGCTTCAGCGCCTTGGCGAAGGCGAGCACGATATCCTTCTCGCTCGCGTCGTCGGGGCCGGCTGCGCCCGGGTCGACGCCGCCGTGGCCCGGATCGATGACGACGAGCGGCGCGGCTTCTTCCGGCGGGCCGATCGCGGCCGTCACGTCGGCGTCCGGGGCCTTTTCGGCGGCGGCGCTCGACTGGAGAAACGTCTTCCGGTCGCTCGGCGTCAGGTCGAGCACCAGCCGGGCCGGCTGGCCCTCGACCGGATCGAGCACGAAGGCCTTGTCGATCGCGACCGGGCGCTTCACGTCGACGACGATCCGCGAGCGCCCCGGCGCGAGCACGCCGTAGCGGTAGGCGCTGATGAGCCCCCTGCCCTCGCGTCCGGCCTTCTCGGGAAGGCGAAACGTCACTTCGGGAAGATCGACGACGACGCGGTAGGGGTCGGCGAGCGTAAACGCCTTGATCGGCGCGGACGCGGTCATGTCGATGACGAGGCGGGTGCGCTGATCGTCGCCGGCGAGCCGGGCGTCCGTCGCCACCGGCGCGGTCTGCGCGCAGGCGGCCGTTGCGGCCCCCACGATCGCGACGGCAAGACCCATCAGTCGAAGACTCCGGCAAATCATCGCGGCGGCGCGGCTCCTTCGCCAGGCAGGATCAGGCGTCTGCCTAGCAGTTAGAAACCGCAAGGTTAACCATCCCTAAACAGTGCGGACCGAAAGGACGTCGCGAAGCGCGCGATCAATATCGGCTGAATCCAGGCGCTGGAAACGGCCGTTCGCATTTGTCCCCGTCAAGAGCTTGTCAAATATGCGACTGGTCGGTTAAAAACCGGCGCTCACGCGAAAGCGAGACGAGTCTCGACCATCGCGCGCCGCCGGTCTTTGCGGCTTCCGAATGCAACGCGCGACGATCGCTTTTCGCGACCCGCCGTCTGGAAGACGCAGCGAAAGACTTGCGAAGAGCCGCCGGACTGCCCGGCGACCTGTTGAATTCACGGACGCGCCCGCCCGATCGGGCCGCCCAGATTGGCGAGGCTTCTGGAAGGATGCGCACGGCGACCTGCGCCGACAACGCTTCGACCGGGACCTCGACGCGCCGGATCCGCCGGCGCTCGCCTATCGCCTGCGCCGCTCCGACCATCGCGCGCGCCGACGTTTTTCACCACCTTCCGACACACATCGCCGGGCGCCGATCGCGCGCCTGCCGCGCCCTGCCCTCGCCTGTCGAGGGCGGCCCGCCCGGCCGCATCTACGAGTTGTCTACATGGCCAATAAAATGCTCATCGACGCCACCCACGCGGAGGAGACCCGCGTCGTGGTGGTTCGAGGCTCGCGCGTCGAGGAGTTCGACTTCGAGAGCGCCAACCGCAAGCAGCTTCGCGGGAACATTTATCTCGCGAAGGTGACGCGGGTCGAACCGTCGCTTCAGGCGGCGTTCGTCGAGTACGGCGGAAACCGCCACGGCTTCCTCGCCTTCTCCGAAATCCACCCGGACTACTACCAGATCCCGGTCGCCGACCGGCAGGCGCTGCTCGCCGAGGAGGAGCGCGTCCACGCCGACGAGGACGAGCCGTCCGAGAAGCCGTCCGGCGGCCGCCGCCGGCGCGGGCGCGCCCGTCCGAAGGCCGCGCCCCAGTCCGACGAGGCGGTGAGCGAGGCGGCCGACGCTGACGGCGAGGCCTCCGAGACACCCGTCGAGGCGGCGGACGCCGACGCCGCCGTGGCCGAGCACGTCGCCGAGCAGGAGGAGAAGGCCGACAAGGCTGACGCCGACGATCATGACGACCATGGCGAGGGCGACGAGGATCATCCGGTCGAGTCGATCGGCGCCGGCGACGCGCTCGAGGAGCTGCCCGAGCGCAAGCCGCGGCGCCTGCGCTCCTACAAGATCCAGGAAGTCATCAAGCGCCGGCAGATCCTGCTTGTGCAGGTCGTCAAGGAAGAGCGCGGCACCAAGGGCGCGGCGCTCACCACCTACCTGTCGCTCGCCGGCCGCTATTCGGTGCTGATGCCGAACACCGCGCGCGGCGGCGGCATCTCGCGCAAGATCACCAGCGCGCAGGACCGCAAGCGCCTCAAGGACATGGTCGCGGACCTGGACGTTCCGGACGGGATGGGCGTCATTCTCCGCACGGCCGGCGCGAGCCGCACCAAGCCGGAGATCAAGCGCGACTTCGAATATCTGATGCGCCTCTGGGAGACGGTGCGCGACCTGACGCTGAAGTCCACGGCGCCGGCGCTCGTCTATGAGGAAGGCTCGCTGATCAAGCGGTCCATCCGCGATCTCTACAACAAGGAGATCGACGAGATCCTGGTCTCGGGCGACGACGGCTACCGCGAGGCCAAGGACTTCATGCGGATGCTCATGCCGAGCTACGCCAAGATCGTCCAGCCCTACCGCGACAGCCAGCCGCTCTACTCGAAGATGGGCGTCGAGACCCAGCTCGACGCGATGTTCTCGAACATCGTGACCATGAAGTCCGGCGGCTACATCGTCATCAACCAGACCGAGGCGCTGGTCGCGATCGACGTGAACTCGGGACGCTCGACGCGCGAGCACAACATCGAGGACACCGCGCTCCGCACCAATCTGGAGGCGGCCGAGGAAGCCGCGCGCCAGATGCGGCTGCGCGATCTCGCCGGCCTCATCGTCATCGACTTCATCGACATGGAGGAGTCGCGGAACAACCGCGCCGTCGAGAAGAAGCTCAAGGACTGCCTGAAGAACGACCGCGCGCGCATCCAGCTCGGCCGGATCTCGCATTTCGGCCTGATGGAGATGTCGCGCCAGCGCATCCGCACGGGCGTGCTCGAAAGCTCGAGCGAGATCTGCCCGTATTGCAGCGGCGTCGGCACCGTCCGCGCCGTGCCGTCCGTCGCGCTGCACGTGCTTCGTCTCGTCGAGGACGGGCTGCGCAAGGACGCCTCGCGCAACCTGCTGGTCAAGACGCGGGCCGAGGTCGCGCTCTATCTGCTGAACCAGAAGCGCGGGCACATCCGCGAGATCGAGCAGCGCTTCGGCGTCGTGCTGATGTTCGCGGCCGAGGAGCACCTGCCGTCCGGCCAGCATCTCGTGATTGAGCGGACCGAGCCCGCCACGGGCGAGGCGCGCGCCGTCACCCAGGTCCGCGTCGACAGCGTCGAGCCGGAGGAGCCCGAGGTCGAGGTCGAGGAGACCGAGGCCGAGGACGTCGAGGAGCAGCGCCCCGCCGCGACCTCCGCATCCGCCGACGCGGAAGGCGAGGACCGCGAGGGCGGCCGCCGTCGTCGTCGCCGCCGCCGCCGCCGTGGCGGTCGCGGCTCCGGCGAGGCCCGGGCCGAGTCCGAGGGTTCTGACGAGGGCGAGGACTCCGAGTCCGACGAGGGCGAAGAGGCCGCCGCCGACGCGAGCGCGCCGGAGCCTGCCGCCGAGGCGGTCGTCGCGGAAGCCGCCGCCGAGACGCAGCCGGAAGAGGACGAGGCCCAGCCGAAGGCGCGCCGTCGCGGACGTCGCGGCGGTCGTCGCGGCCGCGGCGCGAAGGACGCCTCCGACGACGCCACGGACACGCCGTCCGAGGGTGGGGAGCAGACCGTCGCCGCGGCTGAGGCCGAGGCGCCGCTCGCTGCGGCCTCCCTTGCTCCCGAAGCCCCGGCTCCCGAAGGCCTCGAGCCTGTCGCCGCCGAGCCGGTCGTGACGGCCGAAGTCGCTCAGGAAGCGCCCGCCGAGGAAGCCGTGCCGACGCACGACGAGGCTCCTGAGGCCGAAGCGGAAGTTGCCGCCCCCGAGGAGCCGGCCCCGCCCGCTCCCGCTCCCGCGCCCGTTCTGGAGGCCGTCGAGGACGACCCGAACCGTCCGCGCCGCACCGGCTGGTGGAGCCGCCGCACCGGCTGAGCGCCGCGCGGCTACGCCGAACAATAGAAAAAGGCCCGGATCGCTCCGGGCCTTTTTTCATGTCTTGCGCGTCTTGTGGGTTTTGGGCGGCGCGGCGTGCGCGACCCGAAACCGGAGAGCGATCCGTTACTGGCCGCCGCTCGGCGCGGCGGGACCGGCGTTCGGCGCCGCCGGCTGCGCGCCGGAGCCCTCGGGGGCGGCCGGCTGGGCCGGGGCGTGCTTCACGCCGTCGTTGCCGCCGGCTTCCTTCGGATCGGAGACCTGCGGGGCGACCGGCTGGGCGTCCTTCGGCATCGGCGCGGTCTGCGCGCCGCCGGGCTGCTGCTGGTCGGCGCCCTGCGGCGGGGTGTTGGCGTCGCCCTGCGGGGACGGCACGGCGTCGAACTTGGGCTGGTCTTCGGCCGCCGGCTGCGGCGGCTGGCCGCCCTGCGCGGCGGGCTGGGGAGCCGCGCCCGACGGCTGCGGCGGCGCGCCGGCGCCCTGCATCTTCTTCAGGTCGTTCAGGATGCCGCCGGAGCCGGTGCCGAGCGGCGCCTGCGGGCCGCCGGGCTGGCCGGCGGGCTGCTGGCGGGCCGCGCCCGAAGGCTGCAGGCGGTCGAACACCGAGCCGCCGCCGTAGCCGGCGATGATGGTGAGCGCCATGCTGGTCGCGAAGAAGCCGGCCGCGAGATAGGCGGTGAGGCGCGACAGCGGGTTGGACTGGCCGCGGCCGGCCATGAAGCCGCCGCCGCCGCCGATGCCGAGCGCGCCGCCCTCGGACTTCTGGAGGAGGACGACCACCACCAGCGCGAGGACGATCATGAGATGGATGACGATAAGAACAGTCTGCATGACGCTTTGAACGAATTCTGGCTGAAGAGCGGGCGAGCGGGCGCCGGGGCCGGCTCTTTACACCAGCCCAACGCCCGACGCCACCGATTGATCCCTGAACGCCCGCGAGGGCGCGGCCGTCAGCCCGCGGCGCGGGCGATCGCCAGGAAGTCGTCCGCCTTCAGGCTCGCGCCGCCGACGAGCGCGCCGTCGACGTCCGCGGTCGCGAGGATCTCCTTGGCGTTGTCCGGCTTCACCGAGCCGCCGTAGAGGATCCGCATCTTCGCGCCGGCGTCCGCACCGAAGCGTCCGACGATCTCGGACCGGATGAAGCCGTGCATCTCGGCGATCTCCTCCGCCGTCGGCGTCAGCCCGGTGCCGATCGCCCAGACCGGCTCGTAGGCGACGACGACGTGCGGGGCGGCCGCGTCGTCCGGCAGCGAGCCGGCGAGCTGGCGGCTCACCACGGCCTTCGCCTCGCCCGATTCCCGCTGCTCCTTCGTCTCGCCGACGCAGATGACGGCGACCAGTCCGGCCCGGCGCGCGGCCTCGGCCTTGGCGCGGACGTCGGCGTCGGTCTCGCCATGGTCCGTGCGGCGCTCGGAATGGCCGACGATGACCGCCTGCCCGCCGGCGTCAGCGATCATCTCCGCCGAAACGTCGCCGGTGTGCGCGCCGGAGGCCTTGGCGTGGCAGTCCTGCCCGCCGACGAGGACGCCCACGCCGCGCGAGGCGGTCCCGAAACTGGTCAGCAGCGTGAACGGCGGGAACACCATGACGTCGACGCTGTCCTTCAGGCCCTGATAGGCGCCGACGACGCGCACGAACTCCGGCGCTGAGGCCGCCAGACCGTTCATCTTCCAGTTGCCCGCGATCAGCTTCTTGCGCGCGTTTTTCGCCATCTCGGCAGTCTCCTCAACGCCCGGTTTCGTGGCGCCCGGGCCGCCGCGGGGCCTATCAGATGCGACGCGGCTTGGAAATCGGGCGCTCGGCGCTTGCAAATTGCTCCCGCTCTTGCGATTTGCGCGGGCCGTCGTCGCTTCACTATGGTCGCGCCCTTTGTGCGCGCCGGGCGGCGCGTGATTGAAAGGTCCTGGTCGGTTCGATGCTTCAGACGCTCCGCAAAGGCGCCGCCGGCTGGGTGGCGAAGGTCTTCTTCGCGCTGCTCGTGCTCAGCTTCGCGGTCTGGGGGATCGAGGACGTGTTCCGTCGCATCGGCGGCAGCGGGACGGACGTCGCTCAGATCGGCGAGCGGAAGATCTCGGTCGAGGATTTCCGATCGGCCTACACGAACGAGCTCCGCCGCATCTCGAATCAGGCCAAGCGTGTCATCACGCCGGAGCAGGCCCGCATGGCCGGCGTCGGCGACAAGGTGCTCGGCGATCTCGTCAACGAGGCGGCGATGGACGCCAAGGTCGCGCAGCTCGGCCTGACGCTGTCCGACGAAGAGGTCGTCAAGGAGGTGCAGGACGACGAGATGTTCGCCGGCGCCAACGGATCCTTCGACCGCCGGACGTTCAACGAGATCCTTCGCCAGAACAATCTCACCGAAAACCAGTATCTCGGACTGCAGCGCTCGTTCTCCTCGCGCAGGCAGCTGACCGACGCCCTGATGGCTAATCTCGGCGCGCCCGACACGTTCCGGCAGGCGATCCACGCCTTCAACACCGACAGCCGCTCGATCACATATCTGCGGCTCAGGGCCGAGGAGGCGGGCGCCCTGCCCGCGCCGTCCGCGGACGTGCTGCGCAAGTATTTCGACGAGCGCAAGTCGAGTTTCACCGCGCCGGAATTCCGCAAGCTCGCGGTGCTCTCGCTCGATCCCAAGGCGCTCGCAGCCGCCAAGCAGGTCTCGGACGAGCAGCTGAAGGCCTATTACGACGCCAACCAGCCGAAATACGCCGATCTCGAGAAGCGCTCGATCGAGCAGATCAGCTTCCCGTCGCTCGAGGAGGCGAAGGCCGCCTACGACAAGATCCAGAGCGGGACGCTGTTCGAGCAGATCATGGCCGAGCGCAAGCTCAAGCCAGACGACATCTTCCTCGGCGACCTGACCAAGGACCAGCTGTTCGACAGCAAGATCGCCGACGCCGCCTTCGCGTTGCCGCAGGGTCGCGTCAGCGAGCCGGTGCAGGGCGCCTACGCCACCGTCCTTCTGCGCGTGACCGGCATTCAGCAGCAGCAGCTGAAGTCCTACGAGGACGTGAAGGAGCAGATCCGCTCCGTGCTGACCGAGGAACAGGCCCGCAAGGAGGTGCTCTCGGTCCACGACAAGATCGACGAGGCGCGTCTCGGCGGCGCCACCCTCGACGAGGTCGCCAAGGCCAACAATCTCAAGGTCCGCGAGATCGAGGCGGTCGACAGCACGGGCCGGGGGCCGGACGGCAAGGAGATCGCCGATCTTCCGCTGTCCGCCAAGCTGCGCGAGGCGGCCTTCGCCGCCGAAGTGGGCGGCCAGACGGAGACCCTGAGCGAAGGCGACGCCTACGCCTGGTACGAGGTGCGCGGCGTCACGCCGCCCCGCGAGCGTTCGTTCGACGAGGCGCGCGCGGCGGTCGAGAGCCGCTGGCGCGAGGAACAGGTCGGCGTGCGGCTCGACGCCAAGGCCGAGGCGATCATCAAGGACCTGAAGTCCGGCAAGTCGATCGACCAGGTCGCCCAGGCGAACAAGCTCGAGGTCGAGCAGGCCGAGACCACCCGTCTCGGCGGCGCGCCGTCGATCACGGCCGTCCAGGCGAAGGCCGTGTTCCAGACGCCCGTGGACGGTTTCGGCATGACGCCGACGGACGATCAGGGTGGGCGAATCGTGTTCCGCGTCACCGCCGAGACGGACCGTCCCTACGATCCGTCGAAGCCGGACGACAACGGCCAGATCGAGAAGATCTCCCAGAGCATGGGCAACGACGTCGTGTCGGCGCTCGTGCGTCAGCTCCGGACGGATCTCGGCGCCAAGGTCGACCAGTCGGCCGTCGCCAAGGTCACGGGCTCCGCAAGCGCGGAGTGACGCGGCGCCGTCGCGGCCATTGAAGGTTCGACATGATCGTCACCCCAGCGCTCGAAGACTTCGCCTTGCGCTATGAGGCGGGCGCGCCGCAGCTGGTGGCGACCACGCTCGTCGGCGACCTCGAGACGCCCGTCTCGGCCTATCTGAAGCTCGCCGAGGGGCGCCCGAACGCGTTCCTGTTCGAATCCGTCGAGGGCGGCGCCGTCCGCGGGCGCTATTCGATCATCGGGCTGAAGCCGGACGTGCTGTGGCGCTCGCGGGACGGCCGCGCGGAGATCAACCGGACGCCGACGCGCGATCCGGAGGCCTATGTCCCCTGCCCCGAGCGCCCGCTCGACGCGCTCCGCGCGCTCGTCGCGGAATCGCGCCTGGACGTCGTCGACGGCCTGCCGCCGATGGCGGCGGGCGTGTTCGGCTATCTCGGCTACGACATGGTCCGCGAGATGGAGGAGATCGGCGCGCCCAACCCGGACGTGCTGAAGGTCCCCGACGCGGTCATGATGCGTCCGACCGTCATCGTCATCTTTGACGGCGTGAAGGACGAGATCACCGTCGTGACGCCCGTCCGCCCGCAGCCGGACGTCTCGGCCGCGGTCGCGCATTCGCGGGCGGTCGACCGGCTGACGGAGATCATCGACGGCCTGGACCGGCACGTCCCGAAGGAGCCGGCTTCCGCGGCCGCCGCGGGCGGCTATGACCTCTCCTCGAACACGACGCCCGCCGAATACGAGGCCATGGTGCTGCGCGCCAAGGAGTACATCGCGGCCGGCGACATCTTCCAGGTGGTGCTGTCGCAGCGCTTCGAGGCGCCGTTCGACCTGCCGGCCTTCGCGCTCTACCGCGCCCTGCGCCGGACGAATCCCGCGCCGTTCCTCATCCATCTCGACTTCGGCGGCTTCCAGATCGTCGGCTCGAGCCCGGAGATCCTGGTGCGGGTGCGCGACGGCAAGGTCACGATCCGGCCGATCGCCGGCACCCGGCCCCGCGGGTCGACCCCCGCGCTCGACCGCGAGCTGGCCGAGGAGCTTCTGGCGGATCCGAAGGAGCGCGCCGAGCACCTGATGCTGCTCGACCTCGGCCGCAACGACGTCGGCCGCGTCTCCGAGATCGGCAGCGTGACGGTCACCGACCAGTTCTTCCTGGAGTACTATAGCCAGGTCATGCACATCGTCTCGAACGTCGAGGGCCGGCTGTCGCCGTCCTACGACGCGCTGAGCGCGCTGGTGGCGGGCTTCCCGGCCGGCACCGTGTCCGGCGCGCCGAAGGTCCGCGCGATGCAGATCATCGACGAGCTCGAGAAGGACAAGCGCGGGGTCTATGCCGGCTCGGTCGGCTATTTCGGCGCCGACGGCCAGATGGACACCTGCATCGTCCTGCGCACCGCCGTGGTGAAGGACGGACGCATCTTCGTGCAGGCCGGCGCCGGCGTGGTGGCGGACTCCAATCCGGCCTCCGAGCAGGCCGAGTGCGTCAACAAGGCCAAGGCGCTGTTCCGCGCCGCCGAGGAGGCCCGCCGCTTCGCGAGCGCGGCCCGGCGCGGCCAGTAGCAACGAAAACGGGCGCTCCGAGGAGCGCCCGCATCAAGCTTGTTCGACTGCGCGAACCGTCAGTCGCACGGGACGCGGATGCGCTCGCCGTAGCGGTTCTCTTCGAAGCACTTGGCGCGGCGATAGCGACGCGGGCCGCGCGACTCAGAACCGATGATCGCGCCGGTGCCGGCGCCGATCGCGCCGCCGACGAGCGCGCCGCCGGCGGACCCCGTGGCGAGGCCGCCGATCGCGGCGCCGGCGCCGGTGCCGATGAGCGCGCCGCTCAGGGTGCGCTCGTTACGTGTCTCGCCGCAGGCCGCGAGGCCAAGCGCCAGCGCCGAAATGGCGGCGAGGGATGCGACTTTCTTCATGACTTGAACTGCTCCAGTTGACCGTCGACCCCCCAAGGCCGCGCAGCAACCCCCGTCCGGAGTTTTGCGACTCAGTCGTAAACCAGCTGTTAACGCTGAGATTTCGGCTCCCGACGCGACTTCACGCAGGGAATGGGTCGGTTTCGCGGCGCTGGGGCAGCAGCAATGCGACCAGCGCATAGAGCACGACGGCGTTGAGAAGATGCCACACGAAGTGGCAGCCGATCGGGAACAGCTCGCAGATCCGTCCGTCGATGGTCCGGAAGGCGAGCGCGACCGCGAACAGGCCGGCGATCGCCGCCATCTTGCCGCCGGTGCGGCTGTTCTCGCCGCCCGACAGCCCGAGCCACAGCGCCAGCCCGACCATGCCCGCGAGGCCGCCGATATAGCCGCCGATGCTGAGCAGCGGCTGCGGCGCGTCGACGAGGCGCGGCCCGATCCCGACGACCGCGACGAAGGCGATCATCGCCGCCGCGGCCGAAAGGACGCTGAGGCCGATGAGCCGGCGCATCGCGACGAAGAAGTACGCCGCGATGAAGATCTGGATCGGCAGCACGTCCGCGACCATCGCCGCGCGCGTCGCGAGCGTGTGAAACAGGAAGCTCCCGATCCCGATCACGAACACGATCGCCGACAGCGCCCGCGCCGCGACGTCTCCCTTCGCCCGCGAGAACAGGATCGCGCCGGCGATCAGGAAGCCGACATTGCTCACCGCATTGAACGGCTCCGCCCAGAGCGACGGGTCGCCGCCGCGCTCGCAGTAGATCCCGAGGACCGGCGCGTTCCATTCCATGGCGTCAGGCGCTCGCAGCTTGTTGCGTCGGGTTGGCGTCGTCCTCGCCGGTGGTCGTCCTGGCGGGCCGGCGCTCGCGGCGCGCGGGCGGCGTCATCGCCTCGACGAGCGAGGCGAAGGACGAGGCCGGCAGCGGCGGCGAGAACACGTAGCCCTGCGCCATCCGCACGCCCTTAGCACGCAGATACTCGACCTGCTCGATCGACTCCACACCCTCGGCGACGAGGTCGAGGTTCATGTCCTCGGCGAGCTTCACGAGGCTGTCGACGATCGCGACCGAGTAGCGATCGGTGCCAATCGCGTCGACGAACATCTTGTCCATCTTCATGACGTCGACGCCGAGCTTCAGGAGATAGGACAGGCCGCCGTGGCCGGTGCCGACGTCGTCGAGCGCGACGCGGGCGCCGAGCGATTGCAGCTTGGCGATGATCAGCCGCGCCTTGGTGATGTCCGGCAACTGCTGCCGCTCCGTCACCTCGAAGATCAGCTGCGACATGCGGATCGGAGACGCCCCGAAAATGCGCTCGACGTCGTCGACGATCGACAGGTCCTCGAAATGTCCGGCGCACAGGTTGAAGCTGAGCTTGAGGCCCGGACGCGCCTCGTAGAGCGCGGCCATGTCGTCCCGCGCCTTCTCCAGCAGCGAGAGCGTCATCGGGAAGATCTCGCCGCTGGCCTCGGCGAGGCCGATGAAGCGCCCCGGCGGGACCACCTTGCCGTCGCGCTTGATCCAGCGGACCAGCACCTCGCAGCCGTGGATCCGGCCTGTGGCGATGTCGATCACCGGCTGGTAGTAGGGCACGAACTCGCCGCGCCGGATGCCGTCGGCGATCTCGCGGATCGGGCCGCCGCTGCGCCTGCCGACGATCACGGCGATCGCGATCGCGAACAGGGCGAAGGCGGTGCCGCCGATGTTGGCGTAGACGAACGGCGCCGCGTTCGCGCGCAGCACGGCGGATCCCGGCGCCGAAATCACGATCTTGAGCGGGTAGCGTCCGCTGACCTCGGTCGCCGAGACGGCGAGCGCGGGCGCTGCGTCCTCGCGGTCGATCCGCGCCTCGGAGGCGACGCTGCGGCTGAACACGCCGCCATGCATCAGTTCCGCTTCTGCGCTGAAGCCGGACGTCATCCGGCTGCGCAGGAATGGCGGCAGGAAGTCGTCGCCGGGGATGAGGAAGCGCAGGCCGGAGCCGTCCTCGTAGCTCCATTGCAGGCGCAGCATCCGGTCGTGCGATTCGCTGCCGACGGCGACCACCGAGAGCGTCACGTCCGGGCTTGCGGTGCCGTGCTCGGGCGAGACGATGCGGACGGCGCGCGTCGTGCCGAACCCGGTGCAGGTCGGGGTTCCGTTCGGCGCCGTCGCGGAGATCTCGGAGACGAAGCGCGCGGCGTGCTCGGCCCTCTGCATCGCGGCGAGATCGCCCGCCTTGCAGTCGCGGACGCCGCCGAGGCCGAGCAGGATGAGCTGGGTCATGGCGGAGTCGATGCGCTGCTCGGCGACCGAGAGCGCGGAAGCCGCGATGTCGTCCAACTCGCGTTGCGCCGTCGTCAGCGCGTTGATCGCGAGCAGGGCGTTGAGGCCGACGATCGGCGCGGCGACGACGCCGAGCGCCGTTAACAGCGCGCGCTTCCAGGTCTTTCGCGCGTCATGCACCGCCAAGCCGCTCCGGCCAACCGGAGGGCCGACCGCCCCTCCGGAAACGACCTTCGCGCGACAGCCTTAATTCCGGCCTAAGAGCCCCGCCTCAGACGCCGACCGGCAGCGGCTGCCCCTGCGCCTCCACCACGGCCACCGCCGTCATGTTCACGACGCCGCGCGCCGTGACGGACGGAGTGAGGATGTGCGCAGGCTTGGCCGCGCCGACCAGGATCGGCCCGACCGGAAGCGCGTCGGCCAGCGTCCTGATCAGTTGCGTCGCGATGTTGGCGGCGTCGAGGTTCGGGAACAGCAGCAGGTTCGCCTCGCCTTGCAGACGACTGTCCGGCAACAGGCGCTCTCGCAGCGAGGGCAGCAGGGCGATGTCGCCCATCATCTCGCCGTCGACCTCGAGCGACGGATCCATCTCCCGGATGATGGCGAGCGCGTCGCGCATCTTCTGGGCCGACGGCGTGTCGTGCGATCCGAAATTGGAGTGCGACAGCAGCGCCGCCTTCGGGGTGATCCCGAACCGCTTGATGACGCGGGCGCAGTGCACGGCGCATTCGGCGACGCTGCGGGCGTCCGGATCGGGCGTCACATAGGTGTCCGACAGGAAATAGGCGCCGCGGCCGCTGATCAGCAGCGAGATGGTGGAGTAGTCGGGCGCGTCGGAGGCGAGCCCGAGGACGCGGTCGATGGACCGCAGGTGGTCGTGGAACCGGCCCTCGAGGCCGCAGAGCATCGCGTCGGCCTCGCCGCGCTGGACGGCGAGCGCCGCGATCACGGTCGAGTTGGTGCGCACCACGGTCCTGGCCCGGTCGGGGGTGACCCCCTTGCGCCCCGCCCGTTCGACGTAGAGCGCCACGTAGTCGCGATAGCGCTTGTCGTCCTCGGGATTGATGACCTCGATGTCGACGCCCGGCTTGAAGGTGAGGCCGTAGCGCCGCGCGCGCACGTCGATGACGTTCGGCCGCCCGATCAGGATCGGCGTCGCGATGCCCTCCTCGATCGCGACCTCGGCCGCGCGCAGCGCCCGCTCGTCCTCGCCGTCGGCGTAGATCACCCGCTTCGGCGCCGCGCGGGCGGCGGAGAACACCGGCTTCATGACGAAGCCCGAGCGGAACACGAAGCGGTTCAGCTGGTCCTCATAGGCGCGGAAGTCGGCGATCGGCCGGCGGGCGACGCCGGTCTCCATCGCCGCGCGGGCCACGGCCGGCGCGATGCGCAGGATGAGGCGCGGATCGAACGGGCTCGGGATGAGCGAGTCGGGGCCGAACAGGCGCGTCTCGCCGCCATAGGCCTTGGCCACCACGTCGGAGGAGGCTTCGCGCGCCAGCGCCGCGATCGCGCGGACGGCGGCGACCTTCATCTCCTCGTTGATGCTGCTCGCCGAGACGTCGAGCGCGCCGCGGAAGATGTAGGGGAAGCACAGGACGTTGTTGACCTGGTTCGGGAAGTCCGACCGGCCGGTGCAGATCATCGCGCCCGGGCTCGCCTTGCGCGCCTCGTCCGGCATGATCTCCGGCGACGGGTTCGCGAGCGCGAGGATCATCGGCTTCGCCGCCATCGACGCGACCATTTCGGGCTTCAGAACGCCGCCGGCGGACAGGCCGAGGAAGACGTCCGCGCCGCCGATCACCTCGGCGAGCGTCCGGGCGTCGGTCTTCTGCGCATAGATGCTCTTCCAGCGGTCCATGAGCGCCTCGCGGCCCTCATAGACGACGCCCTCGATGTCGGTGACCCAGATGTTCTCGCGCCTGGCGCCGAGCGCCACCAGCAGGTTGAGGCAGGCGAGCGCCGCGGCGCCGGCGCCGGACGTCACGATCTTCACCGAGCCGAGCGCCTTCTGCGCGAGCTCGAGGCCGTTGACGATCGCGGCGGCGACGATGATCGCCGTGCCGTGCTGGTCGTCGTGGAAGACCGGGATGCCCATCCGCGCCTTGCAGGCCTCCTCGACCTCGAAGCACTCGGGCGCCTTGATGTCCTCGAGATTGATGCCGCCGAAGGTCGGCTCCAGCGCGCAGACGACCTCGATCAGCCGCTGGGCGTCGGTCTCGGCCACCTCGATGTCGAACACGTCGATGCCGGCGAATTTCTTGAAGAGGACGGCCTTGCCCTCCATCACCGGCTTGCCCGCGAGGGCGCCGATGTTGCCGAGGCCGAGCACGGCCGTGCCGTTCGTCAGCACCGCGACGAGGTTCTGGCGGATCGTCAGTTCGTCGGCCTGGCGCGGATCCTCGGCGATCGCGTCGCAGGCGGCGGCGACGCCGGGGGAATAGGCGAGAGCGAGGTCGCGCTGGTTGCCGAGCGGCTTGGTCGGCATGACCTCGATCTTGCCCGGTCGCGCGCCGGTCGCGCTCGCGCCGCGGTGATAGACCAGCGCTCCAGTGCGCAGGTCATCGGACATCTGGCTGGCCATTGGGCGTCTCCGGGAGGTCCGGGCCCGGCGGTCCGGTGTTGATTGTTATAGTCCGGGCTATCCGGAATGCCGCCCCCTGCGTGTCCCAGTCAAGCAGTTCGCAGGGCGAGACCGGCGACGACGTGAGACAAACGGCGCAGTCGACCGTATCGGCGGGGTCGCCTACGCGCCGTCAGCCGATGCGAAACCGACGGGAGGACCGCCTGAAGCCGATGAACCGCAAATTCGCTGTCGTCATAGGCGGCGCGGTCCTGTTCGGCTGCGCGATCGTCCTGGCGACGCCCTATGCGGTCCGGAAGTTCGCGGAGTCCCAGGTCGACCGTTCGCTGTCGCGCATCGCCTGGCAGACGACCTCTCTCGTCCGGCGCGGCGACGTGACGGTGGACGTCTGGTCCTGGACCGTGAACGTGGCGTCGATCCAGATCATCGGCGCCGGCGGCGAAACGCGGACCGAGATCGGCCGGCTGACCATCGTGCGTCCGAGCGGCTCGGACGGGCGGATGACCGCCGGCCGCATGGTCCTCGACGACGTGAAGGCGAGCGGCCCGGCGGAGACGATGTCGATCCCGCGCGCTGAGCTCCGCGGCTATTCAGGTCCCGAGCGCGGCCTGACGGCGACGCCCGGAATAAACCGGGGCGCCAGGAGCCAGGCCGACCTGTTCGAGAACCTCTCGATCGAGCGGCTGGTCGCGCCGGTCGTGACGTTCGCGGCCAAGAGCGGCGTCCGGCGCACCGTGCGCAACCTCGTCGTCAGCGGCATGAACGAAGGCGTTATCGGGACGGCCACCGCCGACGCGATCACGATGGAGGCGCCCTATCTGCCCCCGACCGACCCGAACGCGCCCTCCTCCCTTCTGATCTCGACCGGCGCCGTCCGCTACGACCAGCTCAGCCTGCCGACGCTCTGGCGTTTCCGCGACGGCGTGCGCGACGAGGAGCGGCGCGGCCTCGTGAAGGCGGTGTCGATAGTCGATCTCAACGTCTCGCTGACGATGCGCCCGGGCGGACGTTTCTCGGCCGCCGCCGAAAGGCTCGACGTCGAGGGCGTCGCGCTCAGCCCGCTCGGCTTCGAGCTCTCCGCCTTCGACCCGATCGCCACCAGCATGCGCTTCGGCTCCGACGCCACGCCCCAGGAGATCCGCGAGCAGCTGTCCTTCATGGTCTCGCTGCTCAAGGCCGCCTCGTTCCAGAAGATCTCCGTCGCGAACGCCAGCGCCCAGATCACCTCCGCCGGCTCGCCACAGACGACGTTCGCTTTAAGCTCGGCGCAGGTCGGGCCCTACGCCGACGCGCGGATCGACTCGGTGAAGTTCGCCAAGACCGCCTTCGAAGACGTCGGCGCGATCAAGGTCGGTCTCGACGGCGGCGGGGCCTTCGGCTTCGACGCCAGCGGCGTCCTCGCCTACGCCGAGAGGGTCGCCCGCAACGAGGTGCTGCTGACGACCAGGCCGACCGCGGGCGAGATGCTCAAGATCATTCCGCGGCTCAAGGGCCTCGACGCGCAGGCGCTCGACGTCTGGAGCCCGGACGGATCGCTCAAGGCCGACCGGGCGCGGATCGACGTCGACGCCCCGCTCGACGCCGTCCCGCAAAACGTGATGTTCCGGCTCGACGGGCTCGACGCCTCGCCTCCGGGAGACTCCTTCGCGCAGAAGTGGGTCGAGCGCATGGAGCTCGAGGGGCTGAAGGGCTCCGCCAAGTTCTCGCTCACCCTCGACCTCGAGAAGAACGCCCTGAAGCTGGACTGGCTCGACTACAGTTTCGAGGGGCTCGGCGCGATCGAGGCCAGCGGCTCCTTCGAGCAGGTCGACCCGGTGCTTGCGGTCGCGAGCGGGGCCGACTTCGTCGACAAGTTCTCCGCCATCAGGCTCGCCCCGTTCAAGCTGACGCTGAAGGACGGCGGCGCGACCGACGTGCTGCTGCGCCGCGCAGCGGGCAAGGCCGGCGAGCCGCCGGAGGCGTTCCGCGAAAGCCTCGCGCGCGAGCTGCAGGAGACCATCCCGCGCCTGCTGGGGCCGCCGGCCGAGCAGTCGGGCGTCGCCGCCGCGGACTTCATCCGTGACCCGCGCGCCGCCGAGATCCTGCTCGCGCCGCGCAAGTCGGACCAGACGCTGCTCGACCTGATCCGCGCCGCCCAGCTCGGCCCGGTCGGCCTCGCCCAGGTCGTCGACCTGCAGGTGCTCTACAGGCGCTGAAGTCCCTCGTCAGCCCTTCGTCTGCGGCAGGGCCTGACGCAGGTGCAGCTCCTTGAGCTGCTTCGGGGACGCCTCGGAGGGCGAGCCCATCAGCAGGTCTTCCGCGCGCTGGTTCATCGGGAAGATCGAGATCTCGCGCAGGTTGGTCGCGCCGGTCAGCAGCATGACGATGCGGTCGACGCCGGCCGCCATGCCGCCATGCGGCGGCGCGCCGTACTGGAAGGCGCGGTACATGCCGCCGAAACGGTCGATCACCGTCTGCTCGTCATAGCCCGCGATCTCGAAGGCTTCCACCATAGCCTCGGGACGATGGTTGCGGATGCCGCCCGACGCGATCTCGAAGCCGTTGCAGGCGATGTCGTACTGGAACGCCTTGATGGTCAGCGGGTCCTGGCCGGTCAGCGCGTCCATGCCGCCCTGCGGCATCGAGAACGGGTTGTGCGAGAAGTCGACCTTCTTGTCCTCCTCGCTCCACTCGTAGAACGGAAAGTCCACGATCCAGGCGAGCTCGAAGCGGTCGTGGTCGACGAGCTTCAGCTCCTCGCCGACCCGGGTGCGCGCAAGGCCTGCGAACTTCCAGAATTTTTCCGGATCGCCCGCCACGAAGAACGCGGCGTCGCCGTCCTTGAGGCCAAGCTGTTCGCGGATCGCGGCGGTGCGCTCCGGCCCGATGTTGTTGGCGATCGGGCCCGCGCCCTCCCCGCCTTCGCGCCACATGACGTAGCCGAGGCCCGGCTGCCCCTCGCTCTGGGCCCAGGAGTTCATGCGATCGCAGAAGGCTCTGGAGCCGCCCGTCGGCCCGGGGATCGCCCAGACCTGGGCGCCTTCGCTCTCCAGCATC
The DNA here is from genome assembly GCA_902168115.1 of uncultured Methylopila sp. Classification (GTDB taxonomy): domain Bacteria; phylum Pseudomonadota; class Alphaproteobacteria; order Rhizobiales; family Methylopilaceae; genus Methylopila. Next base: position 8,242 of record CABHPB010000068.1, on the reverse strand, counting down.
CGCGCGAACACCTTGAAGCCCGAGCCGCGGAAATGCTCGGAGACGTCCTGCATCACCAGCGGGTTGCGCAGGTCCGGCTTGTCGGTGCCGTATTTGCGGATCGCCTCGGCGAACGGGATGCGCGGCCAGTTCTTGGTGACGGGCTTGCCGTTCCCGAACTCCTCGAAGATGCCGGTGATGACAGGCTCGACGGCCGCGAACACGTCCTCCTGCTCGACGAAGCTCATCTCCAGGTCGAGCTGGTAGAACTCGCCCGGCAGGCGGTCGGCGCGCGGGTCCTCGTCGCGGAAGCAGGGCGCGATCTGGAAGTAGCGGTCGAAGCCGCTCATCATGATGAGCTGCTTGTACTGCTGCGGGGCCTGCGGCAGCGCGTAGAACTTGCCCGGATGGATGCGGCTCGGCACCAGGAAGTCGCGCGCGCCTTCGGGCGAGGACGCCGTCAGGATCGGCGTCTGGAACTCGAAGAAGCCCTGCCCCTTCATCTTGGCCCGCATGGCGTCGACGATCGCGCCGCGCGTCATGATGTTGCGGTGGAGCTTTTCACGGCGCAGGTCGAGGAAGCGGTACTTGAGCCGCGTCTCCTCCGGATAGTCTTGGTCGCCGAACACCGGCAGCGGCAGGTCGGCGGCCGGGCCAAGCACTTCCACCTCGGTCGCGAACACCTCGATCTGGCCCGTCGGCAGCTCCGCGTTGTCGGTGCCGGCGGGCCGCGTGCGGACCTTGCCGTCGACGCGGATGACGCATTCCGCGCGCGCCTTCTCGATCGCGCCGAAGGCCGGCGAATCCGGGTCGGCGACGACCTGCGTCATGCCGTAATGGTCGCGCAGGTCGACGAACAGCACGCCGCCATGGTCGCGCACGCGATGCACCCAGCCGGAGAGCCGGACCGTCTGGCCGACATGCTCGGGCCGGAGCGCGGCGCAGGTGTGGGTGCGGTAGCGATGCATCGTCATTCGTCCCGAAGGTCTTGGGGGCGCGCCGGCGGGCGGATCGGGCCCGGGAATTTCGCGCCGGACCACCGCATGCGCTTCGACGGCTTGTCAAGGATGAGACGCGCGCGAGCGCGAGACAGCGCGCTGGTTTGGCGCTATAGGCGCGTTCCATGATGATCACCACGACACAAGAGCTCGCGGACGCCTGCGCACGGCTCTCGAAGGCCCCCTACATCACAGTCGACACGGAGTTCCTCCGGGAGACCACGTTCTGGCCGAAGCTGTGCGTCGTGCAGCTCGCCGACGACGTGAAGCCCGAGGTGGTCGACGCGCTCGCGCCCGACATCGATCTGTCGCCGCTGTTCGAGCTGATGGCGAACGAGGCGGTGCTCAAGGTCTTCCATTCCGGCCGGCAGGACATCGAGATCTTCCACCACCTGTCGGGCAAGGTCCCGCATCCGGTGTTCGACACCCAGGTCGCGGCCATGGTGCTCGGCTTCGGCGACTCGATCTCCTACGACCAGCTCGTCGGCCGCACGACCGGCGCCGCGATCGACAAGTCCTCGCGCTTCACCGACTGGAGCCGGCGCCCGCTCTCCGACGAGCAGATCACCTACGCCATCGCCGACGTCACCCATCTGCGGCAGGTCTACGAGAAGCTCTCCGCCGATCTCGAGAAGCGCGGCCGCGCCGAATGGCTGCTCGAGGAGATGGAGGTGCTGACCTCCGCCTCGACCTACGAGTCGCACCCGGAAGACGCCTGGCAGCGGTTCCGCTCGCGGCTGCGCAAGCCGCGCGAGCTCTCCGTCATGATCGAGGTCGCGGCCTGGCGCGAGCGCGAGGCGCAGGGGCGCGACGTGCCGCGTTCGCGCGTGCTGAAGGACGACGCGCTGGTCGAGATCGCGACGCGCGCGCCGCGCACCGTCGACGCGCTCGGCGCCCTGCGCGCCTTCCCGCGCGGCTATGAGCGCTCCAGGGCGGGACAGGAGATCCTGGAGGCGGTCGCGCGCGGCGTCGACCGCGATCCCGCCAGCCTGCCGACCATGGAGCGCGAACGCGCCGGCGGCGGCAATCCGGCGACCGTCGAACTCCTGAAGGTCCTGCTCCGCATGATCGCGGAGCGCCATGCGGTGGCGGCCAAGGTTCTCGCCAATGTCGACGACCTGGAAAAGATCGCGGCCGACGACGAGGCGGACGTTCCGGCGCTCTCCGGCTGGCGGCGCGAGCTGTTCGGCGAGCAGGCGCTGAAGCTGAAGGCCGGCACGCTCGCGCTCGCGGTCGAGCGCGGCCGGGTCGTCGCCGTCGAGCGCGATCCGGCCGAGGACGGCCCCCTGCCCGCGCCGAAGCCGCGCCATCGCAAGCGCCGCAACGGCGGCGGCGCGCCCCGCGAGACCGACACGTCGACGACGCAGGACTGAGGGCGTTTTCCGGCTCCAGAGCTCCTGATTGGATTGTGACAGTCTTGTGTAGCAAGACGGCGGTGGCGCGTGTCGCCTCCCGCGCCCCGGCGCTCCGATCAGAAGCGATCCATGGCCGCGCCGACCGAGACCGAACTCAAGCTCGAATGTGATCAAAGGGCGCTCGAGGCCCTTCGCGCCCATCCGCGTCTGGCCGCGGCGATCAGGCGTCCGCTCGCGAAACTGAAGACGGTTTACTTCGACGCGCCCTACGGGCGGCTGCGCGAGGCCGGCGTCACGCTGCGCGTGCGGACGTTTCGCAGCCGGCACCGCCAGACGGTCAAGGCGGCCGGGGACGGCATGCTCGCGCGCCCTGAATGGGAGACCCGGTGCCCGACACCCGAGCCTGACCTCAGCCTCCTCGGCGAGACGCCCGCCGCGTCGCTGCTTGCGGACGGGGCGCCTGTCGCTCCGCTGTTCACGGTGGACGTTCACAGGCGCACCTTTCTGGTGACCGAAGGCGCCTCCGAGATCGAGGTCGCGCTCGACACGGGACGAGTGCTCCTCGACGAGGCGACCGCGACTCCGATCAGCGAGGTCGAGCTCGAGCTCAAGTCCGGCGAACTGAACGACCTCTTTCGCCTCGCGGCGGAGCTCGCGCAGACGGCGGATCTGCGTCTGGGCGCGCGCAGCAAATCCGAACGGGGCTTCCGGTTGCTCGACGGAGAGACGGAGGCTCCCTGCCACGCCGGCAAGATCTCGCTGGCGAAAGACGCCTCCACGGCCGAGGCGTTCCGCGCGATCGCGCATGACTGCCTGCGCCAGATCCGCCTCAACGAAGCGATCCTTCTGCAGGGACCGGACACTGAGGCCCTCCACCAGCTTCGCGTCGGAGTGCGCCGGTTGAGATCGGCCTTCTCCCTGTTCGGCCGTGTGGTCAAGGAGCCTGAAGGGATCGCGTTGTTCGCGGAGCTCAAGGCCCTGTCGGGGCCGTTCGGTCGCGGACGAAACCTCGACGTCTTCCTCGTCGAAACGCTGCCGCAGGAGCGCGAACGCCGCCCGGGGGAGCCCGGATACATCGGGATAGAAAGGCAGCTAACGATCGACCGCGACGAGGCTCACAAGGTCGTGGCGAGCTGTCTTGCGAGCCCCGACTGGCGCAAGCTGCTCCTGGCCATCCTGAGCTGGGTTCACGTCGGCGGATGGCTCGCCCCGCAGGACGAGAAGATCGCGGCCATGCTGCACGGTCCCGCCCGGAAATTCGCCGCGAAGACGCTCGAAAAGCGGCTTCGACAGATCAAGCGCGGGGAGCATCTCGAACGCCTCTCGGTCGAGCAGCGCCACGAGGTCCGCATCGCCGCCAAGAAGCTGCGCTATGGCGCACAGTTCTTCGAGAGCCTGTACCCGGGCGAGAAGAAAGCGGCGCGCCTCAAGGATTTCGTCAAGGCGCTGAAGCGCCTTCAAGGCAAGCTCGGCGGGCTCAACGACATCGCCACCGCGACCGACCTGCTGGCCGACGTGGCGGCTAGCCGGCTCAAGGATCGCTCCAGCCTGTTCGCCGCGGGCCTCACGGCGGGCGGGCTGCAGGCCGGGTCGTCCGACCTCCTCGGCGACGCCTGTACGGCCTACGACACGCTGGTCGGTCTGCGCCCGTTCTGGCGCTGAGCGGTCACTTCGCCGGCACGCTCTCTGCGAGACGCCGCCTGAGCAGCTTGCCGTTGGCCGAGCGCGGCAGGCGCTCGACGAAATGAAACAGCTTGGGCCGCTTGTAGGAGGCGAGCCGCGCCGCGCAGGCCTCCGCGATGCCCGCCTCGTCGGCCTCCGCTCCGTCGCGGAGCACGATGAAGGCCGCGATCAGCGACAGATCGGCCCGCACCCGCTGTTCGGTCACGCCCACCTCCGCCACCGACGGGTGGCTCGCGACCGCCTCCTCCACTTCGAGCGGCGAGACGCGGTAGCCGAGCGCGTTCATCACGTCGTCGTCGCGGCCGTGGTGGCGCATATAGCCGTCCCCGTCGAAGGAGACGAGGTCGCCGGCGACGAACCAGTCTCCGCGGAAGGCGCTGGCTTCCTCGTCCGGCCGTTTCCAGTAGCCGAGCATCAGCCCCGGATCGGAGCGATGGACGGCCAGCAGGCCGGTCTCGCCCTGCGGCAGCGGCGTCTCCCCGCCCTCGGGCGGAAGCGCGACGACGCGGCGTCCCGGCTGCGGCCTGCCGGGCGAGCCCGGCCGCGCCGGCACGCTCGGGCAGGACGACACGAAGGTCGAGATCTCGCTCATGCCGAAAGCCTCGTAGATCTCCCGCCCTGTTCTCTCGCGCCATTCGTCGAGCAGCGGCGTCGGTAGCGCCTCGCCCGCCGCGACTCCGTGGCGGAGCGAGGCGAGCGCGCCGGCGTCCTCCAGCCCGCGCTTCAGGATCTGCCGGTAGACGCCGGGGACCGCCGCGAAGATCGTCACGCCGTGACGGCGGATGATCTCTGGCCAGAGCGACGGGTCGGAAACGTCGCGCGCGAGCGTCGCGGCGGCCCCGCAGAACCAGGGGTCAAGAACGCCGACGCCGATCGTGTAGGTCCAGTTGAACGCGCCGGCGTGCAACAGCACGTCGTCTTGGCGGAGGTCGAGCCAGTGGCTGTGCATCGGCCGGCGGCCGAGCGCGACGCGGTGGGCGTGCACCACGCCCTTCGGCTTGCCGGTGGTGCCTGAGGTGTAGACCAGATAGGCGGCGTCCTCGCCGGCCGTGTCGGCGTACTGCGCGAGCGGCGTGGAGCGCTTCAGTTCGGCGAGCTTGTCCGGCCCAATTACGAGCGCGTCGCCAAATCCCTCCTCCTGCGCTGACTCCGCGCCGAGGACGACGGCGCCGGCCTCGGCGTTCTCGACGACGAAGCGCGCCTCGTCGCGCGTCAGCATCATCGAGGTCGGCACGGCGACGTGGCCCGCCGCGATGATCGCGAAGAACAGCAGGATCGTGTCGACCTCGTTGCCCATGCGGATGACGATGCGCGAGCCGCCCGGAAGGCCGAGGCCCGCGATCCCTCCTGCGAGCGCGAGCACGGCGGCCTCGACCTCGGCGAAGGTCAGAGCGAGCGTGTCGCCCCCCGCCCCGTCGACGACCGTCAGCCCGACCTTGGCGCCGCGCAGGCGCGCGTTCTCCTCCAGGCAGCAGCGCGCGAGATTGAAGCGGACGGGGACGGCGTGCGGGGCGTTCGACATCACCGAGGCATAACGCGGCGGCGGCGGTCTGGCGCTCATGCTTTCGGCGGCGCCGGCCCGTGGCGAAGATTTGCGCGGCAGGCGCGGATTCCCGGTTCACGGGCGAAGTCTTCGGCAGTTAAGCTCGCCCTCGTGCGACTTAAGTCGCGCCACCCGGCGCGGCGTCCAGCGGGAGCGAACAAGCGATGACTGGAAGTCTGACCAAGCGGCGGGCGACGAGCGTCAGCCCTGCGATCCTCGGCGTCTTGGCGGCCTGCCTCGCGCTGGCGACGCCGGCGCATGTCTCGGCGCAGGAAGCCCCGGCCAAGCCCGAGGCCGCGGCCGAGACGAAGAAACCGAACATCGTGATCATCGGCACCGGCGGCACGATCGCGGGCGCCGGCGCCTCGACGGTCAACACCGGCGACTATGACAGCGCCAAGGTCGCGGTCGACAAGATCATCGCCGGCGTGCCTGAGATGAAGACCGTCGCCAACGTGCGCGGCGAGCAGATCTTCCAGATCGGCTCGGAGAGCTACAACGACGAGCGCATGCTGAAGCTCGCCAAGCGCGTCTCGGAGCTTCTGAAGCAGCCGGACGTCGACGCGGTGATGATCACCCACGGCACCGACACGATCGAGGAGACCTCCTACCTCCTCAACCTGACGCTGAAGTCCGACAAGCCGGTCGTCGTCATCGGCGCCATGCGTCCCGGCACGGCGCTCTCCGCCGACGGCCCGCTCAACCTCTACAACGCCGCCGTCGTCGCGGCCTCGCCGGAATCGAAGGGCAAGGGCGTGCTCGTCGTCATGAACGACGAGATCCATTCCGCCCGCGACGTCGCCAAGACCAACGCGCTCAAGGTCGAGACCTTCAAGTCGCTCTATGGCCCGCTCGGCGTGGTCGTCGAGTCCAAGCCTTACTACTACCGCCTGCCCGCCAGGCCCCACACGACCGCGACCGAGTTCGACATCGACAAGATCGACAGCCTGCCGAAGGTCGACGTCTTTTACGCCCACACCTCGATGGACCCCGGCATCCTCACCGCGATCGCCGACCGCGGCGGCAAGGCGCTCATCTACGCCGGCACCGGCAATGGTTCGGTCGCCGACTACATGGAGGAGCCGCTGAAGGAGGTCCGCAAGAAGGAGATCGTCGTCCGCGCGACCCGCACCGGCTCTGGCCAGGTGGTCCGCAACGGCGAGGAGAAGGACGACGAGAACGACTGGATCGTCACCGCCGACCAGACGCCCCAGAAGGCCCGCCTGCTGGTGTCGCTTGCGCTCACCAAGACGCAGGATGCGAAGGAGATCGAGAAGATCCTCTACAAGTACTGAGCGCCGCGCGCGGCTCGCTCAAGCTCCGCCGTCATGCCCGGACTTGATCCGGGCATCCATCTTGAGCGGGCGCGTCCGCGCCCGATGGACCCCCCGGGTCAAGCCCGGGGGTGACGACCGGCGCCAACGCCTTACGGGAAGATCGCGAGCTGGCCGAGCCCCTCGGTCTCCTCGAAGCCGGCGACGAGGTTCATGTTCTGCACCGCCTGCCCCGAGGCGCCCTTCACGAGGTTGTCGAGGGTCGAGAGCACGATCACCTTGTCAGGCCCGCGGTCGGCGACGACGCCGATCTGGACGTTGTTCGAGCCGCGCACGTGCCGCGACTGCGGGACCTTGCCGAGCGGCAGCACGGTCACGAAGGGCTCGCCCCAATAGGCGGTCGCAAGCGCCGCGTGCAGCGCCTCCGCGGTCGCGCCGCCCGCGAGCCGCACCGTGATCGTCGCATAGATGCCTCGGTTCATCGGGATCAGCATCGGCGTGAAGGTCGCGCGCGTCGTGCGGCCGGACGCTTTGTCGAACTCCTGGTCGAGCTCGGAGGTGTGCCGGTGCGCGCCGACACCGTAGGCGTGGACGCCCTCGGAGACCTCCGAGAACAGCATCGCCTCCTTGGCCGCCCTGCCCGCGCCCGACATGCCCGTCGCCGAGACGATCGAGATCGAATCCGGCTCGATCAGTCGCTCCCTCAGCAGCGGGACGATCGGCAGGATCGACGTCGTCGAATGGCAGCCGGGATTGGCGACCAGCCGCGCGCCCTTGATCGCAGAGCGGTAAAGCTCGCTCACGCCGAAGATCGCCTCGCTTTGCAGCTCGAGCGCCTGATGCGGGTGGCCGTACCACTGCTCGTAGGCGGCCGGGTCCGTCAGCCGGAAGTCGGCGGAGAGGTCGACGACCTTGATCTCGGGCTTCTTCTGGAACAGCTCGGCGATGACGGTCTGCGTCGTGCCATGCGGCAGCGCGCAGAAGACGAGGTCGATCTCGTCCAGCGCGACCTCGGCGATCGTCGTGAGCTTCGGCAGGTCGAGATGGACGAACTGCGGGAACACGTCCGCCATCGCCTGCCCCGCCTTGCGGTCGGCGGTGAGCGCGCGGATCGCGACGCGCGGATGCCGCGACAGCAGGCGCACGAGCTCCGAGCCGGTGTAGCCGGAAGCTCCGAGAATGGCGACGTTGAGCTGTGTCATGACCTAGTCCAAGCGTGGCTTCGCGGCTTGATATCGAAACGCGACGTCGATGTCCCCTTCCCCTTGCGGGAGAAGTCAGTGATGCGGTCGCTCGCCAAACTCCCTCCCCTTGCAAGGGGAGGGTAAGGGTGGGGATCGGGCAGGATTGAGCGGGGATTTGCGGCGTCGAGCTTCACGTCAGGCCCTCCCCACCCTGCCCTCCGCCCAA